>JAUXGM010000087.1 GCA_030622125.1 bacterium | reverse complement strand
GCAGTGCCGTTAAATTGCTCCATTTCTATTTGATTCTGATATAGTGTGTAGCTCGTCCCTTTCCTTCGCCTGTTGCATTGTTATCTGGTACACTGTTGCTCTGTTGCACTGTGTTCCCTTTTTACCTTTCAAATATGAGATTATTACACCTTTGTCTTGGGACACACGATGCAAGCAACGTATGTCCCGCTCGTTTTCAGTGTATTCTCTTTTAACCTTGAACCTTTGAACTTTTGAACCTTGAACTTTTTTAATGACTTCGTCGCTTTTGACCTATTTTTTTTTGGTGTGCTCCAAAACACCAAAATTTTTAAAAAACTACTTGAAATTAAATTTTAAAAAGATATAATAAATAATTTGAATATTAAAAAGGAGATTGCTATGACCGAAAGAACCTTAGTGATTATCAAACCGCGTGCGATAAGGGAAAATAAGTTGGGCAAGATCATATCAATGATAGAAAATGAGAACTTTAAACTAATTGCAGGAAAGTTTATAAGACTTTCTCGTCAGCAAGCAGAACAATTTTATTACATTCATAAAGGAAAAGATTTTTATGACGGATTGGTAAAATTTATGCAGACCGGTCCCATATTTGTTTCTGTTTGGAAAGGTGAAAATATTATAGACGGAATGAGAAAACTAATGGGATCTACCAATCCGGAAAAGGCTGAGAAGGGGACAATAAGACATTCTTTTGGTCATAACATAAGGGAAAATTCTATTCATGGCTCAGATTCGGAAAAATCCGCTTCTTATGAAATACCGTTCTTTTTTTCAAAAAATGAATTAATAATGGAGTAAAATATGAATAAAATAGAAGAAGGAATAAAGCCAATTGTTAAAAAGTATAAGGAGGAGGTAGGTGCTCTTATCCCCGCATTGCAGGAGATTCAGGAAAAATATAAATATATCCCGAAGGAAAGTATTGAGATACTTTCCAAAGAATTTCATATTCCTGTCCCTCGAATCAATGGGGTCATTACATTTTATGCCCAATTTAGAACAGAACCGGTTGGGAAGCATATTATCCGTGTATGTCATGGAACGGCATGTTTTGTTAATAATGGTGATTCTATTATGGATACCGTCAAAGAGATACTAAATATTGAAGTAGGGGAAACAACAGAAGATAGATATTATACACTTGAACAGGTTGCTTGCCTGGGCTGCTGTTCACTTGCACCTGTTATTATGATAGATGACAGGGTCTATGGAAAACTTGACAGCACAAAGGTTAAAAATGTGTTGAAAAAATTTAAAGAGGTTGAAAATGACTAATATAAAAAGAGTAAAGATTGGAATGGCTTCCTGTGGTCTTGCAGCAGGTGCTCAGGTTGTTTTTGATAATCTAAAAGAAGATCTTGCCGACAGCAATATTGTTGTTGAGAGAACCGGATGTATCGGTATGTGTTTTAGAGAGCCTCTCGTTGAAATTGAATATAATGACGGACATTCCATTATTTATGGTGATATAGACGGCAAAAAGTCAAAATTCCTTTCACAAAAAATAAAAAACAATGAGATTGCAGAGGAATTGGTAGTCTATATACCGGGAGACGAAAAATATGAAAATGACCATTATCATAAAAAACAGATAAAGATCGTCCTGAGAAATAGCGGAATAATCAATCCTGAATCAATCGTTGAATACATTGAAAAAAATGGCTATAAAGGGATAAAAAAGTCCTTTGAAAAGGGTAAAGATTGGGTTATTGAAGAGATTTTAAAATCAGGATTGAGGGGCAGAGGCGGAGCCGGTTTTCCGACAGGTCTCAAATGGAAATTTGCCGGTGGTTCAAAAAGTGATATGAAATATATTATCTGTAATGCAGATGAAGGTGATCCCGGGGCATTTATGGATAGAAGTGTTCTTGAGGGTGATCCGCATTCAGTCCTTGAAGGTATGACGATTGCCGGATATGCAATTGGTGCAAATCAAGGCTACATATATGTTAGAGCAGAATACCCCCTTGCAATAATACGATTGGAAAAAGCAATTGCACAAGCTAAGGAAGAGGAATTTTTAGGAGAAAATATTCTTAATTCCGGATTTTCTTTTGATATAAGTTTGAAAAAGGGTGCGGGAGCATTTGTATGCGGTGAAGAGACGGCATTGATGCGTTCAATTGAAGGTAATCGTGGTATGCCTACATTAAAACCGCCTTTTCCGGCAAATAGTGGTCTGTGGAAAAAGCCCACAAATATAAACAATGTTGAAACATTTGCAAATGTGCCATGGATCATTGTTAATGGTGGAGATAAATATGCGAGTATCGGAACAGAGAAAAGCAAAGGAACAAAGGTTTTTGCTTTAACAGGCAAGATAAAAAATTCCGGTACCGTAGAAGTACCTATGGGAATAACATTAAGAGAGGTTATCTTTGATGTCGGAGGCGGTATAATAAATGATAAAAAATTTAAAGCAGTCCAGATCGGTGGACCCTCAGGGGGTTGTCTTCCTGCATCATTACTTGATACTCCCGTTGATTATGATTCATTGAATAACACCGGTGCGATTATGGGCTCAGGTGGAATGGTCGTAATGGATGAGGATTCCTGTATGGTGGATGTAGCGAAATTTTTCCTTGATTTTGTTGTTGAGGAATCCTGTGGTAAATGCACATTTTGCCGTATAGGAAACAGAAGAATGTATGAAATACTTGATAGAATAACTAAGGGTAAGGGTGAAATGAAAGATTTAGATGAACTTGAAGCCCTTGCTTATCAGGTAAAGAACGGTTCATTGTGTGGACTCGGTCAAACAGCACCTAATCCTGTCTTAACAAGTTTAAAATATTTTAGAGATGAATATATTGCTCACATTAAGAATAAAAAATGTCCAGCCGGTGTTTGTAAAGCTCTGATTGAATTCAGAATTGATCCCGACAAATGTACCGGTTGTACACTATGTGCAAGAAATTGCCCGGTTGATGCTATCTCCGGGGAGGTCAAAAAAACTCATATTATTGATCAAAGTATCTGTATAAAATGTGGAAAATGTTATACGGCATGTAGATTTGATGCAGTGATAAAGGAGTAAATAATGAATAAGGTAAAAATAAAATTCAATAATAAGGAATTAGAAGTTGAAAACGGAAAAACAATCCTTGAAGTAGCAAAAGATAACGGAATATTTATTCCAACGCTATGTGAAGAAGCGAGATTGGAACATTATGCTTCATGTAGGGCATGCCTTGTTGAGGTAAAGGGAGCAAAAGCATTTATGCCTGCCTGTTCTACTCTTGTTGGAGAAGGAATGGAGATCATAGAAAATTCAAAAGACATTCAAGAATCACGGACAATGGCTCTTGAACTCATGCTTTCAAATCATTATGCCGATTGCTATGCTCCATGTAACAGAGCTTGTCCTGCCAATGTAGATATTCAAGGTTATATTGCCCATATTGCAAATGGGGAGTATAGAAAAGCACTGAAATTGATAAAGGAAAATATTTCTTTGCCTGTAAGTATCGGTAGGATATGCCCGCAATTTTGTAGTAAGGAATGTTATAGAAATTATACGGAAGAACATATATTGATAAATCCTTTAAAAAGATTTGTTGCGGAAATGGATATTAACTCTGATAATCCTTATATTCCTAAGATTAAAAAAGAAAAGAATGTTAAAGTTGCTATAATAGGCTCAGGTCCCGCAGGTCTATCGGCAGCTTATTATTTGAGAATTAAAGGTTATCAAATTACTATATTCGAAAAACTTCCCAAACCCGGTGGAATGTTAAGGTATGGTATTCCCACATATAGATTACCAAAGGATCTGTTGGATAAGGAGATCGGCATATTAGAAAAAATGGGCGTTGAAATAAAAACAAATGCCGAATTCGGCAAAGACATTACTTTTGATGGATTAAAAGCAGATGGATATAAGTCATTTTTTATCGGAATCGGTGCTCAAAAAGATATGCCCATGGGAATTCCGGGCGAAACTGCAAAAGGTTCGTATCAAAGTGTGGAATTTTTAAGAAAAGTTTCTCTTGGAGAAATCCCCAAATTCGGTGAAAAATGTGCCGTTGTCGGCGGCGGTAATACGGCAATGGATGTTTCCAGAACATTGATTAGATTAGGTGCAAAAGAAGTTCATATAATTTACAGAAGAGATAAAGAAGCAATGCCTGCAAATGTTGAAGAAATCGTAGAAGCAGAGGAAGAAGGTGTTCAATTTAATTTTTTGAAAAATCCGACAAAGGTAGTTGTAGATGATAATAATATTGTCAAAGGTTTGAATTTGATAAATATGAAATTGGGCGAACCCGATCAATCGGGAAGAAGAAGACCTATTGCAATGCCTGAGACAGAACATTTTGTTGAATTTGACACGGTTATTACTGCAATCGGTCAAAAGATTGACATATCCATATTGAATACAATGGGATTAAAATATAACAAAAGAGGCAGGGTTGAAGTAAAGGAAAATGTTTTTTCAACAAATGTTCCCGGTGTCTTTTCCGGAGGAGATTGCGTATTAGGACCATCAACGGTTGTTGAATCGGTTGCTCATGGTCGTGAAGCAGCTGAAACGATAGCACATTATCTTGAAGAAGGTGAGATAAGAGATGTTCCTTTTGAATTTTTTATACAAAAAAAGGATTTTAAAGAGATAACCGAAAAGGATTTTGAAGATGTTGAAAAAGAACATCCCATCAAAATAAAAAAATTATCTGCTATTGAAAGAAAAAACAATTTTGAAGATTTTGAATTTACTCTTTCTGAAGAAGAGGCGATCACGGAAGCAAAAAGATGTAGGCAATGCGGTTGTCAGGATATTAAAGAGTGTAAATTGAAAGAGTATTCCACAATGTATCAGGTAAATAAAAGCAGATTCTTCGGTAAGTTTATTGAAAAGGAAGAGGATAAAAGTCATCCTTATATTCAATTTAATATTAATAAATGTATACTTTGCGGAAAATGTGTAAGGGTTTGTGAAGAACTTGTAGGTGCAAGTGCTCTCGGATATGTAAACAGAGGTTTTCCAACCGAGATATCTCCTCAATTGGAAAAATCATTTTTAGATTCACCCGAATGTATTTCGTGTGGGCAATGTGCTGAAATTTGCCCTGTTGGTGCAATCGTTTCCATTTCGGATACAATTCAACCCGGTCCGCATGACATTACATACTATGATTCTGTTTGCGGTAATTGTGATCTTGGATGTGAAGTAAAATTGGGTTATAATGAAGATGAATTTAAAACCGTTAGGGGAAATGCCGAATCCGAGATCAATCATGGATTGTTATGCGCATTTGGAAAATACGGCACTTCCTATTTAAGACATTTTTATACGGATTTTTCAAATAATGTAAATACCCTAAGGGAATATATTGAGGTTAAAAACAAGAATAAGAAAATAGCAGTTGCAATCGGAAGCGGTTTTACCAATGAAGAATATTTTTCCGTAATCAATTATTTTAAAAAGATTACCGATCAGATCGGTACCTTTGAAAAGGATAGAATTATCGGCTTTTCATCGGCGAAATTTGATGATATAATCTCCTCAAATCGGATATTTCTTGTAAATACAAACATAGAAAAGATACACGGCAGTTTAAGATACTGGACGACACAGGCAACCCGAAATGGCTCTAAATTTATTTATGTAGGGAGCACTCCATGCGAATCGCTTATATTTGATGAAATATATCAAGAATTACCTGAACTGAACGAAAATGATGTTGTTATTATACAGGAAAAAGATATTAATGAACAGCGTGCAAAAATACTTAAAAGCAATAAATACATTATATTAAAAACCAATGCCAATGAAAATGGTAGAGATTATGTATTTCTCAAAAAGGGGATAACACAATGGGATTTTACCGATATGATGGGATTTGATATTCTTGTAACATTCGGGGGTTCTATTCCGAAAAATGTAAAGATAAGTAATAATTTGAAAATTATTAATATCGGATTGATGAGAGAAATTGGTGAAGACCATTTTGTTCAAAATGTACCGATACAATTTAAGACGGGTTCTATTTTTTCAGCTGATCTGAAAAAAATAATCCTAAAACCGAGTGATCTTAATAAATGGGTGAAAAATGATTTTTCACTGTTGGGAAATGTTGAAGACACAAAGGATATTTTGGAAATTACTTCAAATTATAAATTGAATCCCGGTAAAGTTTATGTCGGTACACAGAGATTTCTTGATGAAGAAAAATTGAAACTTGAAAATTTGGGAATTTTCTAAAACTTTAAAAAAAATTGATTTTTTAGATAAAAGGTAGTATAATAAAATAAGTGAAAAAGTATAGAATTAGGATGTTTAATGAGCAGATTAGGTTTAAGAACCTTCAGAAATTATTGAATCACAAAAGTAGTGAAATTTCAAAGGAGAAGAAATTTGTATCCACAAATAAAATCTCTTGAATTATTTTCTTACTTTCTTAAAAAAAGCTGTGACTTGCTTAAAAATAATTTTTTAAAATTAAACTGTAATTTATGAAAAAACAATCAAAAAAAATTACAAAAGAATGGATAGAGTTAACGCTTTGTGATATGACTGATGAAATTATGCACAAAATGACTATCAAGGAATGGAGAGATGAAGTTATGAAAATTATTAAAAAGTATTCTTTGGAAATTTATAATTCACAAAATAATTATGACAAAAAATAAATGGCTCAAGTTTGATTCGTGTGGGTAAATTATACCGGTTTATGAACTAAAAGTTTTAAAAATAAATATATATACTGTGTAGTTCGTGATAATACCATCATAACATCAAAATATAAATGAGAAATAAGAAGTAACAAGAATAAAAATATATTCTCGTCATACTGAACGAATGTGAAGTATCCCAGTATGTTCATACGATAAGACATTTTATTTTGAATATTTAGGGAATTCTTTCCGCCAAATCGGAATTTGAGTAATCGGCAAGGTCATCAGAATGACAGCGAAGACGAAGTTCAGAATAACATTGTTAATGTAAAATTTAAAATGATATTTTATTTTGTTACAAATTTTTACCCACTTGTTTCTGGTTAAAGCTCTTTTATTTTATTTTTTTTGGGAAAATATAAGTAAAAATCACTGCGGCGGTAAAAGCAATAATAAAACTTGCTGCACGAGCTGTCAATATCTTATCAAGTCCTGATATTTTCCAGATAATAGTTATAAAAAATCCTGTAACCAAAGAAGCAACAACCCCTGAAGAGGAAAATTTCTTCCAGAAAAAGGAAAGTATAACAGCAGGTGCAAAGGAACAACCTATTCCAGCCCATGCCCAATGAACAATTGTGTATATTAAACTTTTTTCCGATGTAAATACCAATGCTAATATAAAGGCAAAAAGACCTACGAAAAGAACAGTAAGTCTTGATATTGCTACCATTTTTTTATTGTTTATATCTTTTTTCATTCCTTTATGAATAATATCTTCACTTACCGAAGATGTTGCCACAAGTATCTGTGAATCAGCCGTTGACATCATAGCAGCGACTGCTCCCGCAAGTAATATTCCCGCAATTGCCGGAGGAAACAGTTTCATTAGCATCAGAGGAAGTACCTGTTCTGCATCAGCAGTTTTACCTAAAATTGCAAAAGCCTCCAATCCAATCAGTATAGCACCAATATATGCAAAAATAGTCCAGGTTATTGCCACTATTTTGCCTGTCTTGATATCTTTTTTGCTCTTCATTGCCATCCATCTTGCATCAAGTTGGGGTTGTCCGCCTAAATATCCAAAGAACCATGCAAAATTTGAAAATATTAAAACTCCGGCTGCAAAACCTGTGGCGGTACCGGTCCAGTGATCCATGCCCAGTCCAACACCTGCATTAGTTAAGGCATGCATTATTGAAATGTCATGTGAAGAAAGGTAGAATAATCCTATAATTGGTGTAACGACCAATGTAATGATCATTAGAATACTCTGAATTACATCTGTCCATACGACGGAAAAAAAACCACCTGCCATTGAATAAGCGATAACAATAATAGCGGAAATAATCACACCGGTTGTTTTGGATATTCCAAAAGTAACATTCAGAGTTTTACCGGCACCGTTAAATTGTGCGGCAACATATAAAATAAAGAAAAATATTATAATAATACTCGAAAATAAACGAATGAACTTGGCTTTATCTTTGTATTTTGCAGCGAAATAGTCGGGTAATGTCAAAGCATTATATTTGTCTCTTTCTTTTCTAAACTTGTCTGCTAACCATAACCAAGAAACAACAATTCCGCTAACACAACCAACAGCGATCCAAACAGATGATAATCCTGCTGTAAATGCAAAACCCGTCAAACCTAAAACAAGCCAGGCTGATTCTCCCGTAGCTCTTTCCGATAATGCTAAAGCCCAACCCGGTATCTTTTTTTCACCGAGTAAAAATCCCTCTTGAGTCATCTTCTTTCTTGCAAAATAAAGTCCAACACCAAGTATAAATGCCAAATAAAGAATAAATTCAATTGTTATAATATTACCGGCCATAGAACCTCCTTTTTTTTGATTATACCATTTTTTTAAAAATATTCAAATAATAAGAAGATCGGTATTGTTACAATATAAAAATGTTAACGAATTTTACTAAATAAAAATGTTAAACTTTTCAAAATTATTTTGAAATTATTGCAATATCTTTTCACCTTTCATTATAATAATATTAACCACAGATTAGACAGATTAGACAGATTAAAATTATTAAAATCAGAAAAATCTTTAGAATCTATCTTTAAATTTTCAGTTTAAGTGATTTTATTAAATCACTTTTCATTAAATCTTTTT
>JAUXGM010000030.1 GCA_030622125.1 bacterium | reverse complement strand
TCAAATCATATTGAGATGCATCAAAAGAGACCAAGTCAAAAGTCAAAACTAAACAAACAAAAATTTGCATTTTTTATAAAAATATGGTAAATTTAAAAATGTATCCGAGAGGTAAAAAATGAAATTATACGAATTTCAGGGCAAGAGATTATTCGCAAAATATCTTATACCGATTCCAAAAGGCAAGATATTTTATAGTAAAGATGATGCTTTCAAAATGATTGATCAGGATATTTTCCCTATCGTAGCAAAAGCACAGGTTTTAGTTGGAGGAAGAGGGAAAGCAGGTGGTGTAAAATTAATAAAACAGGTCAGTGAGATTGAATCTGCTTTGGAAAACTTATTTGGAATGGACATTAAAGGGTATAAGGTTGAAAAAGTTCTAATAGAAGAAGGACTAAATATTGAACAAGAATTTTATCTTTCATTTATGCTGAATAGAAATAGTGAAAAGATAACAATGATAACATCATCTCAGGGCGGTACGGAAATAGAAATTCTTGCCGAAGAAAACCCTGAAGCCATATTGAAACTTGATATTGATCCCTTGATCGGATTAAAAAATCATCATTTTGTAAAATTTTTTGAGAAAACAAAGATTAAGGATCGTAATTTAAAAAATCAATTTAGATATATAATAAAAAAAATGTACCAGATGGTGATTGAACTTTCATTAAATCTTGTAGAAATAAATCCCCTGGCTATTATCAAAGGTAATAGGGTAATAGCACTTGATTCTAAGATAGTCGTAGATGATAATGGGATACCATTTTTAAGCGATTTCGATTCGTTTATAAATTACGATGATCTTACTTCCGAAGAACTTGATGCAAAAAAAGCAGGTTTAAGCTATGTTCAATTGAACGGTAATATCGGATGTATCGTAAATGGTGCCGGACTGGCAATGACAACCATGGATATGATAAAATATTTTGGAGGTGAACCTGCAAATTTTCTTGATGTTGGCGGTTCTTCCAATCCTGATAAGGTAATCAATGCCTTAAAGATACTAAAAAGAGATAAAAATGTTAAGGTGATCTTATTCAATATCTTCGGGGGAATTACAAGATGTGATGATATTGCAAATGGTATAAAAATAGCTATGGAGAAACTTGAAATTTCCATTCCAATTGTTATTAGATTAACAGGTACCAACGAAAAAGAAGGGGTTAAAATACTTAACTCTCTTAATTTGGATATTGCCACTTCAATGCAGGAAGCGGTGAAAAAAGCCGTTTCAATGATAGGAGATTAATATGTCAATTCTTTTAAATAAAGATACAAATGTCATTATTCAGGGTATTACAGGAAGAGATGGTGGATTTCATACAAAAATGATGATTGAATACGGTACAAAGGTCATCGCCGGAGTTACACCGGGAAAGGGTGGTATTGAAGTTGCGGGAAAGCCCGTTTTCAATTCTGTTTCCGACTTAAAAAAAGAATTTTCCGTTGATGCTACAACTATATTTGTTCCGCCAAAATTTGCAGCAGATGCTATATGGGAAGCAATTGATGAAGAAATAAAATTAATCGTTGTAATTACGGAAGGTATTCCTGCATTAGAGATGTTAAAAATAAAGAATTATATTAAAGGAAAGAATATTACCATAATCGGACCGAATTGTCCAGGTCTAATATCACCGGGAGAAGCGAAAATGGGGATCCTTCCGGGAAATATCTGTAAAAAAGGTAATATCGGAGTTATCTCAAGAAGTGGAACACTTACCTATGAGGTAGTTTATGGCTTAACAACTGCCGGGATTGGACAAACTACTGTTGTCGGCATTGGCGGTGATCCTATTATCGGAAGTCGATTTCTTAAGCTTTTAAAAATGTTCAATGCCGATGAAGAGACAGAAGGCATTGTCTTGATAGGAGAGATCGGCGGTAATGATGAAATTATTGCCGCTGATTATATAAAGGAAAATGTAAAAAAACCTGTAATCGCTTTTATTGCAGGAAAAACCGCACCGAAGGGAAAGAGAATGGGGCACGCCGGAGCAATAATCTCGGGGAAAAATGAAACCGCACAAGCTAAAATAGAATATTTGGAAAAAGCCGGGATCAAGGTAGCAAATTTACCACAGGATATCCCCGGTTTCTTTTAGACTGTTTTTTTTTATTGTTACTAAATGAAAATGTTAAGAAACTTTACTATGTGAAAATGTTATTTTTTTCAAAATTATTTTGAAATTATTGCAATATCTTTTCGCTTTTTATTTTAATAATATTAACCACAGAGCACCAGTCAAATACAATTCAGTTATATTGGGCACTTCACTTTGTTCAGCATAGGCTCCGCGAAATATTCAGTATTTAAATAACAATATTTTCAGGTGTGTCTTTATAATATTTCTTTCCTATTTTCGAGGCAATTACTTTACTCTTATGGATTTACATCCCGGCATTAACCACTATCTTACTTAGGTGCTTTCGGTATGATCTTCTTCTTCATTGCAAGATGCACAAGCTTTCTTGCACGGGTGATCTTTTCTCCGGCACTTTTTCGTAATTCCTCTTCGGTTAACTTTTTCTTTGCCGTTCCTTCCTTTATTGCCTGCATACCACAGGCGACTGCTTCCTCTATAAATGCATCAGTATCATCCATTGTAGGAGTGATATAATTGTCACTTAATCCTTTCTTTTTGGCACTTTTTAAAAGCGATTTTGCTGCTGCTATACACATTGTATCTGTAACGGTATGTGCTACGACATCTAAAACTCCCCTGAATATAGCAGGGAATCCAAGAGAATTATTCACCTGATTCGGGAAATCACTTCTGCCTGTTGAAACGATCCTTGCACCTGCTTCCTTTGCTTCCCACGGCCATATCTCCGGTACAGGATTTGCACAAGCAAAGACAATTGCATCAGAGTTCATCTTTGCTACCCATTCTTTTTTGATAGTTCCGGGACCTGGTTTTGAAAGGGCGATACACACATCTGCTCCTTCAAGTGCTTCCGCTATCCCGCCTTTCTTATTTTCGGAATTACTTATCGTACACATATTCCATTTTTCCTTTGTTTTTGATGTATTTAGGTCTTCCCTATCCTTGTTCAATATACCCTTGCTATCTACCATGATCATTTTTTCTGGCTTAAAGCCGGCAAGTATAAGAACACGGGAAATTGCAATATTTGCACCACCGGCACCTACAAAGGCAATCCGGACATCTTCAATATTTTTACCAACAACCTCTAAAGCACCATAAAGTCCTGCAAGTGTAACAGTAGCGGTTCCCTGCTGATCATCATGCCAAACGGGTATATTCATCTCTTCTCTTAATTTGTCAAGGATATAAAAACATTTTGGCTGGGAAATATCCTCAAGATTTATGCCGCCGAATGATGGTTCAAGTGCCTTTACTATTTCTATAATCTTATCCGGGTCCTTCTCTTTTAAACAGATAGGAAATGCATCCACACCACCAAGATATTTAAAGAGTAGTGCCTTACCTTCCATTACGGGTAATCCCGCTTCAGGACCAATATCACCAAGACCTAAGACTCTCGTGCCATCACTTACCACTGCTACGAAGTTGCCTTTATTGGTATGTTCAAATACCTTTTCGGGATGTTGTTGAATATCCCGACATGGTGACGCAACTCCCGGTGTATACCATATCGCAAAATCATTAAAATCCCTCACGGTACATTTTAATGTAACCTCTACCTTACCTTTATAGAAAGGATGCAGTTCCATAGCATCCAGTCCCGGTTTTTTTGCTTTTGCTAAAAGCTTTTCAACATTAGCTTTTTTATCTTCCATAAGTATTTACCTCCTATTTATTAAAATACATCAATCATTCTTTCAAGAACAGCTTTTCCTCTATATTCAGGTAACAGGATCGGCGCCCTTCCCTTTGCTTTTATTCCTGCATCCTTAAATAATTTTCCGTATTTTTCAAGATGCCTGAAGCTGATCTTATCCTTCTTCTTATAGCCTTTAATATAAGAAGCAGCGGTCTTTCCTGAGATCCTCCCAAAAACAATACAATCAAGGGTGGAGTTTCCCATCAATCTATTTTTTCCATGAACACCACCTGAGGCTTCTCCTGCAACAAAAAGTCCTTTGATATTGGTTCTTCCTTCGGGATCGGTCTCCACTCCGCCATTCTGGTAATGAAGTGTCGGGAAGATAAGAACGGGGTCTTTTATCATATCTATACCGAATCTTTTGAACATTCTCACCATACCGGGAAAGGATTTTTCAATAGTTGCCGGACCGTTTATTATATCAATTAGTGGAGTATCAAGCCAGATCCCTTTCATTCCCGTTGGGGTTGTTACTCCCATATCGTTAATATAACACTCTTTAATGATCCTTGATGCTTCAACATCTCTTGGTTCAAGCGGGTAAACAAATGCTTCACCCTCTTTATTGATAGGCTGTGCTCCCATAGATCTTAATTTCTCAGTAAGAAGAAGTCCTATGATCTGCTGTGGATATGCTGCACCTGTGGGATGGTATTGAACGGTATCGGTATCTTTTAGTTTTGCCCCTGCCCTGTATGCTAATACAATGCCATCTGCTGTTGCACCATAATGATTTGTGGTTGGAAAGCCCCTGATATGAAGTCTTCCAAAGCCACCCGTTGCAAGTATCGTTGCCTTAGCCCTTACGATCTTATAATCACCTGTTTCCATCTCCCAGAGCACTGCCCCCGTAACCTTATCGGTAACGGAATCGGTCAAAAGTTCTACAACGGGACAGAATTCTAAAACAGGGATCTTTCTATTTCTAAATTCATCTCTTATAACCCTTAATTCCTCCAGCCCTGTGTAATCCTTACAGGCATGCATCCTCTTTCTTGAAGTACCTCCTCCGGGTAGCCTCACGAAATCTCCATCCTCTGTTCTATCAAAAAGCACACCAAGATCAACTATCCATTTTAATGCAATAGGTGCTTCCTCTACCAGTGCTTTCAAAACATCCGGTTTATTTGTAAAATGACCTCCTCCTATCGCATCAAGATAGTGAATGGGTGGAGAATCTACGGGTGAATCCGCAGCTTGAGTTCCTCCCTGAGCCATAATTGAATTTGAATCTCCATGCCTTAACTTATTGACAAGGAGAATCTTTTCAACAGGGACGCCGTTATCGTTGGCAAGAAGTGCTGCTGCTGTTCCTGTCAATCCGCCGCCAATGATCAGTATATCCGTTTCATAATCAATATTGGAAAGATCAATATCTTTTGTATCGATTGCCGGATTTGCTTCTAAAAGCTCAACGACCTCGGTTGGTGCCGTATCTCCCTTATTGACCCCAATGGGTATTTTTCTTTTACCGCCAGGGGTATAATCGGGATGACAAAGATTCAAAACCTCTTCTCTTTCCTCTAAGGTCATACCTTTTGGAAGCCTTCCAACTCTTCGGTCTCTTGTTTTTTCAAGTTTTTCTATTGATTTGCGCATATCCTCGGGATAGCCGCCTATAAGTTTATATTCACTCATTTTTTACCCCCTTTTTTTAAGTATTTACTCTTTGTTGCCTGCTGTTTCTTATAGACATCAACTATTTTATTCCCGCTGAGAGATAATAATCTCTTAAATTCCTTATCAAATTTTCCCTCTTTTATTTCCGTAACCCTTTTTTCAAGAAACTCGTTTTCCTTAAAACCGTATTTACCATACATGATTCTTCCGAATTGAGCTACATTGTATTGAACGATCTCCGCAGGACATCTAATTGCACATAATCCGCACTGGATACAATCAAATGAAAGCTCAGCCACCTTTTTAAAGTCTCCCCTGAGAGCTGCTTGAATAAAATCCATAACCTCTAAATCCTGCGGACATGCCTTTGTACAGGTATTACAGGAGACACATCTGGCAATCTCGGGAAAATATTTCAGAAAACTATTCTCTTCATATTCTACGGTATCGATATCATAGATCGGCTTTTCAGCAGGAGAAAATGGAAGTTGAACGAGATACATACCGTCCTCTACCCGTGTCTGACATGCCATTGCCGTTTGTAATTTGTAATCTCCCTTCAATCTGTATATCGTTGAACAGGCACCGCAAAAACCTGCTCTGCAACCACAGGAACGAATAAATTTGTATCCGGCATATTCCATCGCTTGCATAATGGTCAGATCGGCAGGTACTCGATACGCCTTTCCCATTATGTAAATCGTTGCCCAATGTTCTATATCCTTCTTATCCACTCCCTTAATAACCGACTTGTTTGCTTTTGCAATTTCTTCCATAATATCTTTTTTAACCATATACTTCCTCCACACTATTTATTTTTTAAATAACCCTTTTTTTTCAGTAAGGGCAGCGCACTAATATAGTTCGAATCAAAACCGCATATCTCAATATTCAATCCAAAAGCCAATGCCATCAACTGGGAAAAATAGACAACAGGGATAGCTTTGAATTCGGAATGTTTGGATCTAACAATTTCCTGCCTGTTATCTAAATTAAAAGCACACAGCGGACAGCTTGTTACAACTATCTCGGCATGATGTTCCTTTGCATTGGAGAGGATATTATATGTCAGATCGGCAACACTCTCTTTATCCAGAACCGTTTGATAACTTCCACAGCACATCTTTTTATATGGGAAGAGGGTAACCTCCGCTCCCAGTGATTCAAAAAGGGTTTCCAGTATATCAGGGTTTTCAGGGTCATCGATACCCACCTCCTTAGGTCTCAGGAGATTGCATCCATAATATACCGCAATCTTCAATTTATCAAGTGGCTTTTTGATCTTATCACTTATTTTATCATAACCTATATCCCTTAATATTTCCAGAAAATGAACAACCTTTACATTTCCTTTGTAATCCTCTTCTCGTTCCATAATACTGTTTATCTTTTCTCTCTCTTCATAATTTTCTATAAATCTTAGATTTGATCTCTTTAGTGTATTATAACACATTGAACAAAGCGTAACAAGTCTAAATTCATCTTCAACCAATTTTTCCTCGTTCATCTCCTGGACACGGACCAAATTCCTTATTGGAGCAAGATGATGGATCAGATCATCCGATGTCAAAGAATGAACAACACCACAACAATTCCATTTAGGAAGTTCAACAAGTTCAACTCCGAGCATTTCGGCGACGGCAATGGAGGATCTCTCAAAGTTTTTTGCCTTTGTTTTTAATGTACAACCCGGATAGTAGGGTATCTTCATTTTTATCTCCTATCCTGTAAACTTTCTGAAAGCCGAGACAAGAGCTATCGGCGGTAACTCTTCCAGATCCGCCTTATCCATCTTATTTATATCTATACGATCAATGGAAAGTCTCAGTTTGACCTGTCGTAACGCCTCTGCGACCTTTGAAAGGTCCAATTCTCTTGGGCATCGGACCGTGCAGGTATAACAGGAAGCACATATCCATATGGATTTTGATTTTAACAATTCTTCCTTTTGACCTAATAAAGTCATTAACATAATTTGAGCAGGTGTTAAATCCATTTCATTGATCATCGGACAACTTCCTGAACAAATACCGCATTGAATACAACTCGTGATCTTTTCTCCGCTGAGTTCCTCTATCTTTTTTAAGAATTCATCCGCTTCTTTTGATAAATCTATCATCTTACTCATGGCTGCCTCCAAAAATCTTTTTCCCAAGGTCTTTTAACAATTTTTCTCTTTTTTCTAATGGAATGGGGCCTAATGTCTTAGCCAGATCCGTATAAGTATTTATTATACCCGAGAACTTCTTTATCATTACAGTAACAATGGTGGTATTGAACAATCTTTTATCGGATATCTCATTTTCTTTTAAAATATTATGGACTATTTTCACAGATCTTTCTATTTCTTCCTGGCAATGCGGGTATGGTGAAGATTTTGTTTCGGTCCCTAAAATCAGAACGGAATCAGCACCATAATGGAATGCCTGGAGCAATAATTTAGGAGTTACCCTACAGGAAGAAGGAACTTTGATTATTCTGCTGTACGGCGAATAAATGCCTTTTGCATTCCCGACATTATCTGCCAATCTGTACGCAGTCATGTCATCGGCAAATACCAGAACTCTTGGCTCATCTCCCTTATTAATAACTGCCTCTTTAATCTGTTCCAATAATTGTTTATTGGTATACAAGTGCAGGTCCAGTGCGTCTTTTGGACAATATGAAATACAACTGCCGCAACCTGAGCAGAAAGCGGTATTGACCTCTGCTGTTTTTCCCGCCATTGATATTGCGTTATACGGGCAATGATCAACACATAATCCACAACCGTCACATTTTTCTTCATCAACAAAAGCCAATAGCGGATCAAAGAAATATTCTCCTTGATTCATTAACCTGATCGCCCTTGCCGCCGAACCGCTTGCTTGTGAAACAGTATCCGGAATATCTTTGGGACCCTGAATTGTGCCGGCTAAAAATATACCCGGTACAAGTGTATCAACAGGCTTGAATTTTGGATGAGCTTCTTGTAAAAATCCGTCTGAACTCCTTGCCAATTTCAACATATTTGAAATATTTTCCGTAGTTTTACTTGGTCCGATTCCAACCGATAGAACTACGGTATCAAATTCTGTTTCTATCATTTGTCTATTTAATGTATCCTCTGCTTTTACGATAATTTTGCCGGTATCGGGATTTTCCATTAATTCGGCAACCTTTCCTCTAATAAATTTCACTCCATTTTCCTGAGCGGTATTGTAATATTCCTCAAATCCTTTGCCAAAAGCTCGAATGTCAATGTAGAAAATGTAAATATCCCGATCCGGCATTCCTTTCTTCAGTAAGTTAGCCTGTTTAATTGCATACATACAGCAAATCCTTGAACAATACGGTCTGCCGATCTGTTTATCTCTTGAACCGATACATTGTATATAGGCAATTTTTTTTCCAATGTCTTTCAAAGGATTCCCTTCCGCGCTGGATACAATGATCCTTTCCATTTGCATTCCGTCAATAACATTTTTGAATTTCCCAAACCCGTATTCAGGCTTTTCCTTTGCATCGAATAATTCAAAACCTGTTGCAACTATAATGGTATCAACATCGAATTCAATTTCCTCTTCATAGAGATCATAATTTATTGCATCGGCTTTACACACCTCTTGACATTTCCCGCAAGCCAAAGGATTCAAGCCGAGACAATGCTCCGTATCAAGAACATATGAATGCGGCACCGCTATTTTTGTAGGTAGGTATATGGCTTTCCTTGTTGCGAGGTTACCATCATATTCATTAAGCAGCTCCACGGGACATACATCTGCGCAATCTCCACAAGCCGTACATTTTTCAGCATCAACATATGTCGGTTTCCTATTAACGGTAATATGGAAATTTCCAAGATAACCTGAAACATCTTTTATCTCTCCATAGGTTAATAGTTCTATGTTCGGATTTTCAGGAACATCAGCCATTTTAGGGGAAAGAATACATGCTGAGCAGTCTTCCGTGGGAAATGTTCTTGATAATTGCGCCATATGTCCCCCGATAGAAGGATCTTTTTCAACTAAATAGACCTTTATCCCTGAATCAGCGAGATCCAAAGCGGCTTGTATTCCCGCAATTCCAGCTCCGATTATTAAGGTCCTTTTGCCGATATCTATACTATACTTGGAAAGGGGTTCATTATATCGAACCTTGGCAATTGCCATTTTTGTTAATTCTTTAGCTTTATCAGTAGCCTTTTTGTGATCATCGTAATGTACCCATGCACTTTGCTCTCTTATATTAGCCATTTCCATTAAATATGGGCTCAAGCCGGCTCTTTCCATAAGTGTTTTGAATGTGGGTCCTTGAAATTGAGGTGAACAAGCGGCAATAGTGATTTTATCTAACTTATATTCTTGAATATCATTAAAAATGATTTCCTGTCCTTCTTTGGAACAAAGATGTTCATGGTCTTTTACAAATGCGACATCATGTTCGTTTTTTAAGGAATTCAGCACTTCATCTATATTAACGACTTCGGAGATATTTCCTCCACAATGACATACATATACTCCTATTCTCACTTTCTACTCCTTGTTAGCATTTTCAGCGTAATGATATCCAAGATCAAATGCTTTTAGATCAATATCAATATATTTTGGGGAAACAGTTTCTTTAATAGCTTTTTTCAAAGATCCTGCTTTTACTATATCAGTGTGGGCTGCAATAAAACCCAACATTACCATATTTGCGAAAAGTTTATTCCCCAAATCTTCGGCAATTTTGGTTGCGGGAATAGAAAATGCTTTTATTTTTTTATTAATTTTCTCTTTTTTCACCATATTTAAATCATAAAAAAGTACACCGTCGGTATTTAATATTTGAAAATATTTATCATAGCCTTCTTGTGATAACACTACCAATATATCTGTTTTTTCAACAAGAGGGTAATTTACTTCACTACTGCTTATTACAAGTTGTGAACTGCATGTCCCTCCCCTTGCTTCAGGTCCGTAAGATTGGGTCATTGAAACACTATTCCCGTCATGAATTGAAATAGCAGTCCCTAAAACATAAGAAGTAAGAATAATCCCTTGTCCGCCAAAACCAACTATCTTAAAATTACAATCTTTCATTTTTCAATCCTTTCTTTTGTTTTCTTTATGCCTTCTTCAAAACTTTCAGAAAAACACGGACGAGGTTCATTTAAAAAATCTCCAATAACTATTTCCCCATAATTGGTAATTGGAATTTCCGTTGGGTTTGCAGAATTATCGATGCGGGATCTATCTCTTAATTCATTTATTAAACCAAGAGCATCACTTCTATTATTTTTTCTACCAAAAACCGTAGGACAAGGAGAAACGATTTCTATAAAAGAAAAACCTTTATTACTTAATGCCTTTGCAATGGAATTTGCTAATCTTTTTGTATGAAGTGAAGTCCATCTTGCAACATAAGAAGCTCCGGCAGAAGCGGCTACTCCCACCAGATTAAAAGGTTTTTCAAAATTACCATAAGGAGCGGTAGAGCTGAATGCTCCCACCGGTGTGGTAGGTGCTGTCTGTCCGCCTGTCATTCCGTAAATAAAATTATTGACGCATATAACGGTTAGATCAACATTTCTTCTTGCCGCATGTATCAAATGATTGCCGCCAATAGCAAAAAGATCGCCATCACCGGAAAATACTACAACAGTAAGGTTTCGATTTGCTAATTTCAATCCTGACGCAAAAGGAATTGCCCTGCCATGTGTTGTATGATAAGCATCTAACTTGATATATCCGGAAATCCTTCCCGTACATCCGATACCTGAAACAATTTGCATATTATTCATGTCTATATTCGCTTGCTTTGTTCCTTCAATAAATGCAGTTATATCCATTCCTAAGCCGCAGCCGGGACACCAAATATGAGGCATCCTGTCTCTTCTGAGATATTTATCAATAGGGTGTTTGTTGATTTCAATACTACTTTTTTTCATGGGCTAACTCCTCTATTGCTTTTACAATGTCGTCAATATTATGTATTCCACCACCGGCATGAGGAACCAATTTTGTGGAGGTATAAGGCGCGGCACATCTTTCAACTTCCAAAACGATCTGTCCTAAATTCATTTCTACAACTACAAAGCCCTTAATGTTTCTTGCTATTTCATTGATCCTTTTTTCCGGGAACGGCCATATCGTAATGAGTCTTAAATATCCTACTTTGATTCCTTTCTTCTTAGCTTTTTCAATTGCAGGTATAACCGTTCTGGATGTAATACCATAAGCAATTACAACAATATCAGCTTTGTCAATATCTCTTTCTTCTAAAATAATTATATCATCACTATAAGTGTTGATCTTTTCTACTAATCTTGTTACATTTTCTTTCTGGACTTCCTCGGTCATTATGGGATAACCTCTTTCATCATGGGTTAATCCCGTTACATAATAATGGTATCCGTCCCCTGCTTTCGCAAAATCAGGAATGAGATTACTTTCAGCTTCATATGGAAGATAATCTTGTGGTCTTTTTTTTGTATACTTTCTATTGATAATTTCCAACTTATCAGGCGGTGGTATTATAACTTTTTCGATCATATGTCCAACAATGGCATCCGTGAGAATAAAAACAGGCAATCGATATTTTTCAGAGTAGTTAAATGCAACTATTGTAAGATCAAAAAATTCTTGCGGTGATTTCGGACATAATGTTATACTTCCATAATCACCATGCGAACCCCATTTCGCCTGCATCATATCTGCTTGTCCCCATGAAGTAGGCAATCCGGTGGAAGGTGAACCTCTTTGAACATTTACCACCACACAGGGAGTTTCAGTCATCATTCCTAAACCGATATTTTCATTCATTAGGGATATACCGGGACCGGATGTTGCAGTCATAGATTTTGCTCCCGCCCATGATGCTCCCAAGATGCCTGCCATTGAAGCGATCTCATCCTCAAATTGGATAAAAACCCCATCTAAAAAAGGCAGCCTTTTTGCCATTCTTTCAGCGATCTCGGTAGCAGGTGTAATGGGGTAACCACCAAAAAATCTACAGCCTGCATATATTGCTCCTTCTGCACATGCAATATCACCTTGCATGAAAAATTCACCTTCATATTTGCTTTTTACAATATTGAATAAACCATGTGTCGTTTCGCTTATTGGTTTTTCTTCTTTTTCAGGTTCTGTTTCATTATTCTTAATATAAATTGCAAAATCAGGGCAAATTCTTTCACATAATCCGCAAAATAGACATTGATCCGAGTTTACTATTTTAGGAGGATGATAACCCTTTTCATTAAATTCTTCTGAAACCTCTAAAACATCTCTTGGGCAGTATTCCACACAAAAATTACAACCTTTACATCTCTCTTTCTTAATGACTATTTCTCTCGTCTCTTTTTTTGAAGTGCCCTTTTTTTGAGTTTTTTCAACTATTCCCATTTAAAACTCCTATCTTCATAACGGTATTTTTTTATTCCTCTTTATATTTAGCTGTGCCTTCTTTATAAAGATCATTCCCGTAAATATCATTTGCTACGACACAAGGGAAATCTTCTACCTCCAATCTTCTTATTGCCTCTGATTTTAAATCCTCATAAGCAATAATCTCCGCTTTTTTAATTGATTTTGCAATAAGTGCAGCAGCACCACCTACGGCAGCTAAATACACCGCTTTATTTTTTACCATTGAATCAATAACACTCTGGCTGCGAGGTCCCTTTCCAATCATCCCTTTCAAGCCGTGATTCATAAGAATCGGTGCATAAGGATCCATTCTATAACTGGTTGTTGGTCCAGCTGAACCTATTGCATAACCGGGCTTTGCAGGCGCAGGTCCTACATAATAGATCACCGCTCCTTTCATATCAAACGGCAATGGTTCATTCTTTTCAATAAGATCAACTACCTTTTTATGGGCAGCATCCCTTGCAGTATAAATAATTCCACTTAAAAGGATCTGATCTCCTATCTTCAATTTCTCTAAATCCTTTTCCTCCAATGGGGTTTTCAATTTGTATTCCGCCATATTAAACTCCTTTCTAAATTTTGTTTAAAAGTTCCAAAGTTCACCCAGCACCAATTGGGTGCGGGGTTCAAAAGTTCTGATGTAGAAGTTGCGAGTCCCGAGTAAGAGTCGTGAGTTGTGAGTTCTGAGTTCTGAGTTATGAGTTCTTTTCCTGTCATCCTGAACGAATGTGAAGGATCTATTCTTTGGAGTTCCCCCTCGCCCGTCATTCTGAGGGACGAAGTCCCGAAGAATCCACTCTTTGCATTCTCTTCTCTGTCATTCTGAACCCTTGTGGTGAAGAATCCAGTATTTTGACTTTCTGGATATTTCGCTTTGCTCAATATGACAGATGAAGACTTTCTTGAACTTTTGAACTGTATTTGTATTCTCATATGCTCTATATAATTATTTTTATGTGTCTTGCCACATGACAATTAAGATTAACGGCAACAGGCATAGATGCAATATGACATGGGATATATTCTATAAAAACTTCAAGTGCCGTTGTTTTGCCTCCAAGTCCCATAGGACCGATACCCAATTTATTTATTCTTTCTAATAATTCTTCTTCAACCTTTGCATATTTCGGATTGGAATTTCTTTCGCCAATGTTCCTTAATAAAGATTTTTTTGCCAGGATTGCGGACATTTCAAAATCTCCGCCGATGCCTACACCGACAATAACGGGCGGACAAGGATTACCACCTGATTTACTAACCCTTTCTACAACAAAATCCATAACCCCTTCCATGCCGTCCGCTGCCTTCATCATCCTAACTTCGCTCATATTTTCCGAACCACCGCCCTTTGGTGCGACAATAATTTTTATCTTATCTCCCCGAACTATTCTTGTATGGATAACCGCCGGGGTATTATCACCTGTATTCTTCCGTTCTATTACAGGATCACCAACCATGGATTTTCTGAGATAGCCCTCCTTATATCCCTGTCGGACACCTTCATTTATTGCATCTTCGTAATTGCCGTTGACAAGATGGATTTCCTGACCGATTTCAACAAAGAAAACTGCTACACCGGTATCCTGACACATAGGCATCTTTTCTTTTCTTGAAACTTCATGATTAGCAAATATCATCTTTAAAATTGCTTTACCCGTTTCTGATGTTTCCTTTTCATAAGCTTTTTTCAAGGCATTAGAAACATCATCAACAATGTAATAGTTTGATTCAATAACCATCCTTTTTACGGCGTCAGTTAATTCAGTAACATCTACTTCCCTCATTATTCACCTCCTGTGGTGTTTTTATTTGTAATTATTAAAATGTGTTTTTAAATAATAATTTACATATAAGTTAGAAGTTATACCCAGATCTTTACTAATTTTGACACAAAAAAAATTCCTCATTTTCTCCTTCAAAATAGAATCTATTATATTGTTTAATTACAATACTAAAATATTATAACACTTTTTTTTAAAAGTCAAGTTTTTTTTTTGTGTAGTTTTTTGCGGAATTTCTGTCATTCAGAACCCCTTTATCTATTTCCTTTGGCTATATCGTTTTCGGATGGGCTATCGTTATTTAAGGAAGAGTCCGGGACACAGTCTTTCTATTTCCTTTGGCTATATTGTTCTCGGGTGGTCTATCGTTATCTAATGAAGAGTCCGGGACACAGTCTTTCTATTTCCTTTGGCTATATTGTTCTCGGGTAGTCTATCGTTATCTAATGAAGAGTCCGGGACACAGTCATTTTATTCCCTTTGGCTATATTGTTTTCGGGTAATTTATTGTTATCTAAGGAAGAATCCGGGACACAATCATTTTATTTCCTTTGGCTATATTGTTCTCGGATAATTTATCGTTATCTAATGAAGAGTCCGGGACACAGTCATTCTATTTCCTTTGTCTATACTGTTCTCGGGTGGTCTATCGTTATCTAAGGAAGAATCCGGGACACACCTCAACAAAAAAAATCTCTTTGTTGAGGTATGTCCCTCTTTTATGGTTTTTCGGAGTTTTATATTTTTTTTCTTACCAACCTCAAATCCCAAACTTCAAACTCCAAACGGGTCGTTCACGAACGACCCCTACGGTTTTTTTCTTTACTCATTAACCCATCAACCCATTCACTCATACACCCATTTCCCGTATTTTCTAATCAACTTCCTTAGTGCAGAGCATTGATCTTGAAGCTACCGCCTACTATTGAAATATCCATTTTTCCTTTTTTGCCGGAGCCGAAAGTACCAACCATTGAACCATTTTGACAGGGTTTCACAGTTCCGATATCCGATTTGAAGTTACCGCCTCTAAGTTCTAAATTCATTGTTGCATCAATATCCTTCGGAAGTGATAAAAGCAGATTTCCACCTAAAATATTTGCTTCAAGATTTTTAATATCTTCACATTTTATGTCGGCATTACCACCTTTTACATTTATTGAAAAATCCTTAATATCACCGAAACCTTCAACATTCCCACCTAATATCTTTATAGAAATATCATCTATGGATTCAGGGATTTTAATAGATGCATCACCCTTCATAATAGATATTTTCATTGTTTTTCCATCAATATTTACCTTTTCCGAATAAGCATTTCTTTCAATAATAACTTTTTTTTCATCACTTTTTTCATAATGCAGATTACCACCCAGAATAGCTATCTCAATTTTTTCAATTCCCTTTATCTCATATTCATTTTCAGTTTTTTCCCTTTTGGGAATTATATCTTGAATAACATTACCCATTCCATCAAACATCTCCTTAAATCCTTCTTTCATATCATTTATTGCATCATTGTCAAATACAAATTTGAATTTCTTACTTTGTGATTTTCTCTCCGATTTTTTATCACCTTCCTTTATTGCTTTGACAAGATCAATAAACTCATCCTTTGAGATCTTACCTTCCTCAAATAAATCAAACAACTTTTTCAATTCTTCATCCATTATAACCTCCTGATTATAGTCTTTTTAGTCTTTCTGCCGCTTCGGTGGCTGAAAGCTCACCACTTCCCAATTTTTCAAGGATTTCCAACCTTGCACTTTTGTAGTCCTCCTGCTCTCTACTTACAGGAAACCCTAATAATTCAATTAGATCATCAAGCTTATTCCTGACCGTAGGATATGAAATATCAAGTTCTTTCTCCACCTCCTTTATATTCCCACGGTTTTTGATAAAAATAAGCATAAAATTAAGCATTCCATCAGGAAGATCCATAAAATTCTCCCTATCGAAAGTACCTCTGATCGTAAGTCCGCACTTCGGACATTCCACCTCCCGTATAACCATTGTGCTATTACAGGAAGGACATCTGCTAATTATCTTCATAGCAACCTCCTTGTTATATTATATTATAACATAAAAAATTGATAATGTCAAGTAAAATCTTAAAAAATATTAAAAAAGTTAATAATTCAATTAAAAATGTAAATAGTTCCGAGTTTACCCCGCTCTATATATTGGTGCGGTGATTGTAAGTTACGAATCGTATGGGCACGGCATGCCGTGCCCATAAAAAAAGAATAAAAAAGCCGTAGGGGTAAACCCGTGTGTCTACCCGTTGATAAATTGATAAGTAAAACAATATTAAATTCCGTACCCCATAAAAAGAGGGACTGATGAGCGTCAATTAAAATTCCCGTTTGACGACAATTAAAACTCCTGCTTTTTTTGAGTTTTCGATATCCTATTTAAATTAAAATATTAAAATAATAAATATTGAAGCTAAAAAATGCGTCCAGTGTAGTAGAATCAAGGTATTATCTTATTACCTTCAAAGAAAATATTCTATTAAGTTTTAAGATGAACAATTGAAAAATCTATGAAATTATGTATTATCAAAAACGGGAAAAATAGTTGTCGTTGAATGGTAAAAATAATTGTCGTTGATCAAATATCCAATTTGGCCCATTGTAATTATATTGTTTTATAACTAAATCAAGAACTTTGAAATTGTTTGTACAAAAAGCATTTTGAATAAAAATTCCTAACAGCAAAACTGATATTATAGTTCTTTTTATATTCATATGTAAACTCCTAAATTATTTAATTTTAATATTCTTATTTCTTTTCTCCTTTTTTTCTCTTTTCTATTTGTTCAAAATAATTTTTCTCATATCTTTCTGAGAGTTGCTTAGGACGAATTCTTGGCATTAAATATTCATTCTTTATTGCCGGTATCTTTATCCAGAATCGTTCTTTATAATTTTTTCTGTTTCTTGTGATATCAGTCGCTGCTTTTCCTTCTATATAATATATTGGTTGAAGATACACATTATTCGGTTCATCCTGATGACAGACATATTGCAATTCAAATTTGTCAATCTCGCCTCTAAATAATATATTACTATGTGGCATATATAATACTCCCTCACCATT
>JAUXGM010000017.1 GCA_030622125.1 bacterium | reverse complement strand
ATAACGATATACCTCCCGATACCAATATAGCCAAAGGAAATAGAATTACTGTGTCCCGGATTCTTCCTTAGATAACGATAGACCACCCGAGAACAGTATAGACAAGGAAATAAGACAATAAGTAGATAAGGAAAAAAGTAAAGAATAAATGGATTCCCGTTCCCCGATCGGAGTCGAGGACAGGCTTCACGGGAATGACTAAAAAAGTACTGTCATTATGAGCTTTCACGAAGTGAAAGCGTGATAATCTCATTTCAAGGTTCAAGATTTATGGTTTGGAGTTTGAAGTTTGTGGTTTTTCCTTTGATTGTTGTATTTGTATTCCAACTCTCAACTCTCAATTCTCAACTATCTACTGCCTCTAACATCTATTTCACATAGATCTCAGTCCGTCTATTTTCAGCACGCCCTGAATCTGTTTCATTGTCTGCAATAGGAACATCCTCACCGTAACCTTTTATCTCAATATTGTTCGGATCAATTCCAAGAGAAATAAGATAATTCACAATACTTTTTGCTCGTTGTATAGATAGTATTGAATTGTAATCCCTGGTACCGATATTGTCGGTATGTCCACCGATAAAATAGGTTACACCGGCTGGATCATCTAATGTCAAAATCATACTTTCAATCTCTGTTTTTTCTTTTTCTTGCAAATATGATTTATCGAAATCAAAATGACTGGCATAGAGAAGATATTTTTCTTGTTTTACATTTACGATCTGAGGAAGAGGCTGCGGTTGTGCCGGCGGTTGTTCGTCCATGAATGAAAGAATGCTGTTCGCTTTTCTATAATCGATCTCCGCTTGACTAAATATTCCGGATGCCTGTTCAAACTGAGCTGATGCATAGTCTATTTTTTCGATTGGAACATTATTGCCTTGATCAACTTTACCCATTATTTCATTCGCTGTAGTATAAAGACTTTGTGCCGTGTCAAATTCCGTACCTGCTTTTTCGTATAACATTGTTGCTTCGTTTATTTCTTCTAAGGTTGGTTCTATTGCAAAAATAAATGAACAGAACATTAACGCTAATAATAACAAACTTACTTTTTTCATAAAATGCCTCATTTTTTGTATTATATCAAATTTATAATTTATGTCAAGTTTTTTTTGTTTTTTTGTGATATTTATCACACTATAGATAATAAATTTTTTTCTTCCTTTGAAAAACAGTAATAACAAACGAGATAGTAAAAAGGACATAAATCGCACTATATCCAACTTCAACAAAGAATGTTTTGCCACTTCGTTTATTCATATCTATCGTTGATGTTTTTTCTTCAAAAAGGTTGGTTTCTTTTACGATCTTTCCATAACTATTTACATAGGCGGATATACCTGCATTTGAAACCTTCAAAAAATCCCTTCTTGTTTCAATCGATCTAAATATTGATAGTATCAAAAGTTCGGATGATGTTGGCTTTTTTTGAAACCATGCCTCGTTTGAAATATTTATTAAAAATTCGGCTCCGTTTTTCACAAAATTTCTTGAAATTTCGGGAAATATTGATTCAAAACAGATCATTACGGAAAAATTTCCATATAGTGTTTTAAAAAGCGTGTAATTATGCCCTCTTTCAACATTTTTTCCTAAATTCAATCTCTTTCCAATTGCAATTGGAGAATTTTCTGCGAATGGAACAGGCTTTATTTTGAAATAAATCTCTTCTATCTTGGCATTTTTTAGCATTATTGCAGAATTCCTTTTTTTAGTGATCTCGTAATTGGAGAAATAATTTTTATCATAGTAATTATTGCCAAAAATAATATATCGTTCCTTTGATATTTTATCGAACACAGATTTTGTTAATTTGAACTTTGTATAATCATTCGGTGTAACGGTTTCGGGGAAAACAATAAGTTCACTGTTCTCTTCTATCTGCCGACTTAGAGCATTTAATTGCTTTAAGTTCTCAAGCAAATATTCTGAATTCCATTTTTTCTCTTGTATTATAGCGGGTTGAACATAAGATACTTTAATGGTTGTAGTTGGTTTTTTGTATATAACGATTTTGATAGTTCCGTAAATTAGATTTCCTGTAATAACAAATATCAATAATATCAAAATATTCATTTTATTACTTTGTTTTTCAAATAAAAAGCTGTATATGGACAGATTGATCAAGACGATCAGAAGTGAAACTAAATAAAAACTTCCGATATCACTTATCTGAATAAAAGGTAAAAAATTATATATTGCCGATGCAAAACTACATCCATTGTAACCACCCAAGAGACTTCCCCTGATAATCTCCAAAAGAGCAAACAAGGAAGAGGAAAAAATGATAGATCTAATAGATAAAAAATTAATTTTAAATAATTTATTTATCAATGCCCAAACACCGAAATAGGTACCTATATAAAGTGTCATTAATAAAACTATCTTTTTATTCCAGACCATCGTCAACCAATTATAATGAACCGTGTAAAAGATAAAACCCATTAAAGTAAAATAGATAAAAACAGGTAGTGATTTATTTCCTCTATAAACAATAAGAATGGGAATAAGAGCAACAAAAATTAATGCACCCATTTTAAAAGGATAAAATGAAAGTATTAAAAATAGACTGCTTAATAAGGTCAGGACAATATTTTTAAATATCTTCATATTTTAATATCACAATATTATGGTATATTTCACCGACAATGTAATTATTTGTAAAATAGCAATTAAGATCACCAATCGTTAGATTTGTTTTTTCAAAATGATTATCTTTAAACAGATAAATTCCTTTTTTATAGCCGGCTATGTAAAAATTATTATCGTAAACAATTGCATCTGTTACAGGAAAGGTAAATATTTTAAAATAGGTTTCTTCATTTTCATATCTATAAACACCATCATTCGCGATTATGTATAGATTATTTTGATATCTCAATATTTTTTTTACTCCTAAAAAAGGAGTTTTTAATTTTGTTAATTTCTTATTTATATAACTGTATAATCCTTTGGTATAACTTCCTATTATAAGTAATTTGAAATCCATTGCCGAAAAATATCCGTCCTTATATTTAATGATCATATTGTGATCTTGATCGTATATTCCGTTTTTACAAAAAATATAATTATCTTTAACTGCTAAAATTTCATCATTGATTTTTTTATTATTTGTAATTAAACCGCTCCTAAAATATAAATTATCATCAAAGATACCTGAAAGAAGTTCAAAATCTCTGATCTTTTGAAAATCAATATTGTTATACTTCCAAATTCCTTCGTCATAAGTAGATATATACAAGATATTCTTCTCTGAAAAACAATGATAAATAAATCCGGTCGGGTGGTTTTCATTCTTGGCAACAATAGTTCCATTCTCATAGCAAACGACGCTCCCGAAAAATATATATTTGCTTTCTTCTTTCTTAATAAAATCTATATTTTTGTCTCTTATGATCATTTTACCGTTCTTATAAACATCACCATTTATATCTATCTTATATATTTCACGACCAAAAACAAAATATTTTTCAGATTCATTATTTATGTTCTTACTAATTTTATTTATGGAAACTATTTTTCCGGATGTTATTTTATAAAATGATTTATTATTTTTTACTATTGGCATTGCACCATAAGTTACAATACTAAAATGTCCTTGAATTTTTTCTAATAAATTTAATTTGCTATCGAAGATTTCCAATTTTTCAGGAAAAAATAAAAATAATTTATTCTTTGAAAAAAACGAATATTCAATTTTATTATCAAAATCCCTAATTTTTTCTATTTGCATATCTGTATTTAAGATAACAATGCCTGAAACTGCTACAATTATATATTTGTCATCTGATTGGTAAATGTTTTGATAGCCACAAATGGATGTATCCGTAATTTTGTAAATTTTCCCGGAAATTATTATATGAATATCAGATAGAAATACCCCTCTGTCAATTATACCGTCATAATAATTCGTATGGCTTATTACAGCCAATAGTATAAGAATAAATATTGAAAGTTTTTTTATTTTACTGCAATACAAGTAACGGTCTTTACTATCCCATCTATTTTTCTGATCTTGTTGATCATGGTTTCTGAAAGCTTTTCCATATTTTCTTCTTCAAGAAAAACAATAATGTCATGAAGTCCTGTAACAATGTGAGCATTTGTTGTCTCATCCATTTTTTTAAGGGCTGCCAAAACCCTTTCATCATCTTTCCCGTTTGTATTGACCAATAAATAAGCACCTACCATAAAACCTCCTATTTTTTAGCTATTTCAACTCGATTTTTGCCATTCTTTTTTGCTTGATATAATGCGGTATCTACCTTTTTGATTAAATCATTTGCATTTCTGCCATCCTTTGGAAAGGTAGCGATCCCAATACTAACAGTAATATGTAAAGACTTACTTTCGTTATTTATAAGTGGTATTTCTTTTTCAGATATTTCCTTCAATAGTCGGTTTGCACTATCAAGCGTAGCTTTTTTACCTGTTTCAGGCAAAACGATCATAAATTCCTCACCGCCATATCGGGCAACTATATCGGTATCTCTTACAATTTCTTTCATTATCTTTGCAAGTTCTTGTAAAACAAGATCCCCTTGTTGGTGACCATAAGTGTCATTGACCTTTTTAAAATCGTCAATGTCGAGCATCATAAGTGAAAACTTATGCTCATAACGACTCGATCGTGATATTTCTATATCAAGCGTTTCTTTAAAGACCCGATAATTATAGAGCTGTGTCATTTCATCTATCTTGGAAAGTTCAACTGTTTGATTGAAAAGTTGATTGTTCATTAAAGCAATACCAAGTTGATTTGCAATTAAATTTAGTAATTCCAGATCATTATGGGTAAATGCATTGAGCTTTTCCGATTCAACATCTAAAACCCCTAATATATTATCATACCCGAATTTAATTGGGATAGCAAGTTCACTATTTGCTTTGATTACACCCTGGACATATCTTGAATCTTTTGAAACATTATTAATGATTTGTGCAATTCCCGTTTTTGCAACCCACCCGGTAATGCCGTCTCTGCCAATTCTTAATTTTTTGTGTTTTACAATATTCGGCTCATAACCCAAGCTTGCAACAATTTTCAGATATTTTTTCTCTTTTAAAAGTATTGCTACATTCAGGTATCCCAAGGAATTCTTAATAGTTTGACAGATCTTTTGCAAGTATCCGGCTTCTTGACTTAACCTTGTAATGATCGTGTTTACCTCATAAACCATTCGCAATTTTGTGTTTAGTCCCGAAAGCTCGGCAAAATTCTCTAAATTCTGAAGAGCAAAACCGGCGGTATTAATAAAAATTGTTAGTTCTTCAAGAACTTCACCTTCTGGGATTTCATTATTATGCGGTCTATCTATTGTAAAATAACCGATAATATCTTGTTTTTTTCCTAAAATTGGGAATAACATTATATCCTCGGAATGCCAATTACCGGAGCCACTACTTTGATTTTGTTCTTCAACTGATAATGTATAATCATTTAGATTACTGTTTTCAGTATAGCTACCGGGTATATGATAACCCCCCATGATCTTAAATTCATCTTTTAAAAATTTTTTAAAATCCTTTACCGAGAGAACAGTTGATTTTAGCTGTTCCCATTCTCCTATTGACAAACCGCTATATGCAGCTCGGCGATAGACCATTTTCTTTTTATCATATAAGGAAAGTAAAACAACCCCGCAATTAAGAACATTCTTAATTCCATTAACGATAGAATTTAATATACTTTCAATTTCTGCGGAATAAACGATCTGGGATGTTATTTTTTGGAGTTGTTCGAGTTGATCCTTTTTTCGTCTCAATTTATCAATGTTATTCGTTACCATATCAAGATCGGTCCTTTCGGATCTTGTAATATGTAAAGGCATTGTCAGGATCGAAAGAAGCAACGCTATCACAAGAAGAAAAAATATATAAACAACAAATGAAAAGAAATATTGTGCGTTTAAATCTAAATTTGCCGGTGGTTTAAGAAAAAAACACCCTTGAATTATAATAAACATCAGAACCTCTGCAATTGAGGCTTTACTACTGTATAATATTGCGGCAACTATAATTTCAAGCACCAATATCAAGCTAAACGGATTTAAAACACCACCGCCGAATGGTAGTAAAATGGATATGAGTACGACATCCACGGTAATATTTATAGCTTGAAATTTTTTTGATAGTTCATTAACAAAACGAATATCTTTTGTGTGCTTTAATTGTAATATTTTAAGATGAAATATAGTATTCAGAGCAAGAGAAATGAAAAGAGCTGTTCCGACTACCAAAGGACCGATATACTCAGGGTTAGCTTTATGATAGATCAAATAGAGAAAAAATATTAATGGAGCAAGAAAATATCTTATCATAAAGTTATTAAAAAATGCTTTCTGAAATTTAATAAGGTCGTGATAATTATCTATAACATTGGTGTCCAAATCTTATCCTTTTTTGCTCTATCAATAGCCAGTTTATATCCGGCGTCTGCATGTCTGACAACACCACTTGCGGGATCATTATTCAGTGCTATTTCTATTTTTTGATCGGCAAGATCGCTCCCGTCGGCAACGACCACGATCCCCGAATGAATGGAATAACCGATTCCAACACCGCCGCCATGATGAACGGAAACCCATGTTGCTCCCGATGAAGTTGAAAGCAAAGCATTTAAAATCGGCCAATCCGCTATTGCATCGGAACCGTCTTTCATTCCTTCCGTTTCTCTATTCGGGCTTGCTACGGAACCGGAATCATGGTGATCCCTGCCAATAACAATAGGTGCTTTCACAACACCTTTTCTTACCATATCGTTCATTACATGAGCCATCTTTGCTCTTTCTCTATTCTCAAGCCAGCATATTCTCGCAGGTAAGCCCTGCCATGCAACCCTTTCTTTTGCCATATTTATCCAGGTTCTTAAATGTTTTTTCTCAGGAAAAGTCTTTAATAATGCATCATCGGTTTTATAGATATCGTCGGGATCACCTGAAAGTGCTACCCATCTAAAAGGTCCGCTTCCTATTGAAAAGAATTTTCGTATATATTTTGGAACATAGCCGACAATATCAAAGGCATCTTTTATACCGGCTTTTTCCGCCTGTGCCCTAATATTATTTCCATAATCAAATGTTGAGGCACCTTTTTTTTGCATTTCAAGCATTGCCCTCATTTGAATTGCTACCGTTTTGTATGATTCTTTCAAATAAAGCTCGGAATCCTTCTTTCTTAATTCTTCCGCTTCTTGATATGTATAGCCCATCGGATAGTAGCCGTTTAACATATCGTGAGCAGAGGTTTGATCCGTTAATATATCGGGTGTTATATCTCTTTTTACAAGTTCACTATCGACATCGGCAGCATTTCCTAAAAGCCCTATTGAGGTCGCCTTTCCCTGTTTTATTGCTTCGTCCTTCATTTGAAGTGCCTTATCAAGTGAGTCTGTCCAGGTATCAAGATATCTATCTTTTATTCTTCGTTCAATTGCTTTCTTATTTACTTCAACAATTATTGAAACACCTTCATTCATCGTAACCGCCAACGGCTGAGCTCCACTCATTTCACCAAGACCGGCACTAAGCACCCATTTCCCCTTTAAACTGCCGCCGGAAGATTCTGCAACTGCTCTAAGGGTTTCATAAGTACCCTGTAAGATTCCTTGTGTACCGATATATATCCATGAACCGGCAGTCATCTGTCCATACATTGTAAGTCCCTTATCTTCAAGTTCCTTAAAATATTCATAAGTAGCCCATTTCGGAACTATAAGTGAATTTGCTATCAATACCCTTGGTGCCCATATATTTGTTTTAAAAACAGCGACAGGCTTTCCGGATTGGATCAAAAGCGTATCAGCCTCATCCATTTTTTGAAGTGTTTCGACTATCTTATCAAAACATTTCCAATTCCTTGCCGCCCTTCCTGTTCCGCCATAAACAATTAAATTATCCGGATCCTTTGCTACCTCGGGATCAAGATTATTCATTAACATTCTCATTGGAGCTTCAAGCTGCCAATTCTTACAATGTAATTTTGTACCTCTTGGCGCTCTTACGGGTCTCTTCCCTTTCATGTTGCCATGGGGACGGTGGTTGCAAAAGTTGCATTTTTTAATGATGTTATCATTTTAATATCCTCCCAATAGTAGACTTATTACACTGCATTAACCTTGCAATATCCGCTTGTGTAAATCCTAATTTTATTAATTTCTTAAATACAAATTGTTTATATTTTTTATTTTTTCTGGAAAATTTTGTATGAATAAATGTTTCATATTGAATTTTATTTTTTTTTAAAATATTTTTTAATTCTTTTTTAATATTGATTTTTTGCTTTCTTTTCTCTTTAAACTTAGATTTTTCCCTTCCCGGTTTTCTTTTTTCAAAAAAAAGATAGATATCCTTATTTCCAATTGAATCTTTGTAAATAGGATATTCAGCCACTTCAGAATTCATAAATTTTAAATACTTATTTTTATCTTTAAATATTGGTAGTTTTTTAATGCTGAATATATTTTTTTCTTTTCCACCTTCGTAAAATTTTGCACTGGAATACTTATATTCACCAGGATTTTTAACAATACCTGCTCTAACCGCATTCAAGTGAATATATTTTATTAAATATACCAAATAAGAATTGTCCAGAACAATAAATGACTTGTATCTCCCTTGAAATACATGTCCAACAAGATTGTATTTTTTATTAAAGTATAGAGCATATTTAGTATTTAATCTACTCATAAACTTATGAAGTGGATATTCATTTCTAAAAATATCAAGATGAACATGATTGGTCATTAGACTATACGCATAAAGTTCTATATCTGTTTCCATTAGAAGTTCATTAATTATTTCAAAATATTTTTGTCTATCATCGGGAGAAAAGAAAAGCGGATTTTTTCTCTGTCCTCTACAAACTACATGATAATAATGACCTTTTAAATCAATTCTTGCTCTTCTTGCCATATTATATTATATCATAATTTTGCAACTTTTGCAACCACCGTCCCCGATTTACCGTCCGATTTAAACTGACTCCTTAATATCTTTAATTTAAAGTTTTTTGTGCCACGAAGATCATTTACTAATTTTATTTCATTGATTTTCGGGAGTAGTTTTTTATCAAAAAAATCCGGTGTAATTTCTTTTGTTTTTAATAAGAACGGTCTTATGGTAGCAGCACCAATTGCAATTCTCACTTCTTTTTTTGTTTTTATAGATATAAATATTGATGTTGGAATATCGGAAGCTGTTCTTGAAAATCTATCGTAAAAAAGCCTTCCCTCGGTGAGTTTTTTGGGGATTATGATCTCCTTTAAAAGAAGTCCAAAGAAATTTCTTCTGTTCTCAATAAATTTTTCCATAGTAACCGTTTTCTTATCTTTGCCTGCAAAGACAAGTCTTGCATCAAGTGCTAAAAGAGCCGGCGTGGTATCATTCCAATAGTATCCAGCCATTATATTGCCACCGATCGTAGCAATATTCCTAACAGTGATCGGTCCGCAATGCATTGATACCCTGGTTAATATTTCATCACAGTAATTCAATTTTTCATCAATTATCTCACTAAAAGTTGTAGCAGAACCTATTTTAATTGTATCCGAACCATTTTTTATATAATTCAATCCAAGATCCTGAATATCTATGATCACATCAATATTGGAATTCTTTTCTTTAGAAACATAGGTTCCTCCTGCCAATATTTTTGAATTTGGAAACTTTTTTTTCAAAGAATTAAATTCCTTAAGATTTTTTGCTCTAAAATATTTTTTTACTTTCATATATTTCTCCTATATATAATTTTTCCTTTTTTTATAGTATAGAGAATGTTATTCATTCCAATGGAATAAAAAATTGATTCTAAATTCGGAATACTCATTATGAGAATGTCCCCTTGTTTCCCTACTTCTATTGAACCAAGACGATCACCGAGTCCTAAACTTACCGCCGGATTTATTGTTAATCCGTTTATAATTTCATTTATATTCATATTGCATTTTAGAAAAGCAAGCTGTGCCAAAAATTGAATGTTGGAAGAATATGATGTACCCGGATTAAAATCTGTTGACAATGAAATGGGAATATGCCTTTTTATCAATTTTTTCCCATTGGGATAATTTTCTTCTCCAAGCGAGAATTGTGTTAATGGAAGTAATGTTACATTTATTCCTTTTTTTGCAATGATATTCAATTCCTCTTCACTATAAAAATCAAAATGATCAAATGAAGAAATATCAAGATCATTAGCAAGAAGCCCACCTCCAAAACAGGAAAGTTCATTTGTATGTATCCGTATCTTAAGATCATTTTTCAATGCTTCATTTATCATCAGGGCTGCATCATCTCTGTTAAATGCAATTTTTTCTACCCACACATCAAAATAATCTGCAAGACCTCTTTGTCCGACGATCTTTATCGTTTCAATCACCTCTGATATAAAGTCATCTTTTTTTCTTCCTTTTGGTAAAAGGTGTCCGCCAAGGTAGGTTATCTTCATATCGAGTTCGGTTTCCTGTTTGTATTGATTTAATATCTTTAAAAGACGCAGTTCACCCTCTTTTGTGAGAGCATACCCTGATTTTGCCTCAAAGGTCGTAACACCATTTTTAATAAATTTTCTTATATTTCTTTTTAATGTATCTGATAATTCCTTATCGGAAGCGTCCCTTGTTTTTTTAATACTGTAATTTATGCCTCCGCCTTTTTCTGTCATTTTTTCATAATCGATCCCTTTGATCCTATTTACGAACTCATCCTCTCTCGTTCCGAAAAAGATCGGATGGGTATGCGATTCAACAAAACCGGGAATTGCAATGCAACCTTGCCCATCAATGATATGGACATCATTTTCTGTGGAGATGTTAGGAGTAATTTTTTTTATTATGCCATTTTCTATTTCAATATCGTTATTGCAGTATATTCTAACTGTGTTTTGGTCGCTACCGGTAAGAGCATTTTTACCTTCGGATGTATAGATCTTTTTTAGATTTTTGATTACCGTCTTCATAACGATATTATAAATTATTTTTTAGAATTTTTCAATATTTTTGGGCACTCCAAACATAATTCCGATAAACTCCTTATCTTATGATCATAAGTTTTACTTTCTGAAAAACGGTAGGTCTTCATAACAGGATGTACAATCTTGACCGTTGTGAACCCGAATGATTTTGCAACATCAAGTTCACTGTCGTTCCCATCGCCAACATAGTAATATTTTTTAGGTGCAATTTTTTCGTTATTGATCAAAAGTTCAAAAAATCTTTTGTCCGGTTTTGCAAGTTTTTTCTGATATGAGAAATAAATTTTATTAAAATACTTGAATAAATTTTTAAATCTATGGATTACGCCCTCCACACTTGCAGAGGCATTAGAGAGGACAAAGAGGGAAAATCCCATTTCTTTAAGTTGTTTTATTGTTTCTTCTGCATCCGGATATGGTTGACAGGCATCAAAGAAACTACTATCACAAAATTCAGCAATTTTCCGTAATTTTTCATCTGCTATATCCAGTTTAAGATCAACAACAACAGCAGATAATCTGTCGTAAGTGGTATAAAGTTTGCCTGTAATACTATCTCTTCCTTTTTCTTTCCAACTATGAAAAAAGAGAGTAAATTCAATGCCGAGTTTCCTTGCAATTTCTTTTTTGCCTTTTAAAAATTTTTCCTCATCAACAAAGCAAAGGGTATCATAAAAATCAAAAACATAACCTTTAAATTGTTTGTTCATTTTATTACTTTTCACATAATTGTTTCGCTTTTTTACTCGGTTTTTTTTCATATTCATCAAAAACAGTTCTTTATTTTTTTTACTATGGATTTTACTTGTTTTTCGGTTTTTCCCTCTACCTGGAGACGTACGATCGGCTCTGTATTGGATGGTCTCAATAGGAACCAAAATGGGTCTTGCCCTTTTTCAAAGTAATAGACCCCGTCTATAAAATTGTATGTGCCTTTATAAAAGGTTTCTTTTAATGTTTTTATTGTCTCATCACTAAAAGAAATATTACCTAATTTTTCCTTGTGGATAAAATAAAACGGCATTTCGTCAACAAGTTCATCTATTGTTTTGTCTTTTTTTATAAGTGTGTTCAATATAAGTGCTATTCCGACATAAGAATCCCTGCCTAAATGGAACTTACTGAAAATAACACCCCCGTTTCCTTCGCCGCCAACTAAGGAACCTTCCTTTTGCATCCTCTTTACAACATTTGCTTCACCGATCGGAACTCTTATTACCTTGACCTTTTTTACATTTTTAACGATATTGTCATTCCATTGTGATGTTGCCAGGTTAACAACAACCGAAGTTTCAAGTTTATCTAATATCCCTTCTATGGCAATGGGAAGTGTGAGTTCTTCTGAAATGAACAACTTTTTCGGTGTAAAAAAGCCCAATCTATCGGCATCGGGATCCTGGACAAAACTGATGTCAAAATTTTCCTTTTTTAATATTTCTTCAACATCTTTTAAATTTTCTTTTATCGGTTCCGGTGATCGTGGAAATGGTTTGTCTATCTGAGAATTTATATATTTGACATTTTCTATACCTAATTCTTCAAAAAATATTTTATTTGTTACCGAACCAGCTCCATTTACGGCATCTATAATTATTTTAAAATTTCTTTTTCTAATCGCCTTAAAATCAACATATTCCTCCAAATATTTTTTCAGATGTTTCACAAATATTTTTGAAGCATCATTAAATATTTCCGGCTTCGATATCTGAGAATGGTCAACCAAATTAAATTTTTTGTTCACATATAAATCATATACTTGATTGCCTTCCTCATTATCAAGAAATATCCCATCCCTTTTTAAAAGTTTTAAAGCATTATATTTTATATCGTTATGTGAAGCAGAAATTATTATTCCACCTGCATAATTGAGATGTTTTACCATATATGCTACAACTGGGGTTGGAGCAATTCCTATATCAAGAACCTTACATCCGGTCGCCAAAAGTGCAGATATTACAATTCCCTTCACCATTTCCCCTGTTGGTCTTGTATCGGTTCCAATCACTATCCTGCTTTTTTTCATATAAGTTCCATACGCAAGGGACATATTCATTATCACTTCCGGCGTCAAACCAATATTAACATCCCCTCTAACTCCTGCTATTGATACTTTAAGAACCATCTGAAACTCCTATTTCTTTTTTATACTCATCTAAAATTGTTCTCCTCATATATCGCTCATAATCTTTTTTATTAATTTTGATTATTTCAAAAAGATCCCCCCTGATCTTTTTAGTCGGTAAACTTATGAAATATCCTTCCCGTTCTGTCATATAAAGTGATATTCCTCTAATTTCAAATACATTTGCGATTTCAATATCCGCATAAGCAACTATTTTGTATTTGCCCTTATCAATAATATAGGGATAGAGTTTTATCTTTGTAATTTTCGGATTCATTCCTTAAGATTAACCAACATTGATATTTCGATCATTGCATTTAACGGAAGCGCTGAAACACCCACTGCAATACGAGTCGGATAGGGTTCATCCGGCAACATTCTTACTATTAGTTCTGTTGCACCATCCATTACAAGATGTTGATCGGTAAAATCGGGGGCGCTGTTAACATAACCGACGATTTGCAGAACATTTTTTATATAGTCTAAACGGCCAAGTTGGGCTTTTATCTGTGCCAGTCCGACTAAGGTTGCCTGTCTTGCTGCTTCCTGTCCCACGGCAATATTATTTTTGTCCATCAGTTTACCAATAATTATTTCTCCATCGGATTTTATTGGAAGTTGTCCCGATAAGAACAAAACATTTTCCTGTTTTTTGATCAGGATCGGAGAATATTTGCCAACTGTTTTTTTAATGGGTGGCAAATGAAAACCAAGTTCCTCTAATCTTCCTTCTAATAACATAATTCCTCCTACCAGTCCTTTTTTTTAATAAAATAACCTTCATCATCAAAATGCTGCAACATCTTCTTTTGTTGTTCTTCCTGTGTCATCGGTACACGATTAAAGTAATTTTTCCTATATTTTTTTTCTACTTTATCAAGCTTTTTAAGATATTGTTTTTCATTTTGGGTCAAATTCTTTTTTTCCGCATTGTTTTTTTGTGGATCATTTTTTTTTGTTCCATTTTCTTTCTTCTGCTTATTTTGTTGATCCTTCTGTTTATTTTTTTCATTGTTTTTTTGCTTTTCCGATTTTTTTTTCTGCATCTTTTTCGCAAGTTCAAGATTGTGCCTTGCATCTTCATCATAAGGTTTGATGTTAAGGGCATTTTGATAGTTTTCTATTGCTTTTTTATAGTTACCTTTTTTAAAATATCCATTCCCGCTATTGTAATAAGATTTGAACCTAAGTTCCGGTGAACCATTTTTAGCGGTAATTTTTTTCCATTCTTCAATCGCTTTATCATATTCACTTTTTTTGTAATAACTATTTCCTTTGTTATAGATCGATTTTTCCGATCGTAATTTATTATAATGATCTATTGCATTATCGTAGTTCTCATTTTTATATTCATTATTGCCAAAAAACAGATTTCCAATTAGAAGCATTGGTATCAATATATTCATAGATCCAATCCCCTATTTAAAATATTATTCGGATCAAAAATCCCTTTGATTCTTCTAAGGTATTTGATATTAGCGGCAAGTTCTTTTTTTGCCCATGTCCGTTTTGTATATCCATACCCGTGTTCACCGCTTATAACACCATTTACCTTTTCAACAAAATCAAATATAGAATTTTTAACTTCTCTTACCTTATCGGTTTCCTTATCAAAACATATATTCAAATGAAAGAGTCCATCACCAATATGCCCATAATAACCGATAAAAATATTTTCATCCTTCTTCTTTTCGATAAGTTCATTAAATTCATTAAAATATTGAAGATCAATTGAAAGATCAATACTAAATTTATGTTTCCGTATTGAAGATAATATCGGAGACAGTTGAGTTCTAATATTTACTATTTCAACCTTTTTTACGCCCTTCAATCTCTTATCCGTCATTATTATCATATAATATTCATTTCTATTTAGTATTAAATCCGAGATAGTATTGCCTATGATTTCCATCTTAATCGGTAGAATTCCTTTTCCATAAATCTCATTTATGAATCGTAAAACCGTATCCGGAGTATCAAATTGGTAGGTATATTCATACACCTTCTTTTCTATCGGTAAAAGTCCTAATGTTGCCTCGTATATTATACCGTATTTACCGAAACTTCCCAAGAACAAACCTTTTAGAACATCCCCGATAGATGATCTTTGGGCATTATATCCTATTTCCAACAATTCTCCGGAACCGGTAACTATCCTGAGTTTTTTGACATAATCAGCAAGTATGCCATATCGTATTCCAAGAAGTCCCGAAGAGTTCGATGCAAGATTACCACCAACAGATGAAAACTTATATGATGCGGGATAACCCGGAATAAATAAATTATATTTTTTTAAATATCTATTTGCTTTTTCAACTGTAATACCTGCTTCAACGGTAATTAGTCTACCTACTCTTGATAAACTTTTGATTTTATCCATTTTCTCAAGTGAAACAATAATTCCTTTTTCAACCGGTACGGAATTTCCGACAACCGAACTTCCACTTCCACGAATATAGAGTGGTATTCCTTTTTTGTTTGAATCTTTCACAATTTCGACAATGTCTTCTTCACATTCGGGAAAAATAACTTGTAACGGTATTTTCCTCTCCGGGATTGAGGAAACAGTTGAATCATAACTGTAAATAAGGTTGTATATCTTTCTATCTTCTCTCTTCATACCGTAATAATTCCTAAATAGTTATAGTTTCTATTTAGTATCTATTTTAATTTAGTAATCATTTCTTTTGCTGCTTTTTTATCTATTCCTTGCTGCACTAAATCTTTATCAAAATCTTCTTTTATTATTTTATTCAAAATTTCTTTCGCTTCCTTTTTTTTCTTAAGTTTTAATTCGGTTTCTGCAAGTTCATAAAAGTGGAGTGAAAAATTGGGCTCTAATTCAATTGCTTTTTTTAAATACTCCTCTGATTTTTTCTTATCTCCCCCTTTCCAGCCGGGAAGTTTTCTGTACATCACTCCTAAAATATGATAGGCACCTGGATAATTTTTATCCAATTCCAATATTCTATTGCATAACTTTTTGATCGGCTTAACTAAGAACAGTGATTTTAACACTCCTTTTGCTATACCGATCTTGCCAAACGCCGCTGCTTTATAATAGAGAATATCAACATTATCAGGATTGATCTTCAATCCCTCATCAGCCCATTCAACTGCTTTCTTGAAATTTTTAACTCGATCTTTTTTATCTTCAAAATTTCTACCGGTATAAAAATATGCCTTCTCAATGTATAAACAATCCGTTTCCGATCGTTCGTCAATTGAAAGCACATAAGTTATTATACTTTTTAGCCCTTCGGCATCATCCCATTTATCAAAGAAGTTATCTATCTCTTCCGAAGATAAACCAAATACCAATACAAAAGTAAAGGTAAGCAATACAATCAAATTTTTCTTCATTCAATCCTCCTAAATATGTATCATACTATCGGATACTCCCAAAATCGCCTCGCCAATCGCTTCCGAATATGTCGGATGTGGAAAAACAATTCCATTCATTTCATTTATATCTATTCCTTTATTTATAAAATATGAAAATGACCATATCATTTCTGAGGCGTTATCACCAAAAAGATGAACACCGATAATTCTATTATTTACAGTAATAAGTTTTACCATTCCCTTGAGTTCCTTAGTGCAGTTCGCTCTTGCATTTGCAGATATTGGGAATCGAGACATCTTAATATCATCATATTTTTTCCGTGCCGCCTCTTCGGAAAGTCCGACACTTGCAATCTCGGGATGGGTATAAATTACAGACGGAATATCATAACTTTCAATGCTGATTTTTGCAAGGTATGAAATAAGTTTGCATCCATCATTTGAAGCTTTATGAGCAAGCATAGGTCCATCTATAAGATCACCAATTGCAAATATTGACCGTAGGTTTGTTTCGTAATAGTTATTAACCTGTATTTTATTTTTGTTAGTTATTATTCCTACTTCGGAAATATTACTATTTAGATTTGATTTTCTTCCCATTGCGAGTAGTATCCTATCCCCCTCATAGATATTATCTCCTACACTAATTTTGTTACCATCAATCTTGTCTATCTTATTTCCCAAAATCGTTTTTATTCCATTTCCATTTATTTGCTTTTTTAATTCATTTGCGATCTCTTTATCAAGACCAACGCCGCCGACATTTTCAAGCATATCAAAGATAGTAACTTCCGAACCAAGACGGTTATATAATGTTGCCGTCTCAACGCCTATTATACCACCTCCAATAATCAATAACCTATTGGGAACTTCCTTTAATTCCAATGCATCATCCGATGTCCATATATATTCCGTTTTTTTAATAAAGGAGGGGATATTCGGTTCTGAACCCATTGCCAATATAATATGATCGGGTTCATAAATACTTTCATTTACCTTTACTTTATTCTCACCAAGTAAAAACGCTTCACCTTTGGCAATGTTGACATTATTTTTTTTAAGTAGTATTTCCACTCCTTTAACGGCTTTTTTCACTGCCTGATCTTTCCAGGCTCTGAATTTATCAAGATCATAGGTAAGGTTATCAAAATTAATTCCCATTCGCCTATAATTTTTATCAAGAAAGGAAGTTATGTGAAGCAACGCCTTCATTGGAATACAGCCTCTATTCAAACAGGTTCCACCAAAGCTGTTTTTTTCAGCTATTGTTACCTCAAAACCTAATTGTGCTGCTTTTATAGCAGAAACATAGCCGGCTGGTCCACCTCCGATTATGAAGACACTTTTTTTAGCCATTTTTCATACTCCATTAACCTATTCAATGTTTCCTGTTTACCCAATATCTTCATTGATTCAAATATACCTAAAGAAACGATTTCTCCTGAAATAGCAACCCGAATAAACTGTGCTATTTTTTGAAGTTTCATATTGGTTTTATGACAGAATTCCCTTATAGCTTCCTCAAGAGTGTTATCATTAAAATTAGTTTTTTCAATCAAACTTATTATTTTGTTTCTGTTTTCAATATCAATTCCTTTGGCATATTCAATTGGAGCTTTATAAAAGAATTTGATATGTTCCCATATTTCTTTGAGTGTTCTCCCTCTTGGTCCCAAAATACACAAGATATTGATAAGTTTCTTTCTTTCGAGTTTATATTTATAATATTTCTCCACATAAGAAATAACAAGTTCCGCTTTTTTCTCAATATCCATACCAAAAAGGTAGACACCATTCATCCAATTAAGTTTTTCTATATCAAATTGTGCAGAATTTTTTGATATATCCTCTAACTTGAAATTCTCTATAAGAAAATCAATATCAAATATCTCTTTATCAGTTTTAGGACTCCATCCTAATAAGGATAAGTAATTAATTAAGACCTCTCTTAAATAACCCATATTTTTATACTCAATAAGTGCAGTTGCACCATGTCGTTTTGAAAGACGCCTTCCACCCGTACTGTGGATTAAAGGAATATGAGCAAATGTAGGATATTCCCATTTTAAAAGATCGTATATGATCAATTGTTTAAAGGTATTGGTTATATGATCTTCACCTCTAATAACATGTGATATATTTAAAAGGTGATCATCAATAACGCAAGCAAAGCTATATGTAGGGGTACCATTCGACTTAACAATTATATAATCATCAAATTCATCGGAATTAACCTTTACATCCCCTCTAATAAGATCTTTTATAATATAATTTTTCCTTTTGATATTTTTGATCCTTATCGAATACGAAATATTTTTTTCTTTTTCGCCAATATGAGCTCTACATTTTCCACTATATTTGTATGTAACTTTATTCTTTTCGGCGGCTAATTTTTCTTTTTTGATATCTTCCTTTGTACAATAACAATAGTACGCTTTTCTCTCTTTAACAAGCTGCTCAGCGTATTTTTTATAAATGTTCAATCTTTCACTTTGATATATAGGTCCTTCATACGGGGTAAAACCAAGCCAATTTATTGAGTCAAGGATCGAATCGATATATTTTTTTTTTGATCTTACATGATCGGTGTCTTCTATCCTTAAAAAAAATCTTCCATTATGTTTTAAGGCATATATATAATTAAAAAGTGCGGTCCTAATACCACCTATGTGTAAATATCCGGTCGGCGAGGGTGCAAATCTTACTCTTACTCTTTTTGTCATATCAGACTATCTCATAGATAGATGCATCATTCTTTTCGGAGTCATAGATCGCTGCTGTTGATTTACTGCTAAGTAAATTGGCAACTTCTCCCGGATTTAATATCAATGTCTCATTTATGTGTCTTTTATCTATCTTATGTGTGTGCCCATAAGCAATCAATTTATATTCTCCACTTTTTGCAAAGACCTCCAAAAAATTCGGCTGATGCATACATAATATTTTAAATCCCTTGAATTTAAGTTCCGATGGTGTATCGTAAAATTTTGCAAAATTAAATTTCTTTCTTAAAAAGTCATGATCTCCATCGTTGTTACCGAAAATAATCTTCAACGGATGTTTTAGATTCATAAAATAATTTGCCATTATCGGAGAACAGATATCACCAAGATGGATAACTTCTTCTACATTCCTTCTATTGAAGAAGGTTACTACTTTTTTTATTTGTTCAACTTGTTCATGAGTATCTGATATAAATCCTATTTTCATAATTCACCTATATAATATTATAAAAAATAATCCGATAAAATGCAAGAGCAAAAGGGAAAACACAAATATTATGCTATTCCTATGTCAAAATGTTAATTTTTTATTCCTTTAAAAAAAAATATTGCAAATGTCTTTTCTAACGATATTTGAAGATTTAGTAAATTAAAGATAAATTCTAAAGATTTTTCTGATTTTAATAATTTTAATCTGTCAAATCTGTCAAATCTGTGGTTAATATTATTAAAATGAAAGGTGAAAAGATATTGCAATAATTTCAAAATAATTTTGAAAAAATTAACATTTTCATATTGTAACAATAGAAAACAAAAATATTATTGATTATTTTTCTCTCATTTGTTATAATATAATATGTGCAATTCATTTTTAGGAGTCCGTTGATGAAAAATAATGGATTTAAGATAACTTTAATATTTATTTTCTTTTTTTTTATTCAATACACTTTTTGTCATCCACATTTATTTATTGATTATTCCGTTAAATTCATTTTTGACGGTGATGGTCTTTCAGGTCTAAAAATTAAATGGGTATTTGACGAATATTTCAGTATTTCCGTTATAAATGATTTTGATCTAAATAAAAATGGTAAATTTGACAAAAAGGAAATTCAAGAAATAAAAAATGTTATCTTTAAGAATGTCGTAAATCTTAATTACTATGCATATATTTCTATAGATGATAATATCTTTAAAATGGAGAAATCAAAGAATTTCAAGGCATCGATACATAATAACAGAATGGAATTTGAATTCTTTTTATTCTGTAATGTAAAAGCCGGCAAGGATCCGATTAAGCTTCGTTTTGCCATGTCGGATGCAACCATTTACTGTGCAATAACTCTTTTACCAAATAACCCGGTTACTTTTTATGATTCAAAAAGTATCAAATACGATTACAATATCTATGACAGGGTGAAGAGAAAGACTTACAAAAAGCAGAAATTCCTGCAAGAGATCATCGTTAGATTCTGGAAAATAAAGTGCGATTGAAATATCTGATTATATCATTAATATTTCTGACGGGTTATACTATTTTTGCCGATAGTCCATTTGAATATAACAAGAAAGGAACTTCTCATAAAAAGAGTATATCTTATCCGGCACCAATTAGAAAGATAGTAGAAATAATTACACCTATACAGAAAAAGATAAATAATCAGATGGCTGCTTTGACACGAAAGGTCAAGAAAGAAAGAAAACTCGGAACCATTATTATAATATTACTTCTTTCTTTTATCTATGGAATTGTCCATGCAGTAGGTCCCGGACACGGTAAGACCCTGATATTTTCATATTTCCTTTCAGAAGAAGGGACTGCCAAAAAAGGAATTCTTGTAGGTGTTTCGATCGGAATGCTTCATTCTTTTTCCGCTATTATAATAGTAGTTGTGATGCATTTTATTTTAAATGAGATTCTATTTTACTCTATTCAGAGTATTAAGGGAACAATAATTTTAATAAGTTATGGAATTATTACTTTCATAGGTTTATTCTTAATTATCACGGGGCTTTTGGATCTGAAAAAGAAACAGGATCCGAAAAATGAAATGGATATCTCAAAATCTCCTCAAAAAAGTACCTTACCTCTTATTCTAACAATAGGAATGATCCCCTGTACCGGGGGTATTCTTATAATGTTATTTTCTCTTTCCATGGAAATCATTCCTCTCGGAATAATTTCGGTAATTGCTATGGGTATGGGAATGTCGATAACCATATCAATCAGCGGTATTATATCAATTGTCGCTAAAAATACCGTAGTGAGAATAACTTCGAAAAAAGACAGATTGATGAAAACATTTCAAGTTATCTTTAAGTTTGGCGGTGGGCTTTTAATCTTTTTTCTCGGTATTGTTCTGTTTTTTGGAAATCTATAAAATTTAAAAAAGTGGCGTGAAAAATACCTTTAATATTCATCGTAAAATAGAATCCGGGACACACCTCAACTTTCTTGGGACGCACCTGAACATCCGAGGTACGTCCCGCCTGTTTTCGGAGTTTGTATTTGTTTTTTTTTCATTGTCAATTGTTCATTGTCAATTGTCAATTGTTTTCGGT
>JAUXGM010000176.1 GCA_030622125.1 bacterium | reverse complement strand
TCATAGTCCTCATAAGCACTCTGAGCAGTTCCCATTGTTACAAGATCTGCTATATCAAGTACCAATATTGTCCCGATAAAGATCCAGCCCTTTGTGGTTTCACCTTTATATATCTGCCCCCAACCCGGACATAATGCGGATCTCCAGACAGCACCGAATTTTGATGTAGATCTACCGCCTCCTATAAAACCACCTGTTCCATAAGAACTTCCGCTTGAAATAACGGTTTTGGTTTGTGAACCCGTTTTCTTGGCATATTTTTCCTTTTCCTTTGCCTCTTTTCTTTCTTTATTCCTTTTATGTTTCTCATCAGAAATGTATTGCCCGTAATTGTCTTTTTTCTCTTTATCTTCTTTCTTTGCCTGTCCATAGTTATCTTTCTTTTCCTTTTTTTCTTTCTTCTCCTTGTCTTCTTTTTTGGATTGTCCGTAATTATCTTTTTTTTCTTTATCCTCTTTCTTTGACTGCCCGTAATTGTCCTCTTTTTTTGACGACTGTCCTTTATTTTCCGATTCTTTCTTTTTAGAACTAAATGAATATTGATCATTACTTTTAAATTCCTTTTTTTGAGATCCGAATGATTCGGTATCCTCTTTTTTTGCAGTATCAACCTTCTCTTTATCTGTCTTGGTTTTCTTTTTTTCCTGTGCCTTGAGCTTTGCTCTTGCTTTCTCAAAAACAACAATTATCTTCGGTGAAATAGTATCATGGTCAAGATCAAATTCAGGATCGAGCTTTAATATTTCACTAAAAAGCTTTTCCGCCTTATCATTTTCATCATAGGCGACATAAGAAAACGCAAGGTATTGATATGCTTCTATCATTCCTTTCTGATTACCTTTTTTTGCTATACTCAGAGCATCATTTAATTCCTCAATAACCTTATCAAACTCTCCGTTCTCATAGTAAAACTTTGCATTTGAAATATGTTTCTCAAATTTGGTTATCGACCATGCAGAAAATACCGTCAAAATCAAAATAATGGCAATGAAAATTCGTTTCATACAAACCTCCTATATTGTATTATAATATATTTTGATTAAAAAAGCAAATATTGTGCCAAAAAAAGGTTATAGGTTATTTAACAAATATAAATACAAGTAGGTAAAAAACAACCGTAATTGCAGCAGCAATGATTATCGGAGTTTTATAGAACGAAAAATCAACATCGATCGGTTCTATCTCTTCTTGAACTTCTTCCTTTTTGGAAATTTCCTTTTTTATTTTTTTTGCAGGAAGATTTTTTTTTGATTGTTCCTTTCTTTTATTTCTCTTCATATTTCTTGAATCCTCCTTTATAATCTTTGTAATAGATCCTTATATCGGCATTATCGGCAAGCTCTGATAAAAATTCCTTATATTTTACATCCTTTATGTATCTTTTCATATCCTTTGTAACTATTTTCTGATCATAAGGCTCTACTACCGGCGGAAGAACTTCCTCACACATAATAAGATGATAGCCATACTCATCGGTATGAATGATATCTTTATATATTTCACCTTTTTTTAAAGAAAATGTTGCTTTTGTAAATGGCTCAGGCATTACATTCTCGGAGATCGGACCAAGATCACCGGCTAAATCTTTTAATATTTCCGGACCTTTTTGATATTCTCGGGCAAGCTTTCTAAATAGTTCCTGAGGTTTTTTGGAGGCAAATATAGTATCGAGTATCTCCTTTGCTTTTTTTTGAGGATCAATATCTTTTTCTTCATTATCAAAAAGTATCTGTCTTACCCTGACTTTCTTAGGTTGTGAGTAAAGTTTATCTTTTTGTTCCTCATAGAATTTTTTTGTTGTCTCATTATTTATCGGATTCTTTTCATAGATATATCTGTATTTCATATAACTGAATACCTGTTTATTCATAAATTGATTTACCGAGCTCTTTAATCTTTTTGAATTTATATATTTATTTCGGCTATCTATGTATATCAATTGTCTTGCTATAAGGTAATTCAAAGCGTCTTCTATCTCGATATGTTCTTTTTTGTTTTTCTGAAACCGTAAATAATTATTTATCTCATTGTTCGTAATTTTGTATTTATCATCAATTGTAGCGATAACAAGAGAGGTTGTAGTCGGTGGATATTTTTGAAAATCAAGATACTCTTTTTTTATCTCTATCTTATGTTTTTTTTCCAATTCCGGTTTCAACTTTAACATCTTTGCAAATATCCTTTCCGAAACAAGATTACTTTTTATAAGATCTTTTTTTCCATCATATTTCTGTCCCTTATATAACGGATTATTTTCAAATACCTTCTTTATCTCTTCTTCGGGAATAATAATGTCTTTTCTAATATCACCAATATAAAAATTAAAACAGATCGATGGTTTAACTTTTTCTATATAATCCAATAATTTTTTATCTTCAAATCGCCCGCTCTCTCTGCCTTTGTTCAATAAGAGTCTTTTCTCTATCTCAAAACTTATATCCTTTGATATTGCAGATGGTTTACTATTTTTCATATTGGTTTTTAAAAACTTTATCCTATAACTATTTACCTTAGCTACCGTTATTTTTTTACAACCCGTATAAAAAAGCAACAAAACCAATAAAACGGATAACAGATACCTTTTTCTCATTTATAACTCCTTTTTGTATATATGTATTTCTTCTTTATTTTCCAATGCAAGTTCAACACCTTCGGCAAGGGCAAGCATTTCGTACTGTCCCGGAAATTTTAAAACAGGCGCGATAAATGAAGTCCTTTTCTCAATTTCCGAAACAAGTTGTTTACATCTTGCCATTCCTCCCGTTAAAAATATGGCATCAACCTTACCGAATAGAACTGCTGCCATACCCCCGATCGTTTTTGCAACTCTGTATGCCATAGCATTAAGATAAAATGCGGCGGTTTTGTCTCCCGAATCGATTTTTCTCTCTATTTCTCTAAGATCATTACTGCCAAGGTATGCCACAAGCCCCGAGTTCTTTGTGAATTCATATTTTATTTCCTGTTTTGTCAGTTTTCCGTCAAAACAGAGATCTATTACACCTTTAAGAGGCAATGTTCCGGCTCTTTCCGTCGTCCACGGACCTTCCCCTAAAAGTGCGTTATTGACATCCACAAATTTGCCTTTCTCAATAGCAATAATTGATATACCGCCGCCAAGATGAACACCTATCAGGTTTGTGTCTTTTAATTCCCTTTTAAGTTTACTTGATGCTACCCTTGCTGTTCTTCTTATATTCAAATTGTGTGCTCGGACAATTCTCTCTATTTTCGGATAGCCGGAGATCTTGGCATAATTTGAAAGTTCATTTACAGAAACCGAATCAACGATAAAAACCCTGACATTAAATTGTTTGGAAAGTTTTTGTCCTATTATAGCTCCCAAATTCGAAGCATGTTCTCCGTATTTGCAGCCTTTTAGATCATCGACCATATCGTCATTGACCTCATAAACACTACCGGCGATCGGATGTAATAATCCACCGCGAACAGCGATAGCAGCAAGGTCTTTGTCCTTATATTCTGCATTGTAAAAAGCGTCCATAATAAGTTTTTCACGAAAATCCGCCTGCTCGGTGATCTTTTTATATGGTGAAAGTTCTTCCTTTGAATGAAGTATTTCCTTTTCTAAGATCATTTCTTTTTGTTCGTAATTGTAGATACCATACTTTGTGGATACGGATCCCGGATTTATGACCAATATAACCTTAGGCATAATTAACCTCCATTAACTTATTTTGTATTATATCATAAATAAATATTTTTTTCAAATTTTTTTGTTGCTTTTTTTTTAATAATATTAACCACAGATTAGACAG
>JAUXGM010000175.1 GCA_030622125.1 bacterium | reverse complement strand
GGAATACCAATTGACAAGGTTGAAATCCTCAACCTTAATGAAGATTATAAAGAAGATTTATCTAAAAACATTAATACAATATTTCTAAGAGTGCCAGGTAAAAAGATCGTTACTATCGGAGTGGAATTGGAAAAAAGAAGAGATATTCATAATGTTGATATAACTGAAACAAAAATGGTTTTACCACCAAAACCAGAAAAGGAAAAATATCTTGATGTTGATATTCCTGAGATTGTTTCGGAAAGTGATATTAAAATGGAAAAAGAGAGAGCTTGTCAATTAAATGAAAAAGTAATTCGCCTTAAAAATGAAATGAAAGAAATAGAGCAAAGAATATCACAAAATAAAGAGGATCAAAAATTAATTTCAATAAAAAATGCCGTATTCGGGGAATTGGCTACTTTTACCCGCGTGGCATTAGAAGCCCGGCTCTCTTTTATACTTACTCAGAAAAAATATGTTGAATTATATAAAAAAGATGTGCAGAAAATGAATGAGAAAATGAAAAAATTTGATGAAGAAATAAGAGGAATAGGGCTTGCTCTGAACTATGCACGAATTACAAAACGGGTTTCCGAATACCTAATTAATATTCCCGAAAAATGAAAGAGGTGATAATGGAAAAAACAATTAATAATGATCAATTATGGGAATCAGGCGAAACATTAAAAAGGTATAAATATAATCCCATACTAGAAGCAGTAAAGAAGCATGACTGGGAATCCAAAATGGTTTATAATTGCGGTGCCATTAAATTAGATGGAGTAATCTACTTAATTTACAGAGCGTTTGGCAATGACCATATTTCGAGGCTTGGATTAGCATGGACTGAAGATGGTGTAAACATAATTGGAAGGCTAAGGTTTCCAATATTTGAACCAAGAGAGAAATATGAATCTCCATCGGAAAAATTTACCAAATCCAGGACAAGAGAAAAAGGTGGCTGTGAAGATCCAAGGATAACGATTATTGATAATAAGATCTATATGGTCTATACGGCGTATAGCGAATTATGCCAGACAGCTATGGCTTTTATTAATGTTAACGAGTTTATCGAACTTGTGAAGAAATCTGTTAACGATTCCGGTCTTTCCAAAGAGAAGTTTAGAAAAGAATGGAATAATACTTGGAAGAGATATGGGCCGGTTTTTCCGGAAAATATTAAAAATAAAATATTCAGTAGAAACAGTTGTGTTTTTCCCGTGGAAATTGAGAACAAAAGAGCCGGTTATAGTTTAATCTACCGCTTGAGTAAAGACCATGTCAAAATAGCCTATTCTACAAGTCCGGTAGGACCTTGGAAAGATGATGTAGTATTAATGACACCTACTCAAAACTGGGAAATGGAAAGAATGGGAATATGTACCCCGCCAATTAAAACAACTCGTGGATTGCTTTTCTTTTATCATGGTGTTGAAGGTGTGAAAAACAATGGCAGAATTTACCGTCTGGGGCATCTTTTCACCAACTTTTCATTCGATAGCAGCGGAAAGATAAAAGTTAAAGTTACTAAAGCAGAAAAGCCGGACCTTGCTCCGCAAAGAATCTATGGGCGGGGATCAAAATGGCTGGCACCCTGTAATGTTTACGCTGTCTTTTCTTGCGGCGCCGTACCGGTGAAGGATAAAGAAGCGCTGGGAGAAAATGATAATATTTTAGTTTATTACGCCAGCGAAGACACAAGGATATGTGTGGCAAAAGTAAAAATATCCGATCTTTTATCATAACCCCAAAGAATCGCCACAGAGGCACAAGGCGATGTCATTAGGTTAAGAAATTTGTGAAATACGAAATTAAATTTCTCAACCAATTGCGTTCCCAAATGAAATTTGGGAACGAGTTTCAGCCCGAAGGGCTTTAACATGAATAACCCCGATTGGAAATCGGGGAATATGGAATAACAGCATATCCAACCACAACGTGGTTGAACATATTTTTTGTATAATGCTAATAAAAAAAGGAATGTAAAAGTGAAAAAAATATCAATAGTAGTAAATCTTTACATTGACACAAATCCTGAAATGGAAAATACATTTGACCATCCGACAAATTTCGAAAAACTTGATTCTGAAAATACATTCATACATACACTGGAATCCATTAATAAGTTGAATGTACCTTCCAGATATATATTTGATCTGTTTATTTTCGCGATTGCAGCAAATAATGATATTTCAAAAGATATGCAAATACGAGAAAAAATAGCATGTCTGGTAAAAGATTGTGAATATGATGTGTTTATTATTACAAATAGTGATATCAGAGATTTAAACATTGAAGGACATAATTTTTTATCAACACAAGGATATTGTGAAATTAGAAATCTGGGTTTTATATTTCCGTATTTTAATAATTCGGATTTTGTTGTTCAAATCGATGATGACGAAATCTTAAGAGAAAATTACTTAACTAAGATGGTAGAAATATATGAAAACAACCCTGATATATATGTATTAAACGGATTGTACGAGAAAGATGGAAAAGTACTGGTAGATGAGACAAATGATTATGAAAATCTGAAACAATCTAATGCAATGAATGAAGATATAAGCAGGCTTTCTTCCGCTGATAAGCCTGTTGAAGCAATGTTTGGGTTTGGCGGCAATATGACGTTTAAGAAGGAATTTTTCTCGCAAATTTGTTATCCTGAAAATTTACCGAGAGGAGAGGATTTTGCATTGCTCCTGGCGGCAAGTCTGATCTATTTCAATGGAAATGATAAATGCGAAATCCAGCCTGGAAATGACGTTTTTAGAACATTTTTTACATCAAACAAAGAAATGACAATAATTCACAAACCTCCGTATTCCCCCTTTAAAAACAAGCAAAAATACCTAGAATTGAATTTTAAGAGGTTTATTATGCAAAAGTCCATGTTAAAGAACTATATTCAGCGGGACAAATTTTACATGCTAACCAGATATATGTACCGGATGTTGGCAGTGGATGATTATTTGGATTTGGTAAATAAAATATATGATGAAGCAACTAAAAAATATCCGGAAGATTGTCTGGAAGACAAAGTGGAAAATGCAAAGAAAAAAACCGAAGAAAATTTTTATGAATACAATAAAAGAGATCTTTTTGATGAGTATAAGAAGTATCAAGGGAAATATTTATCTTTCTTGAAAAACAATAAAATAAATGCATTAAAATATTTGTCCTAAAGCAGCCTTTTTTTGATCTTTGATATGACAGGAGTAGACAGGAGTAGACAAAAAAACAGCACAATTACAGCACACTTTTATTTTTTCACGACGAGCGCCCTACGTTCTTTTAAGCCGTGGGTCGCAGGTTCGATCCCTGCTGCACTCACACATTTTCAATACACATAGATCCCTCCCTGCCCGTCGATAAAAGATGGGCTTTTTACTTATTTATCGACGGGGATACACAATCTTATTAAAAACAATATTCCTGGTATTTAAACAAAAATGTCTATGCCTCCCAATTCCAAATTTTACCAGGTTTTAATGCAATTTGGGTGTAAATAGGGTATAACTCTTTTATAAAGGGCGTCCGAAACCATATTGAATCCCGGGCGCTTTTTTCAGGCAAAGTTTAGCCGTGGGTCGTCCCGATAGCAATCGGGGCTGCACTCACACAACATAGATCGCCCGGCAAACGCCGGGTTTTTTATTACGTTTCACATCGAGATAATGGTGACATCGGTTGATATTTTCAACATGGAAATATATTCAATCGTCAATCTTTTTTATCCAATTTCGGGTGTTAGAAATGTATCCAAAATGGACAGGAATAGACAAAAAAATAGCACAGTTACTG
>JAUXGM010000184.1 GCA_030622125.1 bacterium | reverse complement strand
TTTTTTTTGGTGCTATTTCATTTTCATTTATTTTGTATACTATTTTCGTAATTACGAAAATACGACATTACCATTTCGTTGAGATTGTAATGTTTTTTTTGGGACACGCGACGCAAACAACGAATGTCCCGCTCCCTCGCAATGACGGAAGGAGTTTACAGAATTTATTATTTTAATCCGTCTAATCTATGGTTAATATTTTTATTTAAATATTGGATTTTTATTGTTATTGGATATTTAGAATTTCGCAAATGTCGCGTTATTGCGAAGGAATATCAGAATATCAAAATGTCAAACCCCGACCCAATAATTTTCGACCCCATAATTTTCCCCCGCACAAAAATTGCGGTTGACAGGACATCCGAATCCATCGGTGAATCGGAGATGACCGTTACCGAATGATAAAGGCATTGTGGATAACCTGTTTTGGGATCGAAGATATGACAGTATCTTTTTCCGTTTTTTTCAAAGTACCTCTCGTAGTCCCCTGATGTTGATACCGCTTTATTTTTAATGGTAATCACCTTTTTATATTGTCCGTTGGGACTAAATGGATCTTGAATACCAATCTTGAATTGTCTCTCACCATTACAAAAAATATTGCCTCCAAAGTTTAAAAGATAGGTCTTAATTCCTTTTTTACCAAGAAATTGTCTTGCTTTTTCTAATAAAAATCCTTTCCCGAGTCCGCCAAGATCTATTTTACAATTTTCAATATTTACCCTATTGCCGTCAATGGACAGCATCCTTTTTTTTGCAAGGAAATTTTTGATCTCTCCGGCAGCGGGTAGATGCGGCGTTCCAATTCCAAAACCCCATATATCTATAAGTTCTCCTATGGTTATGTCAAATCCGGAGTCCGTTTTTTTATTTATCATCTGAGAATATTCTATCAGATCAATTAACCATTGAGGACATTCATAATCACCTCTTTCATTGAGTTTGTGTATAATTGAAGCTTTATTATATCTGTCAATATTATTTGCATAAGGTGCTAAATATATCTCAAGCTCCTTTATTGTTCCCTCATTCAGGGAATTATATATCTTAACCGTGAAAATAGTATCTGCCATAAAAAAGGAACCTTCAACAATAGATTCTTTTTTACATTGCAGTGCAAAGAGAAAAAATATTGCCAATAATATTCTATAAAAGTTTTTCAATCTCATTAAATGTAAAGGTTAAAAGTTCATTGAGTAAATTTTCAGAAAAATCAAATTTGATACCCGCTCTCTCATAGATATCAGGGATGGGACGTGAATAACCCATTTTCAATGCACTGAGATAATCTTCAAGAGCTTCTTTCGGATTTTCTTTATAGTTCTTCCATACCTGAAGAGCACCTAATTGAGCGATACCATACTCTATATAATAAAATGGTACTTCAAAAATATGAAGTTGTTTTTGCCAACTAATTTCTATATGATCCTCAAGTCCGCTTGTCTCTACTATTCCGCCATAATCTTTTCTGATCTGCAACCATTTTTCTTCCCGTTCCGAAACGGTATGTTCCGGATGGGTATATACCCAATGTTGAAATAGGTCAACCGAACTCATCCATGGAAAGAAGTTAATAATTCCTTCAAGCTGATTGAATTTTGCCAGTTTCCTTTCCTCCTCACTTTTATAAAAAACATCAAGATAATCAAGGGTAATAAGTTCCATCGACATAGATGCAAGTTCTGCCACTTCCGCAGGCGGTTCCGTGTAAAATGTTAACTTCTCATCCTTTGTTAAAAATGAATGAGTAGCATGTCCGGATTCATGTAATAATGTTATTAAGTCATTTGGAAGACCGACGGCATTCATAAATATGAAAGGAATTCTTGTCTTTGGAAGTGGATAGTTATAACCGCCGGGAGCCTTACCAATTCTTGATTCAATATCAAAATATCCGCCTTTATCCATAATGCCAATGTTCTCTCCAAGTTCCGGTTTTAATTTAGATAAGATCTTTTGAACACCGTTTATAAGCTCCTTTCCCGTATTAAATGGTTTTAATTTTTTATCGGATAAGAAATTGACGCTTAAATCCCATGGTCTTAATTTATCAATTTTTAGATGTTCTTTTCTTATCTTCAAAAGTTCATTATAAACAGACACCGCTTTATTTTTAATCGCTTTATGAAATTCAAGACAATCATCGAAAGTATAGTCAAATCTACCAAGTCTCTGGTGCTTGTAGTCCCGATAATTGTTAAAATCAGCATTTTTCGATTGCCTATTTCTGTTTTTCAGAAGATCAGTATAGATATCATTTAATCTATCCTTTACCTTATATCTTGCTTCTGTCATAGAAGTCCAAGCTTCTCTACGTTCCTCTCTATCTTTGGATTTTAGAAAAATTCCCATCTGTTGAGGCGTATAATCTTTTCCTTTAAAATTTATCCGAAGACCACCGACGATCTTATAATATTCTTGTGATTTTTTCTCTTCTGCGGTTTCAAGTGTAATATTGGTCTCTCTGAAAAGTTTAACTTGATTTTTAAACATTCTAATAAGATTTTCATATCTATGCTCATCAAGTTCTGATAGATATGGAGAACCGACAATTTTTTTCATAAAACCGAATGAAAATGGCTTCAATTTTTCAATAATTTCCGTCATCAATCTTTCATATTTTTCACCATACTCTTTATTGGTCGTATCCCTTGTCATATCAATATATGCCCATGCAACCTTTTCCGTAATAATTTCAATGAATTTGGAATAATCAAGGAGCAGGCTCTCCAACTCTTCCACCGAATTTATTTCTTTTTCATAAAGTAATGTGATCTCTCTTTTGACATCCTTCCAAATTTCAGGATTGAATTTTTGCTCATCCATTTTTACCTCGGTTTTTTATAATTAAGTATTATAGTTTAATGGCAATTTTTTTTCAAGTTTATTCCTCATTTTTCACGAATAGAATAACCACAGAGCACCAGAGAAGAGGGAAATAAGAGAATACAGAGGTTAGAGGTTGCCTGCCTGTGCGTTGCACGCAGACAGGGAAGTTAGAGGTTAGTGAAAAACAATATTAATCTCCGTTCCCCCATAAAAGAGGGACATTACCGAAAACAATTGACAATGGACAATGGACAATTGACAATGAAAAAAAGACAAATACAAACTCAGAAAACAAGCGGGACGTACCTCGGATGTCCAGGTGCGTCCCAAGAAAGTTGAGATGTGTCCCGGACTCATTTCAAAGATTCAGAATAAAATACTCAGAAAAC
>JAUXGM010000004.1 GCA_030622125.1 bacterium | reverse complement strand
TGGACAATGGACAATTGACAATGAAAAAAAGACAAATACAAACTCAGAAAACAAGCGGGACGTACCTCGGATGTTCAGGTGCGTCCCAAGAAAGTTGAGGTGTGTCCCGGATTTTTCATTAGATAACGATATACCTCCCGAGAACAGTATTGCCAAAGGAAATAGAATGAGGTGTGTCCCGGATTCTTCCTTAGATGACGATATATCTCCCGAGAACAGTATTGCCAAAGGAAATAGATAAAGAGGTTCAAAAGAAAATACACCAAAGCAAAAAGAAAAGATAGATTCTTCACCCACAAGGGGTTCAGAATGACGAGCGGTGTAGGCTCGGAATGGCACTTTTTTTTACTTTTATATAAAAAACACTTGACATTTTATAAAAAAAAGTTTATACTATATAAAAGTGGAGGTGCTAATGAATAAAATAAGCAGATGTCCGGTGTGTGGCAAACAGATGATCGTTAAGGAATATTATTGTTCCCATTGTGATACCACGATACGAGGAGAATTTACATTGGAGGGATTTTTGAACCTATCAAAGGATAGGTTGGAATTTCTCTACAAGTATCTTTCTTTGAGAGGAAATCTGAGGGAACTTGGAAATCAAATGGGTGTTTCATATCCTACTATTAGGGTAAGATTCGATAGCCTTCTTGCTGATCTTGGAATTTCACCTGCTGAAAAGGAGGTAAATGAAGCGGTAAAAAGTGAGATCGGTGTGATCCTTGAAAAAATAGAGTCCGGCGAAATGGATTCTAAGGAAGGTATTAAAAAAATAAAAAAAATAAAACGGAGGTAAAAATGGAAGAAGAGATCAAAAAGATACTTAACATGTTGGAACAGAATAAGATTAGTGCTAATGAAGCAACAGAACTAATTGATGCAATAAAAGGTAAATCGGACGAGAAGGATAGAAAAATTGAATCCAATTGGATAAATTCTATTACCGATAATGTGCTAAGCAGTATTAAAGAAACATTTGACGGTGTCGGTGACTATGTAAATAGTTCCATAAAAGCAAAGGGTAAAGTGATTGTTGATGCGGAATATGATTGCTCTGATCTTCAAAAGTTGAATATCAAATCATTTGGTGGAGATCTTACTATAAGAAATTCGGATGATATTAAATTAAGGTTTGATAGTGCAGAAAACATTAATGGATTGGTTAAAAAACAAAATGATGAAATGAACATAAAATTATTCGGTTCGGATGCAGCACTATATATTCCAAAAAATATTGAGATTCTTGATATTTTACAACTTGGTGGAGATTTAAACTGTGATTTAATAGCAAATAAAGTAAAAGTAAATTCTAAAGGTGGGGATGTAGAACTTAAATTAAACGAAATAAAAGAGCTTGTTGTAAAGTCGGCAGGCGGTGATGTTGCCTGTTATTTTCCCGAAAACATAGATGGAAAATTTAATGTAAAATGCGAGGGTGGAGATTTTTCATCCGATATATCTTATGAAGGAGGGAAAAGAAGGGGCGAATATTCAGGTAAATTTAAGCAAGGGAAAAAATTGGATATTGAAATTCACTCTCTTGGCGGTGATGTTAAATTTAAAAAGTTATAGGAGGATTTTATGAGAAAATCAAGCATTTTTTGGGGAGTTCTTTTTTTGATTATCGGTATCTTAATTTGGCTTGGAAATTTAAATGTATTAGCAATTGATTTTTCAAGAGACTGGCCTATTATTTTTATAATAGTTGGGATAATTATTTTAATCAAAGGAATTCGCTTTAGAAAATCATCAAATAAAAAATCTGTCAAAACAACCCTTGATGATCTGGAAAAAGGTAAGATTGATGCAAAACAAGCAGTAGATTCTATAAAAAAAGGAGATAAAAAATGAATGATGAGAGATTAAGAATTTTGAAAATGGTTGCAGATGGTAAACTTTCCCCTAAAGAGGGAGCAGAATTATTAAACGGTATAGAAAACCTTGAAGAAAAGATAAAACCTTCAAGATGGTTGAAGATAAAAGTATGGGAAAATGAGGGCGGAAAAGAAGTCGATTCTTCCAAAAAACCGAAGGTTAATGTCAATATACCGATTGGACTTGCAAAAACGGTATTAAAGATGATCCCGGAAAAGGCAAAGGAAAAGATGAACTTTAACCTTGGTGACGATGCTTCTTTAAGTCTTGAAGATCTTAATCTTCAGGAACTTATTGATGCAATAAAAAGTTATGGTCCGCTAACCCTTGTGGAAGTAAATGAAGAGGATACAAAGGTCCTGATAACCCTGGAATAATTTTTTTATAAAATAAACATAAACTGTACGATAAATTTGTCGTTATTTTGCTGGATTTCGTCGCTTTCACCATTTCGCTGGTAGTTCACGGCGATCTGAGCAGCGGGACCTTTGATATTGTAATTTAATCCGACCGTTAATCGTGTCCTTATAGTGCCCGGAGAATTTATATCTTCATCGGTATATTCATATCTTGTAAGAATTTCAAATTTCTTCATATAAACACTGAGATGTAAAAAGTATGCGTAGGAATAAATATTTTTATCGGTAATCGGGTCTTCATCTTCTATATAAGAAAATTGGGTATTAAAAAAGAAGTTATTCTCTCTTACATTAAGTAGAAAATTCGATCTATTGAATACGGTATAATGAGAACCGGTGAGATACTTTTCCTGCCAGCTGCTTCCTCCAATTGAAATTCCCTTAAATGGCATAATATCCATTCTAACCATATATGCTTTTTCGGTGTCTGTCTCTTCATAAGTATTTTTTCCTCCGCCGTTTGAAACCATTACATAAGAATTTAGTAATTTATTGCCGTAACTAAGCATGATCCCGACCTGTCGCCACGGACTAAATTTCTCAAGGATAGGATAATCTATTGTATTCAAATGAGCAAGTGATTGCGTCGTATAATAATCTATCGGAGCAAGAAATCTTCCAACGGTTATCTTCAATGGGTTTAATTTGAAAATACCTTTTGCATCGAGTATATTTATTCCGGTAGTATTAAGGTCCGCCTGAAATCCCAAAAAAACGAGATCCTTAACGATATCGCCACCCATTAAAAATCGTGCTTTTAAAAGATCGAAACTGTTTGCGCCCCCTTCTGTAATACTGTATGATGTCCTATTTATCAATTTTACATATCCCCAATCAGTATTTACACTAAATGCAACACTTACCAATAAACAAATAAATAATAATCCTATCTTTTTCATAAAGATCTCCTAATTTGTTTTTTATACCAAATTTTGTTAAAAATATCAAGAATGTTCTCTAAAACCCTTTGAATCCGATGCCTTTAAATTAACATTTTTAATCCTTTCTAAGGTGCATTGATAACATTTATTTGCATCTTCAAAAATGCATATTTTATTATTATAGAGGAGATAATGTTTTCTATAAGCCACAGGAGTAAAATTCGGCATTAACACATTACAACCCGCCTTTAACCCCATTTCCCTGCCATAAGGATCGATAGTTCCAAGTGCGGTCGTGGCTGGAATGTTTATATCCTTCATTACCAGTCTCAATACCGCCAAAAATTTTAATGTTAGATTAACATCACTCATTTTTTCACTGAAAAGTGGCGTTCCATTATGCGGCAAAAAGGGTCCGCACCCAATCATATCCGCATCAAATTTTTTAAATAGTAAAATATCATTCGCCAAATCTTCAAGAGTCTGTTTCGGTAATCCGAGCATAATTCCGGTTCCCAATTCATAGCCAAATTCCTTGATCCATTTTAAACACCGTATTCTATATTCATAATCATCATCAGGATGCAATTTTTTAAATAAATCTTTATTTGTTGTTTCAATCCGCATTAAATATCTATCCGCTCCGCACATTTTCCAATACCTATATGTTTCATAATCTCGTTCTCCGACTGAAAGCGTTACGGCAATATCCACCTTCTCTTTTATTCGTTTTATTATATCGCCAATCTTATCCTTTGTGAAGTATAAATCCTCTCCCGACTGTAATACAACCGTTCTAAATCCCTGTTTGTACGCCTCTATTGAGACACTTATTATCTCTTCTGAGCTCATTCGGTACCGTTTTTGATCTTTATTTCCCCTTCTGATACCGCAGTACCTGCAATTCTTCCTGCAATAATTTGAAAATTCTATAATTGCTCTCAAATGGATCTTTCCGCTTGTAAATGTTAGCATTGTCTCAAATGCTTTTTTATAAAGTACTTCCAAATCATCTTTATTATCTAATGAAAGAAGGCTGATAATATCTTTTATTTTAAAATTGTTCTTTAATATCCTTTCAATTATATTCTCTAATTTCATAGTTTGATATCCATATTTTTAAAATCAATATTCCCTTTTATCATTCTTTTCCTATTTATATCTTTGCCCCTTTCATTTACAATATTTGTATAGACCCTGTGAGCATTCTTAAACGGCTCTAATGTTCTTTCAAGATACCCGAAAAGATAGGAAATAATAACACCGTAATTTGTAATAGGAAGACCTTGTTCTTTGGCATCTTTGATCCGTGAAAGCATCGCCTGTCTATTGATCATGCAACCACCGCAATTAACAATAAGCTTGTAAGGCTTTAAATTCTCTTTAAATAAATGTCCCGTATTTATGTCATATCCAATATTCTTTTTCGTATACATTCTAATCCAATGTGGAATCTTTTTTCTTCCGATATCATCGGGCATTGGGTGATGTGTGCATGCCTCGGAAATGAGTACTCTATCATTATTCTGCAAATGATCTATTGCAAAAACATTTCTTACCATTTCAGAGAGATCTCCCCTGTATCTTGTAAAAACAATTGAAAATGTAGTTAATAAGATATCATCAGGCACAATTTTATTTACATTATAAATTGCCTGTGAGTCTGTTATAACAAGATCGGGACGGATACCTTTTTTGTAAATTAAATTATGAAGTTCCGATTCTTTTAATACAATATTAATAGCAAAATTATCCAATACATCCCTTAAAACATTTACTTGCGGAAGGATAATTCTTCCTTTTGGAGCACCGGTATCAATGGGTGTTACCAGACATATCAAATCTCTTTTTTTGATTATATCACCAATTATCGTATCATTTTCAATGAAGTCTTTTGGTGCATTTTTAATGATCAACTGCCTTACCTTATCAATTCCCACTTTATTTTTACAGGAAACATCGGTAAAATCAATCTTTTTATCTTTAATTTTTCTTAATAGATTAGAATTTCTTTTATCAATATCAACCTTATTAAAAACAATAAAATAATTCTTCTTTTTTTCTTCCAATTGTCGGAGTAAATTCCATTCATCCTCATCAAACTCCGAATATGTTGAAACAATGATGGCAATATCTATCTTTTTAATAACCCTTAATGCCCTTTCAACCCTTTTTTTACCGAGAATGCTCGTATCATTAAGTCCTGCTGTGTCAATAATAAAACAGGGACCGATAGAAGAGATCTCCATCCCTTTCCCGACAGGATCGGTTGTCGTTCCCGGCACTTCTGAAACAATTGCCCTTTCCTGATTCGTTAAACTATTGATCAATGATGATTTACCTACATTAACCTTGCCGAAAATACCAATATGCAGACGCATCCCCGTCGGTGTTCCATTCATAATTATTTCCTCAACATTTTATCGTATAAATCCCTATCAAAAGATCTTATAAGGTCCAATATTTTTTCCTTAAAATAAGTTTTTTCACCCTCAATCAATATAATATATTTTTTTCCGATATCAAATGATTGAACCGGGATAAAATCGGATTGTCCGCTAACACAAATGTTCGATATCCTCTTCCCGAATCTTTCTGAAATGTTTACAAGGCAGCAATCCAATTCCTTTCTTAAATATTCACCGAGTTTAAAAAAATCTATTCTATTCACTTTTAAGTTAGCGGATCATTTCTAAAAATAGAGATCTCGTTCTCCATTTTCTATTCTTTTTAATCTTTCAATCAAGATCTTCTTTTGCTTTTTATTTGTTATGGTTTTTATTTTTTTTTCAATCAATCTTTCACCTATTTTTTTAGTTTTTTCACCTGCATAATCCGTGAGAAATTCCTTAAATGTAAGGATTGCATTCGGGGTACAGTAATTTTTGATAAATCCGGGTTTTGAAAATTCCATAAAATGTTCCCCGGTTCTTCCAAGTCTGTAACAGGCGGTACAAAATGATGGAATGTAGCCGTAATTTGCCAATTCATAAATAACCTCTTCAAGTGTTCTACTGTCTCCTATATTAAATTGCTCTCTATCCAATTCCTGAGAGTATGTCTGTTTTGTATATCCGCCGATTTCTATCCTTGTTCCCGCATCAATCTGTGAACAACCGAGGGGAATTACCTCTTTTCTTATCTCAGCCGGTTCTCGTGCCGTTAGTATCATACCGGTATATGGAACGGCAAGACGTATAATCGCTACTAATCTTTTGAAATCATAGTTATTAACAATATATCTATCCGGTATATCCACATTACTCGCTATTTTAAGTCTTGGGAATGAGATGGTGTGAGGACCACAGTTGAATTTCTCTTCAAAATGAATTGTATGTGATAATAAACCCAGTACTTCAAATTTCCAGTTGTAAAGTCCAAAAAGTGCACCAATGCCGACATCATCAATTCCTGCTTCCATTGCCCTGTCAAGGCCATAAAGACGCCAAAGAAAATTACTTTTTTTGCCGCTTGGATGATATTTCTCATAAGTTTCAAGATGGTAAGTCTCCTGAAATATCTGATATGTCCCAATTCCGACCTTTTTTAATTTTCCGTAATCATTGATTTCAAGAGGGGCAGCATTAATATTCACCCGCCTTATCTCGCCTTTTTCAAATTTTGTTTTGTAAACGACATCAATTGTATGAGCAATAAAATCGGCACTATACATTGGATGCTCGCCATAAACCAGTATCAATCTTTTTTGCCCGGTGGATACGAGAGAGATGATCTGTTCTCTGAGTTCTTCATCCGACAATGTTTTCCTTACAGCATCCTTGTTGGAGATCCTGAATCCGCAGTAGGCACAGTCACTTATACAATTATTTCCAATGTAAAGCGGTGCAAAAAGAACTATTCTATCCCCATAAATATCTCTTTTTAATTTCCTTGCACCTTCAAATATCATTCCATTGAGGTCGGGATCCTCTGTATTCAAAAGTACAGCGGTCTCTTCAAGCGATAATCTGTTCTTGGATAACGATTTTGATATAATATCTCTTACTTTTTCCTTTGTAGAAGTCGTCTCATCCAAAAGCCTTTGAAGCTCTCGTTCATCAATAAAATTATTATTTTTCATCTATTTCTCCTTCAACATAGTTGAACTGACATTTACACCTTTTATCTGTCCAAGTTTTCCAGTAAATTCACCGATTATGTCGGTATTCGCCTCCACAATCAAACTTATAAGCCCGTAATTTTCTTCTTTTTTATGAATACCCATTCTTGCAATGATAATATTTCCATACCTATGAAGAAAATCATTTACCTTGCCTGCTGAATTTTTATGATCCTCTATAATTATTCCTATAATACCCTTTCTTGCCATTTTTTTACTCCTATTTTTAATTTATTAATGAATCGTGATTTTTTAGTATTTCTCTTACTCATACAATTATCCTCAGATTAGATTACTCCTTACCTCAGAAATTTTATCTCTATCTAAAACTTTTCTCTTTTACCATATTTTGTATGAAGAAGATGGTGTGATTTTTCACCGTTAGGTTCTCCTAAAAATTCTTTATAAAGCTGTTTTACTTCTTCATTTTCATGAGATTTTCTATGTTCAAGCATCTCGGAGTCCTCTTTATAAAGCCCTTCACCTCTTTCTTCTTTTACCTTCAATGTGGAGCCATACGGTTGACCACCGCCGCCGACACAACCACCGGGACATGCCATAATTTCAACAAAGTGGTATTCGGATTTTCCATTCTTTTCAATCTGCTCCGATACCTTTGTTAATATCTTTTTTGCATTACCAAGACCATGGGCAACGGCAACCTTTAACGGGAACGGTAATTTGGGAATTGGTATCTCAGCTTCTCGGATACCTTCCATGCCTCTAACCATTTTAAGATCCACCGCTTTCAATGTCTCTCCAGAAATAAGTTCATATCCGGTTCTTAATGCTGCCTCCATAACGCCGCCGGTTGCACCAAAGATCGTTCCTGCGCCCGTATATTCACCCATCGGAGCATCAGCATCGGAAGAAGTTAAACTCGGAAAATCTATTCCCATCTCCTTAATCATTCTTCCAAATTCCCTTGTTGTTAAAACATAATCAACATCCTTGTAACCGGAATCCTTCATTTCCGGTCTATTTGCTTCAAACTTTTTTGCAGTGCAAGGCATGATTGAAACAGAAACTATCTTTGCGGGGTCTATCCCCTCTTTTTCTGCAAAATAGGTTTTTGCTAATGCCCCGAACATTTGCTGCGGTGATTTACAGGACGACACATTCTTAATAAGATTTGGAAAGAATGTTTCCATATACTTGATCCAGCCGGGAGAACAGGATGTAATAACAGGTAATCTTCTGAAATTTCCATCCACTAATGTCTTTTTAACCCTGTTGATAAGTTCTGTTCCCTCTTCCATAATGGTAAGATCGGCAGAGAAGTTTGTATCAAAGACCTTATCAAATCCGAGTTTTTTTAACGCTGTATGCATTTTTCCCGATGTTACGGTTCCCGGTTCCATTCCGAATTCTTCACCAATGGCAACCCTGATGGCAGGTGCTTCCTGAACAATAACATACTTATCGGGATCGTTGAGTGCTTCCCAAACCTCACTTTCGCTACTTTTTTCATAGATAGCTCCAACAGGACAAACCAGTGAACATTGTCCGCAGTTTGTGCAGATACTATCGCCCATCCCCATCTCAAACGGAAGTCCCATTACGGTATCAAACCCTCTATTGATCATTTCAATTGCAAAAACCGATTGAACTTCCTGACAAACCTGAACACATCTGCCGCATTTTATACATTTTACTGGATCCCTTACAAGTGAAAATGAGCTTACATCTTTTTCCTTTTCAACATATATCTTTTCATAATGATTTTCTCTGATCCCCAGTTTTTCTGCAAGTGCTTGAAGTTCACAATTCCCATTTCGTATACATTGCAAACAGTCATCCGGGTGGTCGGAGAGAATAAGCTCCAAAACCCTCTTCCGCGTTTCCCTTACTCTTTTTGTATTGGTAAATATCTCAAGTCCATCCCTATCAACCGGGGTACAACAAGCTCTCTTTAATGTGGGTTCACCCTTTACTTCGACAACACAGATACCGCAGGCACCTGACGGTTCTAAATCCTCATAATAACAGAGGGTCGGAACATCATATCCCGTCTTTTTTATTGCATCAAGAAGCATTATCCCTTTTTCTACCTCTATCTCAATATTATTTATTTTTATCTTGATCATGGTCATTTTCAACTCCTATTTAACTAATTCTTCTTTAAAATATTTTAGCGCAGTTGATATGGGAAGTATTGGGGATTGCCCAAGGGCACATAGAGATGCCTCCTTCATTGTTTCCGCTGTTTGTTTAATGAGTTCCCATTTTCCTGTTTTTATCAATCTCAATATGGTTTTATTACCTATCCTGCAAGGAGAACATTGCCCGCAGGATTCATTAGTAAAGAACTCCATTATATTTGTCAATAGATCAACGATATCAACATCTTCATCTAAAACCTTGACTGCACCCGAACCGAATGAGAGTCCCTTTGATATAAAATTTTCATAGCTTATCTTTTCATCAAGGAGATCTTCGGAAATAAATACACCTGCTGCACCTCCAACAAGTGCTCCTTTAAATTTTTTATCATTTCTTACTCCACCGGCAAAATCAAATATCAATTCCCTGAGCGTAATTCCGAACGGTACCTCCACAAGACCCGTATTCTTTGCTTTTCCGCTTATTACGAATATTTTTGTCCCTGAGGATCTCTCCGTACCAAAGCCCTTAAACCAATCGGCACCTTTTAAAATAATATTTGGCACATTTGCAAGTGTCTCTACATTATTTACCACCGTTGGGATTTGATGAATTCCCTTTGTCCCTGGAAACGGCGGCTTTATCCTTGAATTTCCTCTCTTTCCTTCCAATGATTCTATCTGTGCGGTTTCTTCTCCTACAACATAGGAACCGGCACCGATTTTGACATCTATTTCATAAGAAAAATCACTTCCCAATATATTTTTTCCCAACAATCCTTTTTTTTGGGCTTGAGCAATTGCTTTTTTTATTATTCCAATGGCATTTTCGTATTCACCTCTGATATAAATGTAACCCTTTGATGCACCTATCGCATACCCAGCTAAGAGAATACCTTCGATGACCTTATGCGGATCACCTTCAAGTAGCGGTCTGTCCTTAAAGGTACCGGGTTCACCTTCATCAGCATTACAAAGGATATATTTTTCTCCCTTTAACGGTGCTGTGAACGACCATTTTAGTCCGGTTGGAAATCCGGCACCACCGCGACCCTTTAATCCCGATCTTTTGACCTCTTCTAAAACTGTTTCCGGCGTCATCTCTTTTATTGCTTTTTCAAGTGCTTTATAACCGTTCTTTTCCATATTTTCATCGATGTTGAGAGGATCAATAACGCCGATGTTCTCAAGAACATTTAATGTCTGTTTTTCCCGTTTCAAAAGTTTATCACCTAAATACGATTCATTTTTATATCGACCGTTTTTCACTTCTTTGAAAATGCTGTCAATCTTTTCATTGGTCAAATTTCCATATACATTATTATTTATCATCATTGACGGTGCCATTCCACAGAGTCCCAAACATTCTACCTCTTCCAATGTCCACAAGCCGTCTTTCGTGGTTTCACCTACATTAATTCCCAATTTTTCTTTGATTTTCTTAATAATGTTACAAGCTCCGTTTATATGGCATACCGTTGAACGGCAAATCTTTATTACATATTTTCCTCTTGGTTCGGTAGAGAACATTGTATAGAAGCTTATAACTCCGAATATTTCAGAAAGTGAAATATTTAGAAACTTCGTAACCCGCTTGATATTATCTTGTGAAAGATAATGTTGCGGATCGGCATTTTGAATGTCATGCAAAATAGAAATTAGATTCTCTCTTTTTGCTTCGTACTTTTCCAAAATCTCAGTTATCATAATACAACTCCTTGCTAAAAAATCACTTGTGATTTTAATCACAAGTTTTATATTTCATATTAACATATTTTTTTACAATTGTCAACTTATTTTAACCAAAATTTGAAAAATTTGTTTTTTTTTATTATAATTACATTATGAAACGATTGGGAGAATTACTTATAGAAAAAGGACTTATTACAAAAGTGCAGCTTGATGAAGCACTTGCCGAACAAAAGAACAGCGGTGATTTTTTAGGAACCATTTTTATTAATAAGGGTTATATCAAAGAAGATAATCTTGTAATGGTCATTTCAGAACAATTAAATATACCATATTTCCCTGATGTAAAGGATATGGAAATAGAAGATGATATTCTTGAAAAAGTACCGGGTGATATTGCACAGAGAGAACTCATTCTTCCACTGGAACTTTTAGGGGATTCTTTGACAATATTGATGGGAAACCCGATGAAATCCACGGTTATTGAAGATCTCAAAATGCGTACCGGACTTAAAATAAATGTTATGATAGGTATTCCGTCTGAAATTAAGGCAGCAGTGGAAAGATTGTATAAGAATCGTATGGCTAAGAACGATGCAGATATAAGTGAAATGCTCGGAGATGAGACAATGATAGAAGCGGATATTTTGGATGAAAAAGGGGAAACCAAATTATCGGAAGATGAAATATTAAAGGTTACCGAGGATAAAAATATTAAGAATTTAATTAATCTTTTCATAGTTAAAGGACTTGGCAAAAGGGCATCGGATATTCACATAGAACCGTTTGATGATAAGATGATCAGAATCCGATATAGGATAGATAGTGTACTCTACGAAGAAAAAAAATACCCGATCTCATTACTAAAGAAGATAATTGCAGTTTTAAAAATTAAAGCAGGATTGAAACTTGATCAAACACGAAAACCTCAAAACGGCAGATTTTCTCTTGTTTATCAGAATCGTAGAATAGAATTTCGGCTCTCCGTTCTTCCGACCGTTTACGGTGAACGAGCCGAGATAAGAATTATGGATAAAAGAAGAATAAAACTCAATCTTGACAATCTCGGATTCAATAAAAGGGATATTAGGGTTATAAAGGAATCACTTGCCAAACCATGGGGTATGATCCTTGTCGCCGGTCCTACGGGTTCGGGTAAAACAACTACATTATATAGTATGATGAATGAAATATTTGATGATGATTCAAACATAATGACGGTGGAAGAACCGGTTGAATTTAATATGAGCGGAATAAATCAAGTGAATATAAAAATTAATGAAGAAGATGAACTCGCCGGCAAAACAGAAGCACAGAAGAAAAAAATACTCGCTACTCAAATGACTTTTGCGAAAGCATTAAAAGCATTTTTAAGACAGGATCCGGATAAGATCATGGTCGGCGAGATAAGAGATGGGATAACCGCTGATATTGCCATCAGGGCTGCTCTTACAGGACACATGGTCATTTCTTCTCTACATACTAACGATGCACCGTCGGTTGTTACACGATTAATGAATATCGGGGCACCGTATTTTTTAATATCAGCATCTTTGACCTGTGTTGTAGCTCAAAAACTAATCCGAAAGATCTGTCCAAAATGCAAAAAGGAAACCAAATATTCCAATGAAGAATTAGAAAAAATGGACATAGAAAGAGATGCAATATCGGATATTGAGCATTTTTATAAAGGTACGGGATGCAAACACTGCGCCGGAACCGGTTATTATGAACGAACGGCACTTTTTGAAGTTATGCCGATCACAAGAGTAATGCAAGAGCTTATTATGCAACAGGTATCAATAAAAGAAATTAGGCTACAAGCAATAAAAGAAGGAATGATGTCTTTACGAAAACAGGGGCTCTTAAAAGTCAAAGAAGGAGTAACGACCTTAGATGAAGTTGCAAGAGCAACAGCAGGAATGTAAATGAAAGATAGAATATTAGTATCGGAACTAAGTGATGTTCTAAACGGAAAAAATATAGTTTTGTACGGGTTTATTGATTCAATAAGGAAATTGGGTAAACTAACTTTTTTCTATTTACGGGATGGTAGCGGAAAGATCCAGGTATTTTTTAACAGTGCGGATCTTAATGAAAAGGAATATAAGATAGTTGAACATCTTCGTAATGAAAACATAATAAACATGGAAGGAATTTTAAGAAAGCGCCCCAAGAATCAGGTAAAAAACATATTTAAAGGCGAATATGAGATAGAGGGAAAGGCACTCGATATCCTGATAAGAGGGGAAGTACCTCCATTTGAAATAGACAAAATCAATGAAATAAATGAAAGCATCAGAGGTAGATTCAGGTATATTGAATTGAGAAACGAAAAGGTAAGAAAAAAGATAATATTCAGATCAAATATTACAAGATACATAAGAGAATATTTCTATTCACGGAATTATAATGAGATAGAAACTCCTTCCTTAATTAAATCGACACCGGAAGGTGCAAGGGACTTCATTGTTCCTTCAAGAAACTACAAAGGAAAATTCTATGCACTTCCGCAATCTCCTCAACTTATGAAGCAAATCCTAATGGGCAGCGGTTTTGAAAAATATTTTCAGATAGCAAGATGTTATAGAGATGAGGATCTGAGAGCAGATCGCCAACCGGAATTTTCACAGCTTGATGTTGAAAGAGCATTCATTGAAGAATCCGAGATCTATTCGGAAATAGAAAATATGTTTGCATACACCGGCGAAAAAATGGGGTTCGATATTAATATCCCGTTTCCGCAATTAAGTTACGATGAGGTAATGGAAAAATATGCTTCCGACAAACCGGATATGAGAAATCCGCTTGTTATAGAAGATCATACGGTTCAATTTTCTGTATTACCAATTGATTTTGTTCAAAAAGCAATAAAAGAAGGAAAAAAAATAAGAGGAATTAAAATACCTATATGTCTTTCCGGATCGCAGGTAAAAAAAATTGAGGCGATACTTAAAGCAGAAGGTGCAAAGGGCTTGATCTCACTTTCCAGATTGAATAATAGTTACAATTTCACCCTGTCTAAATTTGCGGATAAATCATTTTATGATGGATTTGATCTTCAAAATAATGAAACGATACTATTTCAGATCGGTAAAAAGAACGAATCCGTCTTGAATTTTTTAAGAAATTACCTTGGAAAAGAATATGATCTTCTTAAAGGGGTATTTAAGTTTTTATGGGTTGTTGATTTTCCCCTCTTTGAATATGATGAAGATGAAAAGAAATATAAACCCGCGCATCATCCATTCACAATGCCGGTGAACCCGGAACAACTATTTAATAAAACCGGTAATTACAAAGATATACCTTCAAGAGCTTATGACCTGATTTTAAACGGGAGTGAACTTGGTTCGGGAAGCATAAGAATAAACAAAATAGATACTCAAAAGCGGGTATTTGAAATATTAGGGCTTTCCGAAGATATACAAAGGGAGCGCTTCGGATTTTTTTTAGATGCAATGAAATATGGATTTCCCCCACATGGAGGCATTGCACTTGGTATTGCAAGGATGGCAGCTATACTTTACGGTTGTGATTCCATCCATGATTTTATTGTATTTCCGAAGACTACTTCCGGCAGCTGCCCACTCACAAATTCGCCGTCGGTTATAGAAAAAGATTTTTTAGATGAGCTTTCAATAAGTATAAAAAAGGATAATTCTAATGAAAATTAATCTTACAGGTCTCAATGAACAGGGGAAATTATCGGCTTTGTTCGGCACAAATGATGAAAATCTCAAATATATTGAAAAGGTTTATAATGTAAACATCAGTGCCATAAATGAAAATATTACGATTACGGATGATGATAAGGAAACTGAAAAACAAGTTATAAATCTGATAAAAGATCTTTCAAATTCAATAACAAAAGGATATAAAATAAACAAGAAAGTAATAAAATATCTTATAGATAACAGTAAAGAAAATGGATTACAGAACTCAGAAAAACTTTTCAGTTCTTTCATAAGAGTGGGACATCAAAAAGGTTTTGTTCAACCAAAAACATTTGGACAGGAAAAATATTTACAGGCACTCAAAGAAAGTGATTTTACTGTCTGTGTTGGTCCGGCGGGAACAGGGAAAACATACCTCGCAGTTGCTAGGGCAGTGGAATCACTTTTAGAACACGAGGTTACAAGATTGATAGTAACCAGACCTGCTGTTGAAGCCGGAGAGAAATTAGGATTTCTTCCGGGTGATATTGCACAAAAAATAGATCCGTACCTAAAACCGATATTTGATGCACTTTATGAACATCTGAGTTTTAATAAAGCTGCTGCCATGATGGAGAAAGGCATAATAGAGGTTGCTCCTCTTGCTTTCATGCGAGGAAGAACCTTAAATGATTCATTTATTATTCTTGATGAAGGACAAAATACCACGATTGAACAAATGAAAATGCTTTTAACAAGGGTAGGTTATAGCTCAAAACTTGTGGTAACCGGTGATATTACCCAGATTGATCTCATAAATAAAAAACAATCAGGGCTTGTGGTTATCTCAAAAATATTAAGGGGTATTGATGGAATAGAGATAATAAATCTTTCAAGAAATGATGTTGTAAGACATCCAATTGTGCAAAAGATCATTGATGCATTTACAAAATATGAACAAAAAAAATAGATTGAATCCGAATTACTTACTTAGAAAACTTCAAAATGCAATAAAGATCAGTGGTGCGAAAAAAGATTGCTATTTTAAATCGTTAATTGTATTTGCAACCTTACTCATCGTTTTTCTTATATTCAATAAAAGCTATAAATTTGATATGGCAAACTATAAGATCGGAGAAATTATAAGATCAGATTACATTTCTCCAATTGATTTTTCTGTTGATAATAATGAAAAAACAGAGAATATAATAAAATTACGGTTGGCAAAATTACCTGCTATCTTTTCAATAGATCAGGAGGTTGAAAAGAATTTCTATGATAATATTATTACCTTGTTTTCCGATATAAAAAAAATAAAAAATAATCATTCTCTTTCCGTTTATGCAAAACGAAACAGATTGGCAAAAATATATCCATTTCTTAATCTTTCAAAAAATGAATGGAATGAATTATTCAGGATTATAAATTACGAGGAGATCACCAATACAATTTACTTATATTTAGTTCCTTATTTTAGAAACGGGATCGTTTCGAGCAAAGATATTTTAACGGAGAATTTATTAAGATGGGGTAAAAATCAATCCTTTACGGTTATTAAATATCCAAATGGTAATGAGATAACCAAAAGTATTCTTGAAATTATAACGGTTGACAATGTTATTGAAGAGATCGGTTCGTACAAATTTCAAATAGATAAATTGAGAAAATTTATATTGCAGGTCATGCGATACTATCTAACCTCAAATATTACTTTTGACCGCGAAGAGACGCTAAAAAGAGAGAAAATAGTCATTGAAAATACACAACCGGTAAAGGATAATTTTTTCAAGAGGCAGATCATTCTACAAAACGGAAAGATCTTTACCGATAAGGATAAAAGAATAATAACCGTTCTGAATAATTTTCTTGCAACGAATGTAACGGTCAAAAGGATCATAGGATTATCACTTTTTATTCTTTTAAGTTTTTTGCTTTTATTTTTTTACATTAAAAAATTCGCTGCAAATATATTCAGAACGAATGAAGCATATCTTGTTCTGTTCTTTGATTTTATTGTATTTTTAGTAGTAATGCTTTTTATAAATTTTTTAATTGGAACCAGTTCAAGTAGTTTTTTATCCTTCTATGCTTTACCTTTCTCTTTTTTTACTATTGTTATAATACTCTTTTTAGATACCAACCTTGCAATATATGCTTCATTGATACTTTCTATCATCGCATCATTCTTTTTTGGGTATGGTATTGATGTATTACTTTATGGCATTGTAAATTCCGCCTTTACCATTTATTTTACAAAAGACATTTTCAAACGAACTACATTGTTTTTCAATTTCTTACTCTTTGGATTTCTTTCGATCTCCGTTCCAATTTTATTTGGATTGATGAAGGGCTTTCCAGGTGGTATTATTTTTTATAACAGCATATCCGTTATCATAGGAAATCTTTTGTCATATATTCTCTTAATATCGTTCGTACCGTTATTTGAGAGTATATTTGATATTACGACTACTTTTCAAATGATAGAACTTCTAAGTGGCGAACATCCCGCTTTAAAGAATTTAACGCTTGTAGCACCGGGTACTTATCAGCATTCTGTTGCAGTCGGCAATCTTTCCGAACCCGCAGCATTAGAGATCGATGCAAATCCCATAATAGCAAAGCTCGGGGCACATTTTCACGATATCGGTAAGGTAAAGACACCAAATTATTTCATTGAGAACCAATTCAATGGGAAAAATCCACATGACAAAATAGGTCCGTTAATAAGCGCAAAATACCTTCGTCAGCATGTAACTTACGGATATGAATTATCCCTTGAATATATGTTGCCGAAGCCGGTTAGAAAAATTATTCTTGAACATCATGGAACAACCTTTATGAAATACTTTTATAAAAAGGCGAAAGATATGTTCGACGATGGAAAGATTAAAGAACTTGATGAAAATGAGTTTAGATATCAGGGGAATAAACCGACATTTAAAGAATCGGCAATTGTAATGTTTGCTGATCGTGTAGAGGCTCAATCCCGAATCTTAAAAAATTATAGATATTCAACAATTAAAAATATGGTAATGGATACTTTGAACAAACTTTTGATTGAAGAGGAACAATTCTCTAACTGTCCTATAACTCTTCAGGAACTTTACAAGGTTGCAAATAGTTTTATTAAGACCATCCAAACAATGTATCACAAAAGAATAGAGTATGAAAAACAAAATAAAAGTTGAAATTACTTATCAAAATATAAAATCCAAAAACATATATGTTCCTTTTATGAAAAAAGCAATAAACGAGATCATACGCTTTTTATTGAAAAATAAGATCATTGTTGCTTCAATCATCGGTAAAAAGGATGTTGTGGATATACTTGTTTGCAATGATAAAGAGATGAAAAAACTCAATAAAAAATACAGAAATATCAATAAACCCACAAATGAATTGTCATTTTCCTATATAAACGATGACAGTAATTATATAGGCGACATTGTTATCAACTGGGATGAGGTGATAAGGGATTCGGATAAGACTTTTATTGACAGGAAAAAATCCCTTTTGAATTTTTTAAGCCACGCTCTTTTGCATGTATTCGGATATACACATGAAACCGAAAAAAAAGAAAGGGAGATGGAAAATTTAAAAAATGATATTATTAAATATATTGAAAATAACATGTAAATAATTATATAATTTTAATCTTGACATCTAACTAATACACCGAAAACAAAAAAACAATAGCATCGGTGTCAATCAAGAGGCTCCAGTTGAAAACGCCGTTATCTTCTCGTTATTCCGAGGGATTTATCAGCCGATTATTCAAACCCCGATTTTTTGGAAAGAATCTATCTTTTCCCGTCATTCTTCATTTATTTCCTGTCATTCCTAACTTGCCTGTCCTCGACCTGATCGGGGAATTAGGAATCCATCTTTATTTATTGTCTTTCTAATTGTCCATTGTCAATTGTTAATTGCTTTCTGCCACCGTCCCTGTTTTTTTCTTCTTTATTATCTTAATCGTGAGGTAGATCGTGAGGTCGATCGTGAGGTTATTATCTGAGTGTGTAATGTATTCCACTTCCTTTTCCTTTTGTTTCTATAACCTTTAATTTAATCAATTTATTTAAAACATCAAGGGCAACCCGATTTGATAATCCAAACAATTCTCTTACATTTTTATTTGTAATTTTCCCATTTTTCAAGATAAATTCAACAATCTTCATCTGTCTTTCATTTAAGGCAACCTGTCCCTGTTCTTTTAATATCTTGATATCTTTGCTCAATCCAATCACCCTTTTTTTAACCGTTTCAATACTTATTAAAAGACCTTCCGTAAAATATTCCAACCAATCCGTTAAATCAAGAGTATTTTGATCAATATTTTTTAAGGTATTATAATATCTTGCTCTATCCTGATCATAATAATCATCCAATGCAAAAAACCGCTTTGTATCAAATCCGCTTTTATAAAGTATTAGAGTTGCAATTATTCGAGCTGTTCGCCCATTCCCATCTACAAAAGGGTGAATTCTAACTATTTCGTAATGTGTTATCCCTGCTGCTATTACAGGACTTAAATTATTAATGGTAGTTAAATTTAACCAATTTAGAAATCTATCAACTAATTCAGAAACTTTCTTCGTTTGTGGTGGTTTGAAGACAATTTCACCTGTATATTTATTTCCGACAACAACCTGCCTTGTTCTAAACCTGCCTTCATCTTCCGGGTCTTTTAATGTATTATTTACAATAATCTTATGGATTTTTAAAAAATCCGACTTTTTAAAGGGGATAATTTTTGCAAATTTAGGAATTTTGTCAAGCATTTCGAGATAATTAAGAACTTCCTGCTTATCTTTCCTTTTAACCATTATATCTCTCCCTTCAGAAAGAGCGGTAACCTCTTCAAGTGAAAGGATATTGCCTTCAATAGCTGTGGAAGAATGGGCATTTGTCAGTAAAGCTCTCTTTCTTAATGATACTTCCCATTTGGGGATAAGCGGTGAATTCATTATTATTGTTCGGGCTTCTGTAATTTTATTTAAATATTTAACCGTTTTATCCGTATATTGGAAAGTTGGTTTAAAAATTTTTATTTCCATATTTTACGCCTCTTTTATTTTATTTAATGCAAATAACACAAGTAAAGAACGAACTACATAAATATTTTTTATGTTATTCATTACATTTCCTTTTTTTTATTTTATATAAATATATCACTTTTTCCATTTTTTCTCAAATCTCAAACCCTCAAAATCTGAAACTGCTTGCCCCGTTAGAAATTCCATCTGTAATAGGGTCAACCTGACACTTTTTTTATAAATAATTTGGATAGTTCTTTTTCAGCCAACTTATAAGAAATTCATGGAACTTTTTTGCTTCATCAACTATTTCATTTGCTTCCTTTTCAGATATCTGTCCTGCTGAAATATAATCGGTTAAATTTCTTTTGGCTCTACAATCATTAAAATAATTAATTAGAGCATAATAATTTTTTCCAAGAATGAATTTCAGTGAAAGAAATGTCGTATAATGATGCCCTGTGCCTGTAGTTTTATAACCTTTACAATATAAAATAACTGTTGCCGATTGTAAAATAACATTATAAGCAATTGCAAAACGTCTATCTTCAGAAAGAGTTTCAATCAAAGCATCCTGAATATCTCTATTTATAAGTTGTAAAAGCATTTTTATTTCTTCTTTGTTTGTTTTATGAGGTTTTAATTTACCTTGATTTAATAAATCTTTTAAACTCATTTTCATTTCCAATTAAGAAAAGCTTTTTATTTTTAGAAATCGTTTTAATAAAATTATTATTTAATCTATATTTTTTTAAAAATTCTTTTTTAGAAAATATAACATAATTTATTTCGCGATAAAAAATTTCATTAATATCAGATAGCATTGTGGAAATGATCTTTGAAGTAGCATTTCCTATAATAAATAAGTCAACATCACTACCTTTTCGCTCTGTTCCCATAGCATAAGACCCGTAGATAAAAGCATAATCTATATCATATTCGGATAATTTTTCTTTGAGAATTTCGGATAATGCCGAATATTTTAAGAAAAGAGATCTCAATTCATTGAAGATGGGACATTTTTTATTGATCCTATAATAATTTCTGTTCCCTTCATATTCTTTTTTTACAATTCCTAAATTTGTTAAATTATACAGTTCTTTTTGTATACCTCTCACTGGATGTTTAATAATAGATTCTATTTGTCTTAAATAATATTTATCTTCCGAATTTAATAATAATAGGTTTAGAATTTTTACTCTTATTTTGGAAGTAAATAATTTATTTAAGATTGCTAACTCCATTTCTCCATCTCCCGTTGTATACTTTTTTTATACATTTGTATACTTTTTATACTCAATTATATATTTTTTATTTATTTAAGTCAAATAAATGTCATCTTCTTCTACAAACAAAATCCAATATGTTTCTGAAACTTCACCACTTTTTCCATTTTTTCTCAAATCTCAACCAATAAAATCTGAAACCGTTAAACCGGCAACCTAGCACTTTTTCCCCCTTTTTTAATTTAATTTCAAATGAATTGGGGGAGCATTTTTATTCGCATCATTAAAATTTATCCTTGAGATTTTGTCAGTTTTTTTAAAGGCAATATACGTATATTCGCATATTCGCATATGTGCCGAAGAATTCTGACTGTTTGACTATATTTCAACCATAGGACTATTATTTGTTGTAATTTTACAATACAGGTATCACAAATTGGGGACGGGGAATGAAAGAAGTTTTGAGTTGAAGAAAGGAGAGATTCACCACAGAGACGCAGAATTCGCAGAGGAATAATAGATGCTTAGTCCCGAGAAGAAACAAAAGAAAACAAGGAAATATAATAACCACAGCACCAAGAAGGTGCTGGATATACCGCAGAACACACGAAAGTAAGTGATGAGTTTAGTTGTAAGAAAAAAAATACTGGGTTCCTGCCGGAGTTTATCCCGTACACCCAATCAAGTTGAGTGCATGCTTAATACGGGACAGGAATGACAGGACAAAACCAGTTTTGAATTGTATTTGACTGGTGACTTGTGCTCTGGTGCTCTGGTGACCTGATTTTGAGATTGCCACAACCTCAATAAATTGAGGTTTCGCAATGACAGAAAATAAGTAGTAACGAATGAAAAGAAAAGATAGATATTTTCCGATAAACCGGAATTTGAATAATCGGCTAAAGCCTCTGAATGACGGACAGGGATGGATTCTTCTTTCTTTGCGTTCTTTGCGTCTCTGCGGTGAAATAATTCAGAATGACGGAATTTTTTATTTGACTTTTACTATGAAAAAATGTAGACTGAATAGGAAAAATAATTGGTTTTTTAATATGCTTATAAATTTGTATTGACGACATTAAAAAAACGAGGATAGATTATGAAATATGTGTTAAAGAATGTAACAGGCTTAACTTTCTCTGATGAGAATTCATTTCTTGATAATACCGATATTCTTATTGAAAATGGAAAGATAAAAAAAATTGGCGGAATAAAAAATGGATCATTAAAGGCTTACGATATGTCGGGAAAGATCGTAACGCCCGGTATAATAAACGCTCATATGCATTTTTACTCAACATTGGGAAGGGGACTTTCAATACCGGGTAATCCCGCAATGAATTTTAAAGAGGTATTAGAAAAATTCTGGTGGAGGCTTGACCTTGAACTTTCGGAAGAAGAGCTTTATTATTCGGTAATATTTCCGATCCTTGAAGGAATTAAATGGGGAACAACAACCATTTTTGATCATCATGTCTCAACAAAATTTATCGGCGGAAGTTTGGATGCAATAAAAAAAATAATGGATGACTTTTATTTAAAAGGAACATTATCCTATGAGGTAACAAATAGAAATGGAAATGATATCTTTCAAAGAGAAGTGAGGGAAAATCTTGCTTTTTTCAAAAAGACAAAGAAAGATGAAAATATAAGAGGAATGCTCGGGCTTCATGCAAATATGACCCTTTCCGATGATGATCTAAGGTATATATCGGAGAATACTCCGAATGATCTTCCGATACATTGTCATTTAGCGGAATCATCTATCGATCAGGATTTTGTAAGGTCTCTCAATTATAAGAATGTTACGGAGAGACTTAATAAATTCGATCTTTTGAGAAAAAATTCACTATTGATCCATGGTGTCGCAACTGAAAGATCTGAATGGGAATTGATAAGGGATAAAAACTCATATCTTATCCATAATCCTTCTTCGAATCTTAATAATGCAGTAGGAATATTTGACCTTTTGGAAGCAATTGAGACAGGTCTTACCGTCGGTATCGGAACAGATGGAATGCATAATATTCCTTTGAAAGAGTATCAACTCGCTTATTACTTGACTCATATTAAGAACAAATTGCCTTCTGTCGGATGGGTTGAAGTCTTTAATACATTGCGAAACAATGGAAAGATCGCTTCCAATATATTTGAGAGAAGGATCGGTGTTATTGAGGAGGGTGCGGATGCTGATCTTGCTTTTTTTGATTATGAACTTCCAACTCCAATAAATAATGGAAATACAATAGGTCATTTTCTTTTTGGAATGATAAACAGCAGGGTATCGGACACTATTTCAAACGGACATTTTCTAATGAAAGATTTTAATTTTACATTTGATATAAATCAAGAGAATATTATTAAAAGATCACAGGAAATTGCAAAAAAATTATGGAAGAGAATTCTCAAATAAGAATACTTCACATACACAATATCAGATGGTGGAATGCTACATCAAACTATGCTTTTAACTTGATCGTGGCATTAAAGGAACTTGGTTTTGAACAGTTTGTCATAAGCGGAAAAGAAAATCCGATAAACGAAAGATTATCACTTGAAAATATCCCCTTTGATCCGATCTTACCCGACAAAGATATTCATTATATCCCCCTTTATTTGAGGAATTTTGATATAAAGAATTATGATATTATTATAACATATTGGGGAAGAGATCAGCAGCTTTTTAATTTTAAAAAAAACAGTGACCAAAAATTATTCAGGGTGCGGATAGATGCACGAGAACCAAGAAAAAATAAAGCTGCATTAAGACTCAATAAAAAAACCGACCTGATTATTTTCCCATCACAAATTGAATTAAACAAATTCAAAGAAATAACTAATATTAAAAAAAATCTTGCTGTATTAGAGGGAACATTTCCAAGAAAAACCAAAACTATCAAACAAAAAAAAATAGCCAAATTGAAAATTCTTAACATTGCAAGAACATCAAAAGTTAAGGGGCATAAATATCTTTTGGAAGCACTTTCTCTTTTGAAAAAGGAAAAGATACCGTTTGAAACTAAATTTATAGGAAATATCTGTCAGATTCCCGTTGAAACTCTTGAAGAAATGTCCGAAAAACTTGGAATATTACCGAATGTGTCATTTCTTGGTTATGTTGAAAGTATTGAACCATTTTTAAATTGGGCAAATCTCGGTATTGTTTCATCAATCGGTTCGGAGGTCTTTTCCCGAGCATTATATGAATATTTTTCTTATTATCTTCCGGTTGTTGCCACCGATGTCGGTATTATACCGGAAGTTTACTCCAGAGTGGATTTCGGAGCATTGATTGGGAAAAAAAATCCGGAAGAGATAGCAAACGGTATAAAAACCGTCTGGAAGAATTATATAACTTATAGTGAAAATATTCGTGATTTTTACGAAAGCAATCTTACATTTAGTGTCTTTAAAAGAAATGTAGCTTTAAAATTATTCAATAAAAAATCCCGGTGATGACCTACTCTCCCACCCAGATGAATACGGGCAGTACCATCGGCGCTAAAGGGCTTAACTACTGTGTTCGGAATGGGAACAGGTGTTACCCCCTTGCAATATCACCGGGATAAAATTATTATTTATAAAAAATATGGCCAAGCCGAACACTCTATTAGTACCGGTCGGCTGAATACATTACTGTACTTACACCTCCGGCCTATCAAACTCGTAGTCTCCGAGAGAGTTTCTTATCTTGATAAATCAAGATTGGGATATCTTATCTCAAGGTGGGCTTAGCACTTAGATGCTTTCAGTGCTTATCCCGTTAAGCGTAGCTACCCAGCGATGCTCCTGGCGGAACAACTGGTAGACCAGTGGCTTATCCGTACCAATCCTCTCGTACGAAGTACAGCTCCTTTCAAATATCCAACGCCTGCGGAAGATAGGGACCGAACTGTCTCACGACGTTCTGAACCCAGCTCGCGTAACGCTTTAATGGGCGAACAGCCCAACCCTTGGGACCTTCTTCAGCCCCAGGATGCGATGAGCCGACATCGAGGTGCCAACCCGCCTCGTCGATGTGAACTCTTGGAGGCGATCAGCCTGTTATCCCCGGAGTACCTTTTATCCCATGAGCGACGACCCTTCCGTTCGGTATCGCCGGATCACTAAGCCCGTCTTTCGACTCTGCTCGAGGTGTCCCTCTCACAGTCAAGCTCCCTTATGCCTTTACACTCTACGCGCGATTACCGTCCGCGCTGAGGGAACCTTTGGGGGCCTCCGTTACATTTTAGGAGGCGACCACCCCAGTCAAACTACCCACCAGACACTGTCCTTCTCATTTCACATTCAAAGTTAGTATTTCAGAATATCAAGGGTGGTATTCCACTGTTGGCTCCACATAGACTAGCGCCTATGCTTCACAGCCTCCCACCTATGCTCTACATGGTACACCAAAATACAATATCAAGCTGTAGTAAAGGTTCACGGGGTCTTTCTGTCTTTCCGTAGGTAAGTCGCATCTGCACGACTATTGAAATTTCACCGAGACTCTTGCTGAGACAGCGCCCAAACCGTTATGTCATTCGTGCGGGTCGGAACTTACCCGACAAGGAATTTCGCTACCTTAGGACCGTTATAGTTACGGCCGCCGTTTACCGGAGCTTAAGTTCAGTGCTTCTCCCGAAGGATGACACATCCCCTTGACTTACCGGCACTGGGCAGACATCAGTCCCTATACCTTATCTTACGATTTTGCAGAGACCTGTGTTTTTGTTAAACAGTCGCTTGGGCCATTTCTCTGCGGCCTTTTCAGGCTACATTTACTAAAAATCTTACCTTACTCAGGCACCCCTTATCCCGAAGTTACGGGGTCAATTTGCCGAGTTCCTTAGCAAGAGTTATCTCGAGCGCCTTAGTATACTCAACCTTCCCACCTGTGTCGGTTTACGGTACGGTCACTATAGCAGTAAAAACGCTTAGAAGTTCTTTCTTGGTAAAAGGTGCCAGTGAACCTGCAGTTTCCGAAGATTCCACAGTCTTACGCCTTTCGGATTAAAGGTCTTTCCGGTTTTGCCTGGATTAGACCATCCTACCAGCTTCGATTCCCTATTCCATCAGGAAACTCACCTTTCCTTCTACGTCACTCCATCACTCCACTACAGTGGTGCAGGAATATTTAACCTGCTTCCCATCAGCTACGTCTTTCGACCTCACCTTAGGGGCCGACTTACCCTGGGCGGATTAACCTTGCCCAGGAAACCTTAGGTTTTCGGCGACAGAATTTTTCATTCTGTTTATCGTTACTAATGCCAGCATTCTCACTTCTTATAAGTCCAGCAAACCTCACGGTTAACCTTCATCCCTATAAGAACGCTCCCCTACCGCTACATTCCAACAAGTTGGAACATAACCCGTAGCTTCGGTAATAGGCTTAGCCCCGTAAATTTTCGGCGCAAAACTACTTGACTGGTGAGCTATTACGCTTTCTTTAAAGGAATGGCTGCTTCTAAGCCAACCTCCCAGCTGTCTAAGTAATTTCACATCCTTTTCCACTTAGCCTATATTTAAGGACCTTAGCTGACGGTAAGGACTCTTATCCTCTCGACCATGAATCTTATCACCCACAGTCTGACTCCCATACTGCTAATTATTGGCATTCGGAGTTTAAATGGGATTGGTACTCGATTAAAAGCCCTAACCCAATCAGTGCTCTACCACCAATAATCACCGTATGAGGCTAGCCCTAGAGCTATTTCGGGGAGAACCAGATATCACCAGGTTTGATTGGCCTTTCACCCCTATCCACACGTCATCCCCTAGCTTTTCACGCTAGTGGGTTCGGTCCTCCACCCCCTGTTACGGGGGATTCAACCTGCACATAGATAGATCACCTGGCTTCGGGTCTAATTACTATAACTAATCGCCCTATTAAGACTCGCTTTCGCTGCGGCTCCACATAAACTGCTTAACCTTGCTATAACAATTAACTCGCTGGCTCATTATGCAAAAGGCACGCTGTCAGTCCGATAAATCGGACCTCCAACACCTTGTAGGCATACGGTTTCAGGTACTATTTCACTCCCCTAACAGGGGGACTTTTCACCTTTCCCTCACGGTACTTGTTCACTATCGGTCCATGGTAAGTATTTAGCCTTGCCCGACGGTCCGGGTAGATTCACACAAGATTCCACGTGTCCCGTGCTACTCGGGAGATATTTCCAAAGCTCCAAAACCATTTTCGCATACCGGACTTTCACCGTCTACGGTTGAACTTCCCAGAACATTCTGCTAATAGTTTCTTTACTTCGAGTGCATTAGGGAGCACTCCGAAATATTCCCACAACGTATGTTATACAACGGCCCTAACCTTTAACATATAACATATTTAGGCTCTTCCGCTTTCGCTCGCCGCTACTTACGGAATACCATTACGGTCTCTTTTCCTCTGGTTACTAAGATGTTTCAGTTCACCAGGTTCCCTTCTCGATTGCTCGAGATGTTAGAGGTTTGCTCTAACGGGTTTCCCCATTCGGAAATCCACGAGTAAAAACGTTTCTTGACAACTCCTCGTGGCTTATCGCAGCCATGCACGTCCTTCTTCGGCTACCATGACCAAGGCATCCACCGTTTGCCCTTAATTGCTTGGCCATATTTTAATATGTTGTAAAAGAACAATTCTATATAATTGAGATATTTCTCTGTATTATTTACAGTGGAGAATACCGGACTTGAACCGGTGGCCTATGGCTTGCAAAGCCATCGCTCTCCCAGCTGAGCTAATTCCCCTTAAATGGGCCTCAGTGGATTTGAACCACTGACCTCGCGCTTATCAGGCGCGCGCTCTAACCAACTGAGCTAGAGGCCCGTGGTTATTTAAATTATATGTAATGCGAAAGGGTCAGAATGAAATTATACCTTAAGGAGGTGACCCAGCCGCAGCTTCCGCTACGGCTACCTTGTTACGACTTCATCCCCCTTGCCAACCCCACCTTAGACGCTTCCTATCCCGAAGGATTCGGTAAGCGGCTTCAGGCAAAATCAACTCAGGTGATGTGACGGGCGGTGTGTACAAGGCCCGGGAACGTATTCACCGCTGCCTGCTGATCAGCGATTACTAGCGATTCCAACTTCATGCAGGCGAGTTGCAGCCTGCAATCCGAACTGAGGCCAGCTTTTTGAGATTTAGCTCCCCCTTGCGGGTTGGCTGCCCTTTGTACTGGCCATTGTAGCACGTGTGTAGCCCTAGACATAAGGAGCATACGGACTTGACGTCATCCCCACCTTCCTCCCGGTTACCCGGGCAGTCTCTCTAGAGTTCTCAGCATTACCTGTTAGCAACTAAAAATAGGGGTTGCGCTCGTTGCGGGACTTAACCCAACACCTCACGGCACGAGCTGACGACAGCCATGCACCACCTGTGATAGGTTTTTGATCCGAAGATCAAAAAGGTCTTATTTTTCAAAAAGACTTACACCTAACATGTCAAGTCTAGGTAAGGTTCTTCGCGTTGCCTCGAATTAAACCACATGCTCCACCGCTTGTGCGGGCCCCCGTCAATTCCTTTGAGTTTAGGCCTTGCGACTGTACTCCCCAGGCGGGGTACTTAACGCGTTAACTACAACACCAAACTATTAAAATGTCCAGTGCTTAGTACCCAACGTTTACAGCTGGGACTACCAGGGTATCTAATCCTGTTTGCTCCCCCAGCTTTCGTATCTCAGTGTCAGTGACAGACTAGAAAGCCGCCTTCGCCTCTGGTGTTCTTCCCGATATCTACAGATTCCACCCTTCCACCGGGAATTCCGCTTTCCTCTTCCGTACTCTAGACTGGTAGTTCAACTTGCAATTTTAAAGTTAAGCCTTAAGATTTCACAAATTGCTTACAAATCCACCTACATACTCTTTACGCCCAGTGATTCCGAACAACGCTTGCCCTCTCCGTATTACCGCGGCTGCTGGCACGGAGTTAGCCAGGGCTTATTCAAGAGGTACCGTCACAGAAAATAGTCTATTAGACTACTTCTTTTCTTCCCTCTTAAAAGAAGTTTACAACCAAAAAGCATTCATCCTTCACGCGGTATTGCTGCGTCAGGCTTTCGCCCATTGCGCAAGATTCCCGACTGCTGCCTCCCGTAGGAGTCAGGCCCGTGTCTCAGTGCCCATGTGACCGTGCACCCTCTCAGGTCGGTTAACCGTTATAGCCTTGGTGAGCCGTTACCTCACCAACAAGCTGATAGTCCGCGAGCCCATCTTAAAGTGATAGCTTGCAAGCAGAGGCTATCTTTGATCGCCGAACATGTATTCGGCTATATTATTTGGAATTACCCTGGGTTTCCCCAGTTTATGCCAATCTCTAAGGTAGGTTGCTCACGTGTTACTCACCCATTCGCCAAGCTGAACCCGAAGGTTTTCACTTTGACTTGCATGTATTAAGCATACCGCCAGCGTTTGTTCTGAGCCAGGATCAAACTCTCAGTATTTAAAGGAAATAATTAATTTCGAAGTTACATTCCTTACCTTTCGCATTTTGTTAAAGAGCTTTTTACTTTTAAGAAACTTTATTGTATCAAAAAAAAAGTAGTTTGTCAATAGTTTTTTATATTTTTTTTAAAAAAAAGTTCAAATTTATTCTTAATTGTCCTATGCTCCATACTTTGATAGCTTTCCGGAATGTGCTAAGAGAAGAGGAATTTCATAAATTGCAGGGATACGAGATAATGATCCGGTGCAACAGCTCTTTTCGTTAAATACCATATTATCTTCTCTTGCAAAAGAGGAATGAATAAGTAACGGTACAGGATGCCATGAATGACTTTTCATAGGACAGGGAGTAGAGTGATCTCCGGTTATAAGAAGAGCATCCGGCCTTAATGCCAATATTTGCGGTAATATCTTATCGAATTCCTCAATGATATGCACCTTACCGTCAAAATTTCCATCTTCTCCATAGGAATCTGTTTTTTTAACATGAAAAAAGAAATAATCATATTCTTCATTCCAATATTGTTTCAATGTTTCAACTAAATCCTCCATCTTATCCCCAACAGGCAAAAGATGCATGCCAACTAAACTTGCCAATCCCTTATACATTGGATACTGAGCAATCGCAGCTGGAGTAAGTTTAAATTTTTTGTCAAATGTAATTAATCCCGGATCTACCGAACAACCGCGAAGCAAAATTCCATTTACCTTATCAGATTTTACTATATCAAGAACAAAATCTATAAATTTATTTATCATCTCAGTGGTTTTTAGGCTTTTTTCGTTCTGTGCGATGGCATATTTGTAGGGGATCCCAACTTTTTCCGTATCTGCGTCATCAATATCTGCAAAAAGTTCTTCCCCAAGAAATTCCGCGACAAAACGGTGTTCTTTAACCGGATATATCTTAACTTTTATATCCTTGTATGTTTCCAATTCTTTGTTTATTTTTTCACATATCTTTGCATTTTCCTCTGTTGGTATCCTTCCGGCTCTTCGATCAACAACAATTCCATCTTTATCTAATATGCAAAAATTTCCACGGGCATAGAGTCCATTTTTTCTTAATGTAAGACCTATTCCAAGTGCCTCCAATACACCACGCCCAATATCATTTTTTATCGGGTCATAACCAAAGAGTGCCAAATGCCCGGGTCCGCTTCCCGGCGTAATACCGGGAAAAATCGGATCAGCCAAACCTAATGATGAATGGATTGCCAACTCATCTAAATTTGGTGTTAAAGCAAATTCAAGAGGCGATTTTTTATTTGCAGTGAAGAGATCCCCGACACCGTCAAGAATTATTTGAACGATCTTTGAATCGGTTTTATTTACAAGTTTTTCTACGATGGATATATCAGCCATTGTTAACTCCTATTTTTTTTTATTATACCTCATTTATAATTTTATTGCAATAGTTTGACTTTATTTGAAATTTTACTATAATGTAATCTTTTTATGGAGCAAATAATGAAATATCCTTACGATCTGCATCTGCATACAACAAATTCAGATGGCGAATACACTATTAAAGAAATGATTGCAAAAGCAAAAAAAAACGGGTTAAATGGGATTGCCATTACCGATCATGATGTCCTGGGTTCAATTGAAGATGAAAAAATAATAGATGAAAATGAGCTCCCAATTGTGAAGGGAGTTGAATTTGCAACAGATATTTCCAATATGCACTTTGTCGGATATATGAAAAGCTGGCAAAATGAGAAGCTGGGAAATTTTTTAGTTGGTCAATGTGAAGCCCGCAATATTGCAGCTCAAAAAACCATAGAAAAAGCGAACAAATTATTTAATAAAAAGATGGATTTTGATACTCTAATTTCCAAATATGCTAAAAATACCTCAATAGGCAGACCCCATATTGCAAGATATATGTATGAACTCGGGATTGTCAATTCAGTTCCCGAGGCATTTGCTCATTTCCTTAAAAAAGGGAAACCCCTTTATGTACCAAAAAACAGGATCAATTTCAAAGACCTTATAAGGCAAGCAAAAGAAGAATTTAAAATCATTATCGGGCTTGCTCATCCATTTTTAATGAATGCAGATAGATCTACCATTAAGAAATTGATACTGGAAACCATAGATTGTGGTATTGACGGCATTGAGGTAAACTATTCCGATCATAGTGATACGGAAAGAAATGAACTTAAAAAAATATGCGAAAATAATGGACTTCTTATTTTTGGCGGATCGGATTTTCATGGCGAAAAAAGTAAACCGAACATTAAGATCGGTGATGGTGGTGTTCTTAAAGAAGATTTCATAACTTTACAAGAAGCAATATACAATATGTAATATTTTCTTTTACAGATTAAGCATCTCGTTGCGGATTGTTTCCAAATGATTGTTATTACGACATATTTGAGTTGCCTTTTGATAATATTTTAGTGCTTTCGTTTTATCACTTGTAATATTATACACAAGTTTTGCCAATCTATAGTAAATAATATATTTCAATGGATGTTCTTCATATATACTAACCATTTTTTGATAATAAGCAACGATTTTCTTGTAATCTTTTTTCTGATCTAAAAGCTCAGTATAATATAGATACTGTTCAAATGTATAAGTAATGTCCTTGACTTTTTCAAGTTCTTGAAACAAAATTAAAAAATCCCTTTTATTTTTGTGCAATCTATATTTTTCCAATCGACTTAGTTTATCAATTATATTTATGGATAATTGCGGAAATTTCTTTTTCAAGACCTCATTTCGCAGTTCTCTGAATTTAGTCAATTCACTTTGAACATTCCTATTTAATATCAATCCCTCATTTATTTTAATTAATGCCTCATCATACTTCTCTAATTTTATTTTTGCAAGAATGCAAGGAATTAAAGTTAGTGAATATACAGGTAATTTCTTATTCTTTATTCTTGAAAGAAAGTCACTGCTAAATTGTTCCGCTGCTTCATATTGCCCGTAATTAACAAAATTTGAAAGCACCGATGGAAAGTCATTTGTGTCAATGATATCATATTCACATTCGTTAAATGCACTGATGAACTGAGTTGAAAAATCGGTGTCTTTTTCTTTTAATATTTTAAAGTACTTTTTATATACAGATATAAGTGATTCTTTATCTTTCATAATGCCATATATCTTAAGTTTTTCTTCCAAAAAAGGAATGTGATCAGGCTTGAAGAGTAATGCCTTTCTTGCAATGTCAAGTGCTCCCTTTAGATCATTTTGCAGGATCATATCTTCAATATCATCTATGTAACTTTTGGGGTTTTCCACAGCGGCACTTTTAAAATATTTATCTTTAAAAACCTCATTTAACGGAGTAAATCTAATTATAAGTGTAAGAATAAGTCCTGTTAAAAAACCACCGATATGACCGGAATGTGCAATATTATCATTGCTGCGCATGAGATGTTGGATCAATTCCATTCCGAACCACATCGGAAGTGCGAAATAGGCTTTTAAAAAAAATGTTTTCACATAGGGTCTAAAAAAAATAAGGATGAAAAAAAAGAATTTTATTCTAATGGTAAAGAAAAAAACCAGGAAACCGGACATTAAACCGGCAATAGCTCCGGATGCCCCGATTACAGGAACACTGCTCATCCCATGTATGTATGCAGCTCCGATTGCTGCCAACAAAAAGAAAATGGAATAATACGCCTTTCCAAAAAAATCTTCTACAAATGCTCCAAAAAGGAATAAAAACCACATATTGCCGAATAAATGCAATATGCCGCCATGTAAAAAGGCACTTGTAATTGCAGTTATAATTGATGGGTGTTTTGGATCAAAAGCATATTTACCAACAAAATCCTCTTTTTTAAATTCTATATAATCCACATAAAGTTCTTGGTATTTTTTTTGCTTTTGATCGTCTTCGAATTGATATTTACCGTCAAGTGCCGAAATAAGTTTGTCTTTGAGTATCTCTTGTTGTTCATTGTACGACAAAGCAATAAAAGTTGGATCTTTTTTGAAGAGATCCATATATATCATTTTTCTAATTTGCTTTCTAATAATGAACATTTCATTTTCAATCTTTTTGGATTTATTATAAGTTACGGCAAAAATAAGCGTCATAACGATTATTAAACACAAAGTGATAATAGGAAATTTTCTAAATTTTGTATCCGTTCCAATAGGAATTAAAAACATATTCCACCTTTTTTTGTATTATAACAAAAAAATAATTTTTTCGCAAATTAGGAAAGAAAGAAATAAGGGAATAAGGAAAAACAAAAGTTGGAGGTTAGTAAAGAAGAAAATATGGAAATAAGTTGATAAAAAAAAGTTGAAAAAAAAGTGAAAAAATGATATTCTGAAAAGTGAAAAAGATAAAATTTGATTCTCTTATTTTCTTTGGGATACTATTAGTTTTCATTATTTTAAATGTTCACAGCAGTCCGGGATTTTTAGATTCCGCTGAATTTATGATATCATATATTGATGATTCTATTATTCATCCACCCTCATATCCATTTTACTACATACTTCTAAAGGCACTTGGAACAGTGCTGCCTATTCCGAATCTACTGTGGAAATTGAACTTTATAAATGCTCTGTTTCCCTTTTTTGCTCTGATAGTGATCTATAAGATATTCGGATTTTATACCAAAAATAGATTTATGAGGTATATTGGGGTGCTTTCAATCTTCTTCGGCAATTATTTTCTTTATTTTATGTTTAATATGGAGGTTTATTCATTATTTTATCTTCTTGTATCTCTTTTTATATATTCTTATC
>JAUXGM010000097.1 GCA_030622125.1 bacterium | reverse complement strand
TGACAATGGACAATGGACAATTGACAATGAAAAAAAGACAAATACAAACTCAGAAAACAAGCGGGACGTACCTCGGATGTTCAGGTGCGTCCCAAGAAAGTTGAGGTGTGTCCCGGATTCTTCCTTAAATAACGATAGACCATCCGAGAACAATATAGACAAGGAAATAAGAAAATAAGTTAATAAGGAAATAAGGAAAACAATATTAAACTCCGTACCCCATAAAAAGAGGACTCTGGTAAAGAGGTTCAGAAGAAATACTCCGAAAACAAAAAAAATCAAAAAAAATATTGACTTGATTTAAAAAATTTGGTATAATAAAAAAAATAGGAGGTACATAATGAAGAGTGCTTTCAGGTTTCTCGCAATAATAATATTACTTTTTACCGGTGTCATTACTTATGCCGGTAATACCGGTGGAATTAGAGGCATTGTTTTAGATGATGCAACAGGCAATCCGATTATGGATGTAAAGATTACCATCAAGGAATTGGACATTTCACAGGCAACGGATGAAAGGGGGGAGTATTTCTTCTCGGGTCTATCTGTGGATTTTTATACGCTCAGAGTTGAACATGCAAAATATGGTATCCAGGAGAGAGAAAATGTGATCGTTACTGCTGATAGCGTTTCAACGGAATCTCCGATAAGATTGAAAAAGGGGATCGCTTCAAAAACAATTATTAAGGTTGTTGACAAAAGAGTCGTAAAGATCCAGAGATCTAAGGGAGCAACCGAACATAATATTTCGGCACAGGAAATGGAAAATGTACCTGTTGGTAGTATGTTCGCAATGGCTCAAACCGTACCCGGGGTAATAGGTGATGGAAAACAACTTCATATTCGAGGAGGCAGGGATGATGAGGTTAACTATATGGTTGACGGTATGACCATTAGGGATCCTATAACAGGTACTTTCGGCGGAAATTTGAATATGAATTCCATTAAGGAAATGACCGTTAAGACCGGCGGTTATTCCGCAGAATACGGTGGCGCACTTTCAGGGATAATAAATGTTGTTACAAAGGAAGGCGGGAAAAAGTATTCAGGCAGTCTATCTTACTATACAGGCGAATTAGTTTGGAAAAATGCAAATATGGGAGATAAAGACCTTAATTGGCAACTTGGCGGACCGATATCAATCTTTAAACAGAAAAGAGGTTATCCGTTCTTATCTTTCTATACATCCGGTTCACAATTCATCGGAGATTATAAATGGAGAGCTGATCCGAAATATTCCGATCCCGATTATCCGATAAGTTTCGACAAGGAATATTCAACGGGTTTTCTTAACTGGGATTGGAGAAATTATATTGACACAGCTTCAAAACTCACCTTGAAAATAAATCCGAAGATCAAAATAAAATTTGGTTTTCAGTATTCGGTTGCCGATATTAATTATCGTACTGAAAAATATAATACAACGCCAACCGCAGAACATCAGCCGACACAACACCAGACGAACAATCAGTTAAACCTTGAATGGGCACATAGATTATCCGGGAATCTTTTTTATCAGATATTCTTATATAGATTCCAAAATGGTTTATCGGTAAAGGTACATGATAAAGAACTAAGTGAATATGAATTTGAATACGATCCGTACAGTTGGGATTATCCTGTTTATGCAGACAGAACATCCACACAATACACCGTAAAGATAGATGCCGTCAATCAGATCAATCGTATTCATCAGATAAAGACGGGGCTTGCTTATAGTTACTATGATCTCAGATCATTTAATGTATATTACCCCGGTGCCGATTGGGAATCCACTGATATATATCACAGATATGTTGACGAACAGGCATTTTATGTTCGTGATTATATGGATTGGGACCAGGATCTTGTTATGAATATCGGTGTTAGGTATGATAGGAGACAATATTCCGTTTCACAATTTTCACCGAGAGGTTTTGTTTCATTTGCAATAACGGACAGGGCAAAATTTAGATTCACTTATGGTATCTTCTATCAGGCACCGCCGATGATGTATATTTTGCAAGAGAAATACGAGTCATATAAGGATCAAAGCAATAATCAATACCTGAATCCCGAAAATGCAGTTAGTTACGAATATGGAATTACCTATCTTCTCTCTGATGTTTTAAAGTTGGATCTTGTTACCTACTATAAAAATACAAGTGATCTTGTCAAGTATGTTGCAGGCAATTCAAGGTTAAGCGGCAGCGATAGACCTATGCCGATGAATGTTGATCATTCTTATGCACAGGGGTTTGAACTTCAACTTACAAAGGGATTTTCCAACCATTACTATTGGCGGCTTGCCTATACTTTATCCGATGCAAAGGGAACCTCATCAGATCCCTTTGTTTCAATAGATGTATTACCGCCGAAAGAATTTCCGTTAGATTGGGATATTACGCATAATCTTACCTTTCAATTCGGGTATGAAAGTGCAAGTTACGGGGCCAGTTTGATTGGATATTTCCACACAGGCAAACCCTATACTTCTGTAGACGGTGGCAAAAAGGGGTTGACCAATGATGCAAGATACCCTCTTTATAAAAGAATTGATGGAACCGTTTGGAAGTATTTCAATAATGTTAAATGGTTTGGTTTAAAATACAAGATATATCTTGAGATTACAAATATTTTTGATACGAAAAATGTTACGGATGTCTGGGAGGATGGTTCTGCAAAATTTTATAGCACGCCGGCAAGGGCAAAAGCCGGTGTAGATATTAGTTTTTAATAAAAGGAGTTGACAATGGGTGGATTATTTAATTATTTTAAGCAGGGCGGACCAATAATGTGGCCGCTATTGATTTTATCACTTTTAGCATTATTTATGTTCTTTGAAAGATTGATCACCTATCTTAAAAAGAGGATCAACACAAAAGAATTTTTGGGAATGGTCATTGAGCTTTTGGAAAAAGAAGATCTTGAAAGCACTTTGGATCTTTGTGAAAAAACAAACGGACCAATTGCAGCAGTTGTTCATGAAGGACTGACAAAGTATAAGGACCTTGAAAAAATTTCTTCCTTAAAGATCAAATCTCAGGAAAAAAGAGATATGGTTGAGAAAACAATGGAGGCAGCAGCGGCTGTTGAGCTTTCTAAATTAGAGAAGGGATTGGTATGGCTTGCAACCGTTGTTAGCTTGGCGCCTATTTTTGGATTTCTTGGAACCGTTACCGGTATGATCGGTGCCTTTGGAAATCTTGCAAAAAGTGGATTGGGCGATCCCACTATTGTTGCAGGAGGCATCTCTGAAGCATTGATCACAACAGCAACCGGTCTTGCTATTGCAGCTCCGGCACTTATTATGTATAATATCTTCATAAATATGTTGGATGGATTCACGATGGATATTCAGGAATCCTCTAATGTTTTATTAGAGGTCATTGAGGAAATGGAGTTAAGCAAGTAATGAAGGTAAAAACCAAAAGCAAGCCATCTACTGAAATACCTGCTTCGGCAATGTCGGACATTGCTTTTTTACTTATCATATTTTTTATGATTACAACTGTTTTTAATAAGGAACAAGGACTTGATATTTCCCTTCCCGAAGCAACAAAACCAAAAGTATTGGAACAAACGGTTATTCATGTTGCAATTGAAAAGGGGAGCGATGGTAGCATCATTGCACTCGAGGGAAAACCAATTGCATTAGAACAGCTTTCAGCACTTATTATGGCTGAAAGAATGAGAAAACCAAATACCTATGTAGTTCTAAAAGCAGATGAAAGTATTCCTTATTCTGTAATAAAAGAAATATTAGATAAGGTACAGGAAGGCTATGTGAATAAGGTTGCTCTTGCCGTTAATTACAAAAAGGTGAGAAAATGAAGATAAAAAGACGAGCGAAAGCATCTACTGAAATACCTGCTTCTTCAATGTCGGATATTGCTTTTTTGCTTATTATATTCTTTATGTTAACAACTGTCTTTTCTCAAGAAGCCGGATTGAAATATGAATTGCCTGATTCTGTTAATGAAGTTGAATTAAGCAAGAAAAATATTGAGATCACTGTCTTTGCCAATGGCAGTATACAAATAGATGGGCAAGAGAGACCCTTTGAGGAAATTAAGACAACTGTACAAACAATGAAACTTATTAGACCGGATGTTTTTGTAGTTATCAAAGTGGAACCTACGGCACCATATAAGTATTTAGTGGATACCATTGATCAGGTTCTCATAGGTGGAGTGGAAAAGATTGCATTTCAATCAACAGAGGAGACATTGATCGATTTTGACAAAGAATTCCAACTTCCACAAAATTAATAGGAGTCACTTATGATGATAGATCTTATCAAGGAAAAGCTTATTGAAGAAAGAAGATTTGAAAAGAAAACTTCTATTATTGCTTTAATCCTTGCACTTTTAATACATGTAGTATTATTTGTCGGCATTAGAGAATTTAAGAAAAAACCCCAGATATATAAGCATGGGAAAAGAAAAGTATTCACACCTATTAAATATACTATTCCGAGGAAAAAATTGGAAGATAAAAAAATAAAAAGGACAAAAGACAATATATTTAGACCGAGAAATCGGGCAATACCAAAAGCCGTCCCCGATCCAAGAAAAGATGAACCGTTACCGGAAATTCCCGAAGAGATTATTGAAGATGAAGATAAAACTCTTCAAAATCTACGTGATATAGGTGCAATTATTCCTCCGATGATCATTAAAAAAGCAATTCCCGAATACCCGCAGATCGCAAAGGAAATGGGGCTTGAAGGGTTGGTAGATGTTATTTGTACATTGGATAACAATGGACAGGTAACGAGAGTAATACTCAGTAAAACAAGTGGTTCCGATATACTTGATAAGGCAGCAATGAATGGTGCGAAGAACTGTGTTTTTACACCGGCAATGCAGGGAGAAACCGCAGTTGATGATGTTGATGTCAAAATAACATATAAATTCCTTCTTGAAGGAATTACAATAGAAGAAGAATAATTTTTAACCTCTGTTTTGGGTGTGTTCAAAAATACTTAATTATTCAAACTTCCTATCATTTTTTCAATAAGTTTATTAACATGGGATGGGAGTTCTTCAATCGGTGCGGCAATTCCTATTGATGTAGCAAGATCAATTTGCGATGTCTCAACATCCACCATTCTAACCGTAATAAAGTATTTCTTTCCAAGCCTTGAAACAGTCCCGACAACCATTTTTTTTACCGCGAGTACTTTACCGATTTGAATTGCACATTCTGCTGATGTACATCCGGTTTGCTGAAATTGAACCTCTTCCATTATTTGATTGATCGCACTTCTCTCCAAAACATTAAAGTATTTTGAGTTTATCATATCCTGCCTTACAAAATCGGTGATGATCTCGGCATCTTCTTTCGTCATATTTTTCCCCTCAAAATCGAGTACTGCACAGAGTATTTTTTTGAGAGGCGGTACCGGTTTTGTTTTCGGTGTTTTTCTTTTTACGATTCTTTTAATTTTTACTTTCTTCTTTTTTGCCGGTTTTGAAATACTTTTCTCTTCATCATATAATGGTTTAAATCCATATTCAACAGAGATATAATGGTATGTTCCCAATTCTCCGAATGAAAAAGTATAATCAATGTCAATGTCTTTATATCTTACGCCAAGACCAAAATATAGACCATCCGACATAAGATTGATCCCGTCAAAATAACTTGCCCTTAAAAATATTATATTTGAAATGAGATATTCGGCACTAAGACCTCCTCTTGCATTATATGAATCCCTTTCCGTCATCCGTGAAAAAATGAAGTTTAATCTCAAATTATCTTCTAAAAATCTTGTTCCCGCCATTAAATTTACTGCTCCTTTTGTAATGCCATCACCAAGAACAATATCATTCATCATAGACAAACCGAAAAAATATTTTTTTAGTTGATATGTCAATCCAACAGATAATAATTGTGTATCTTCTTTGACGGTTCCATCTTCAAATTGTACAATAGTAAGTCCATAATCAGAAAATTCAATACCTGCTGAAAAATTTTTTAACTTATATGATAGAGCAAATTTAATAAAACTGTTGCCGGCTATACTTTTATCTTCATATAGTATGTTTCCACTTGCATCGGTTATATCAAAATTCGGATTATTGAAATTCGTGTAACTCAAATATAAATAGATCTTATTCAATGGGTTCAGACCTATTTTTATATCCTGTATCTCTGTTCCTTCAAACAGACCGTTAAAATAGGAAAATCTAACATTATACCTCATTTTAAGATTGGAGATCAGTGCCGGATTAAAGAAGATTGAAGCCATTGGATTTTCAGATGCAATTCCACCGGCGGTTGAAAGTATCATTCCATCGGATGGTATCAAAATATCGGAATTACCTTCTTCTCTTGATTCGGAAAAAATGGTAATTGTAAAAATCAAACAAATAAATAATATTGTGAATTTTTTCATTATTACCTCCTTTCCCTATTGAAATAAACGGCTTTTACAATCGGCTTATTCTCATCCGGCATATCAAGGATGATCATATATCTTCCCGAACTGAGATAGGTGTCGTTAATATTCTTAAGGTCAATCGTAAAAATCCCATCCGAATCCATTTGATAATGATCTATTTCCCAGCCATCCGAAGAAAGTAGACGGATTTTTGTTCCCGTTCCTAAATTTGCAATATTTACAATACCATCGGTAGGATTCGGATAGGGATAATAATCATAACTATCAGAAGATGGTCCGCCGGTATATTCAGCGATCACATAGTTCATATTTCCCAATGGTATGGCAAGTTTATCGTTAAAAGTAAAGAAAAGGGTATTAAAACCATCATAAGTACCTGTGTATGGATAGACATCATCATTTACAACATTCCCGTTTTTATCCAGCCGTAAAAAGTGGATATAATGGTTACTCCCGTCATAATCGGTATAGACAACATTGTCCTGCGATGTTCCAAGTTGCAGAACATCTCTTTCGTTGGAAATAGTATTCTTGTGCGCGGGATTAGAGGGATCAACATAATCAATTATAACGATCTTATTACTGGGAATATTAGGTAAAAAAAACAGTTGGTTATTTATACTGCTTATACACATAGTTTCAGGTCTAAAGTTTATATAATCGGGAGCTTGTCCCTCATATAAAACACTTTTTCCATAAGGATCTATAATAAATAAAGTATCTGATCCTCCCGTATAAGCACCAATGAGAAGTTCACCTCCCGGTGTTTTATCCGTCAACAAACGATCCGGCGTGCCGCTAAGCGGGATAAATGAGGTGTTTGAACTTGTGCAGTCATAGACCTTAATCGCGAAAGGAACGGGATAAAATATATTATCCCCGACATAAGCAATATCAGCTTTTCCTGGAGAATTTACCGGGATTTGAAGATCCATAATAGGTGTATTTCCTTCAAGGTGATATTTTGTTATAACTTTTGAGTTTTTTATTGCAAATTCATTTGTTCCCGATCTTTTTGCATAAGTTATTCTATCTGAAAAAGTAGAATTAAAATATATCTCACTCGGTGCAACGAAAGTGGAAATTATTTTCGGTATAGGAAAAAGCGGATCGTAAATCACACAGGTGCCGTATTCATTGAATCCGATATAAGTATTATCAATCGGTATAAACTTAATGTAATCGTTCTCTATATGAGTAGTTATTCTCGGCTGTAAAAACTGTCCTCCCGCCGGATATATCTCTATTCCAATATTCGGAACGGTTATGTAAAGTTTATCATTGTAGGCGTAAATTTTTTCGGGTCTATCAACATTTTCTAAATTTGTAGGAGAGAAATCGTCTCCTAATATTGTAGATTGGTGCAGCAATATCTTTCCGGCATCCGGAATAGCAAGGTAAAGCGATCTGTCTACCGGATCCCCGGTGATCGAACTACATATCTCACTATTTGAAAGTGAACTAAAATTTTTACTACTAATGAAACTCGGATATGTTTCACTGGTTGTTATGTCATAGAGTTCAAGATTTCGTTGATCGGTTACCGCTCCAAGTATCCAATCTCCTGTATTATAATCTGTTGTAAAAGCAAAATCATAATAATTCTCGGTCAAATTTTCTTTAAAAACATAAACTACGGGGTGAAATTCGTATCCGCAACTTGCACGAGCATCTGCAACATAGATCTTATTGCTTCCGCTTTTTAAGATATAGAATATTTGATCATTTTGCGGAGATAGTACAATTTTTACGGGACCCTCGTTTATATCACTCAT
>JAUXGM010000040.1 GCA_030622125.1 bacterium | reverse complement strand
GGGAGAGGGCGGTGATGATGTGGCAGTAGGTTTTGATCTCGTCAGTGGTGAGATATTTCCCTTTTCGGCTTTTTAACCATTTTTCTGAAACTTGATAATTCCTGATCATCACTACTCCTTTTCCATCCCTTATCAATGAACTCCAATATCCCGTAAAATATGTATTTGAATTATAAACTTTTTTTGAATTTAATTCAAGGGAATTGTGTAAATTTCCCGTATGCACATATTCGCATATTCGCATATTCGCATATACACATATACGCTTGCACCAATCAAATAAAAAATGAGATTATTACACCTTTGATGTGAATCAAAGGCTCATAATGACTTCGTCACTTTTGACTTGTTTTTATATTCCACAAATCTCCTTGAAATCACAATGATCACAGTATTTGTTCTTTTTCGGTGGAAATTCTTTTTCCGTCTCTATTTTATCAAACCATTCTGAAACCTCTTTTTCAAATCTTTCAATATCAGCATCGGTTCTTGTTGTATAAATGTTTTTTTGAAATCGGACAAAATGCAGTGAAAGGCGTTCAACCTCCATTCCGAGTTTTTTTGCCGCCCAAGAATATGCCGTTAACTGCATATCACTATCCACATCCTCCTGACTTCTGATCATATTCTCTGTTTTATAATCAATGATCTCATATTTACCATTTTCATTTTTATCGATCCTATCTATAAATCCATTAACCATTACCTTGTTCTTTATTGGAAATTGAAAATATAACTCTGTCCATTTCGCTTTTTTAAATGGATTTAATGCGATTTCTTTTAAATATTTTTCAAACCATGCCCACACCGCTTTTTTTTGTTCCGCCTCATCCTCTTTTGAAATAAAACCCGGGGATTCCCATTTTTTTAAATATATATTATGTATATCATTTACACTTAACGGGATGTCAAGCTGTTCAATCTCCTCCATCACATTATGGACCGTTGTTCCGGTGCTGAAAAAATCCCTTGCCTTTTGCGGTATCTTATCTACATAGACCTTTTTGTAGGCAAAAGGACACCTTTTATATAGATCAAGTTTGGAATAACTCAATCTGGGTATGACTTTTCTTTTTTCCTTTTTGATCGTGAACGGATACCCCTTCCATGCAGGACAATTGTCTTGAAAATCACACCAATCACAAAAAGGATTTCTTCCCGATTGAAAATTGGATTTTGAAAGATCATTGATAAATTTTCTGATCTCTTCTTCGCCATTCTCGAAATCGCCCTCATCTATATCCGCCCAAAGTAATTTTTTACCGAGTGGAAAGATATAAAGAATTCTTTTAATTTCAGAGAATTTTTTTCTCAATGTCCATACATTTAAAAGATGCTCCATATCATATTCTAAATTTTCTTTTATCTTAACATATTTACTGTTCGAGATAAAAGCAGCTGTTGGTATCTTGTTGATATTGATCGTAAAATCAGGTTTCGCAAGCAATCCGAAATTATCACTGTATTCAATAAACTTAGGTTTTTCATATTGCTTGTATTCTGAAAATTTATTTTCACTTATAAATTCATTTAATTCCCTTTCAAAATCCAAAAGCGTCTTTTCATCGAATCTTTCATCCTTAGGATCAATATTCTCTATTATTGTTGGAATTCGCCCTCTAAATATCTTGCTGCTTTCTTCAATTTTTTTCTTAATGTTCTTTGAAAGATTCTCATAGTTTGGGTTTGGTTTCCATTCTTTTTTCGGCGTGTCCATTGATATGTAAAGCTTACGATATCTATATGGGCAGGTTTTAAAAATACCGATTTTTCCTGTTGTTATCCACACCTTTTTTTTGTTATTATTTCCCCAATTCATTATTTAACTCCTCTATTTTTGATTGTAATTTATTATTCAAAAGTTCAATTTTGCTCTTCGCACTCGGCTGATCATCATCAATGTTGAAGGCATTTTTGATATTTTCCCACATTTCAATGGTAAGTGAAAGATAGGCATACGCCAAGTTCGTTTTAGAATCGTTCAGATGGGTTATTGCCTTTGCTTTTTCAAGATTATTATCAATAAATTCCTGAAACATTTTCACCTTCTCGAGATTATCACTTTCTAATGAAAAGGACTCACCGGCAATGTTAATCTTTATTTTTTCCATTTTGCCTCTTTTTATATTCGTTTAATTCTTCTTTTATTTCCAATAGTTCCTTTTTAATGCCGATAAGAACATTTGTAAGTTTCTGATTTTTTTTTGATACTACCGATACCACTTTAAAATATTTGTAAAGATTTTTTACAAGCCTTCCAACTTCTAATTCAAGTTCCGATTTATCTGAGCCTACCATTTAATTTTTCCCCGATTGTTTTTATTATCTTATCAACAAAAAAGTCAACATTTTTATCATTTAATGTTTTTTTGAATGATTGAAATTTTAAATGGAATGTTAATGATTCCTCTTCATCAGATAGATTGTAAACATTTAATAAGAATACATTTTTGAGATTTATCGTTCCGCTTTGCTTGATATTTTCAATAATTTTTCCCGTTTCTATCCCCTTTTTAAAAACAATTGATATGTCTCTTTCAACAACCGGATAAGGTGAAAATGGTCTGAATGCTTTTAACTCATCTTTAAAAAGTGGTTTTATGGAAAGTTCTGCAATTAAAATAGGATATTCAACTCTATTGGAAGGCACCTTTTCCGGAACCAATCTGCCGAGATAGCCGATCTCTTCATTATCAATAAGTATTTTACCGCTATTTCCCGATAGGAAATATGGGAGATCGCAATTAACAAATTTCACATTTTCAATACCGATATAATCAAAAAATGCAACCAGTTCACCTTTTAATAATTGAACATTGATGGTATTATTATTATCCGTTGTCAGCCAATTTGCTTGAAATTGATTGCCATACATCAAGAGAGATAATTTTTCCTGTTCTCTTTCGTCAAAAACCCGTCCGATCTCAAAAAGATTAAGCCTTTCCGGTTTATATTTTAAATTTCTTATCAATACCCGAACAAGACGGGGAAAGATCAAAGGGGCAAAGACATTCTGATTAATATTCAATGGATTTTTTATCTTCATAAATTGACCATCATAGCCGTAATTCCTATAAAGTTCCTCCTCTGAAACCGTTAATGTCATAACATTATAAGCGGATCTTGCCGCCCAAAAATTCCTTATCAGATTTTTAAAATCATAAAATTTGTTTCTTCTAATCTTGCCGTTTATATACGGTCTTTTTTCTTCAATATTATCATAAGAATAGATCCTTCCGACTTCTTCTATGAGATCAATTTCTCTTTTTACATCAAGTTCTCTGTATCTCGGAACTATGACCTTAAAAGAATTATTTAATAATTTTTCGATCCTAAAACCAAGAAAGCGGAGTATCTTCGTAATTACATCAAGTTTTATATTTGTTCCGAGTACTTTATCAACATTTTCTTTTTTCAATACGATCTCGGTTTTTGCCGGTATTTTTTCCGAGACGGTAACCGGAAAACTAATACCTTCATAACTTGTATATTTTTTTAAAAGATATAAGATTCTTTTTAAACTAATATTCGGAGAGCCTGTATCTATACCTCGCTCAAATCTGTATGCAGCATCGGAATTTATTTCCAATCTCCTCTTTGTTCTCCTGATCATTACGGGATTGAAAATAGCACTTTCTATCGCCATATTTTTGGTATTTTCATCAACCTCACTGTTTTTACATCCCATAATGCCGGCAATTGCGACTATCTTTTTCTCATCGGCAATAACAAGATCACTCTTTATCAATTCTCTCTCTCTTTCATCGATAGTGATACATTTTTCACCTTTTTTTGCAAATCTGACAATGATATTGCCTTCAATCTTATCGGCATCGAAGAAATGTGTGGGATGTCCGGTTTCAAGAAGATTATAATTTGAGATATCAACCAATAAATTTTTAGAGCTCAACCCAAGTGATTCAAGCGGTTGTTTAATATAATCGGGTGTTTTGTTATTTTCAATGTTTTTTACAAAAAGTAATGAATAGAAAGAACATATACTATTGTCTCTGATCTCTACCTTTATCGGTGATTCAAATTTACCCGCGATCTCCTCTTCAATTTCAAGAGGTTTTGCATCTTTAAATAAAATGACACCAATTTCACGGGATAAGCCGTAATGTGAAAGAAGATCCGGTCTATTCGGAGTAACCTCTATCTCAAATATTATATCATCAAAATACTTTTTAAAATCAGTCCCGATTTTGTATTGATCATTTAAAATAAAGATCCCGCTATGATCACTTCCAAATCCAAGTTCCTTTTGAGAACAAAGCATTCCTTCCGACTCAATACCTCTGATCTTACTTTTTTTTATTTTAATCCCTTTTGGTAAAGTCGCACCGATCTTTGCCAGCGGAATGATATTACCTTTCTCTATATTTTGTGCACCACAAACGATCTTGTAATTGATCTTACCATCCGTAACATCACAATAATGTAATTTATCGGCACTGGGGTGTTTTTCTATTTTTACTATTTTTGCAATTACTATGTTGCTTATCTCGCTTAACTTTTCCTCGTAACCTTCAACCTCATCACCACACATCGATAATTTTTCAAACAAAGTTGTGCAATCAATGTCTATATCTATATATCTTTTTATCCAATTTAAACTGTATTTCATAATATTACCTGAACTGTCTTAAAAATTTAACATCATTTTCAAAAAAATATCTCATATCATCAATGCTTTGCCTCAACATTGTGATTCGTTCAATTCCCATGCCGAAGGCAAAACCGGTGTACCTTTTAGGGTCGATCCTGCATTTTTTAAAAACCTCTGGATCGATCATTCCGGAGCCAAGAATCTCTATCCATCCCGTATGCTTACAAACATTACATCCTTTTCCCTGACAAAAGATACATTCTATATCAACTTCCATACTTGGTTCCGTAAAAGGGAAAAAATGAGGTCTAAACCGTGATTTGGTATTACTGCCGAATATCTCCCGAATAAAGTTGTTCAATGTACCTTTTAGATCAGCGACGGAAACATTTTCATCAACCAAAAAACCATCAATCTGATTGAACATAGACGAATGCGATGCATCTATTGTGTCTCTTCTGTAACATTTGCCCGGTGAGATCACTGCGAATGGCGGTGTCCATTTTTTTAATATTCTTATTTGAACAGGAGTAGTATGGGTTCTTAATAAATTTCCGTCTTCAAGAAAGAATGAATCCTGTGCGTCCCTTGCCGGATGATCTTTGGGAAAATTCAACCCCTCAAAATTGTGAAATTCATCCTCAATCTCCGGACCTTCTACTACTGTAAAACCCAAATTTCGAAAAATATTTACAATTTCAATATATGTTTTATTCAATGGGTGAATTGCCCCGATGAAAGATGGAAAGCTATCCCTTGTAAGATCATACTTATCGAATTTAATATTTGCCTTTTTTATATCATTATATTTTTTTTCAAATTTAGTTGTAAGTTCATTTTTCAACTCGTTCAGTGCAGCACCGAATTCACCTCGTTTTTCTTTTGCTACTACTCGTATCTTTGAAAACAATTCGGCTACCTTACCTTTTCTTCCAAGTATAAGTGCTCTTAAATTTTCATATTTTCTCAAATCATTGATCTTTGAAAGTTTTTTAATTGTTTCTTTTTTTAATTTTTCAATCTCTTCCATATTACTCCACCACAATATACGGTCTCAATTTTTCCAATGTTTTTTGCTTGATTTTTATAGCATCTCTGATCTCGTCAACAGACTTAAATTGTCCGTTTTCCTTACGATAGTTTATGATTTCCAGTGCTTTTCTTCTATTTACATAAGGTAATGCTTCAAGTTCCTTTTGTGATGCAGTATTGATATTGATCTTTTTAATACTCAGGTCTTTACTGCATCCGCCCTTGATCGTTATTGTTTCTTCCTTATCTGTTGCAGTATCTTCTACCTTTAATTCATTTTTTTTTTTTGCGGGATTATCTATTGATTTATGTTCGTTTTTTGTTTTGTCATTATCGTTTGCAACGGTTATATAGGGTCTTAAATTTTCAAAGGTTTTCTCACCGATCCTTGATACATTGGTAATATCATGAATTGTCTTAAATGGTCCATGTTCATTTCTATAATTTATAATATTCTGTGCTGTTTTCGGACCGACACGAGGCAGGGTTTCGAGTTCTTTTTGTGATGCGGTATTGATATTGATCTTTTTCTTATCAGATGTATTTGATAAATCCTCTATTTTATTTGAGGCATTATTATCTTTGTAAGTTTCACCTTCAACCATAATATATGGTCTTAGATTTTCAAAGGTTTTCTCTCCGATCCTCGGTACATTGGTAATGTCATGAATTGTCTTAAATGGACCGTTCTCTGTTCTGTAATTAATAATATTTTGTGCGGTTTTGGGACCCACTCTCGGTAAAGTTTCAAGTTCCTTCTGTGATGCGGTATTAATGTTTATTTTTTCATTATTTGAATTATTAACAATATTATTTTGCTCACTACTGTTTTTAACAGCGACAATTTCACCTTCAACCATAATATATGGTTGCAATTTTTCAAAGGTTTTCTCACCGATTCTCGGAACATTGGTAATGTCATAAATTGTCTTAAACGGACCGCTTTCATTTCTATAATTGATAATATTATCTGCTGTTTTCGGACCGATCCGCGGCAGGGTGATCAATTCTTTTCTTGATGCTTTGTTGATATCGATTTTTTTTATATCTGCTGGAACATTTATACTATAATCTTTTTTCCCGGATTCCGGATTAATATTTTCTTGTTTTAAAACCTCTGAAATTGTAAAGATCTTCTCTTTTTGAGGTTCAACTTTTATAGTTTTACCATCCGTAATAAAAGAAATATGTCCATTATAATCGGTCCTTACAATCTTCATTTTTGGATTTTGATTATAAATTCTTAAAAGTGTTTCTTTATGAGGGAATCCGAATTTATTATTTTTACCGGCGGAAATAATACCATAAATAGGATTTACCGCTTTTAAAAAACTCGGGCTTGAAGCGGATTTTGAGCCGTGATGTCCCAATTTTAAAATATCTGCTTTTAAATTATTTCCATAGTCGGATACCATCCTTCCTTCCTCGCCATACTCCGCATCTCCCGTCAATATACAACTGACATCCACATATTTAATGTATAGAACAATAGAGGTATCATTATTGTTTTTCGGATATTTAACCTCATTTTCAGTCGGGGCAATAACATTAACTAAAACATTCTTGTCCCAATTTAAAACATCCCCATCTCTGAGTTCAACATATTTTAAATGATTATCCTTAATTGCTTTCATAAAATTTTTGAAGGTTAGGGTTGTATGTGTTTTACCGTTGTAATATACGGTGTCCACCGGAAAATGATTTATTACATAAATCAAACCGCCGATATGATCTGCATCCGGATGTGTTCCTAAAATACCATCAAGTTTTTTTATATTATGAGCTTTTAAATACGGTAGTATTACATCCTTCCCCGCATCAAAATGTGAATAGTAAATATCCTTTACAGGGTCATAATAAGTTGGCTGCCCGCCATCAATAAGATAATGCTTTCCATTCGGCATTGATAATAAAATACTATCACCTTGATGGATATTGAGAAATGTGATCTCTAAATCAGATGCACAAACAAAAACAGTTAATATTAGAAAAATACAAAAAATTATTCTTTTCATTGTTCTTATGTTAAACCAATTTCCCTATTGCAAGAACCCAGACAACAACAGTAATTAAACCTAAAATAATAATCAAAATTGTTCCGCCCATAGAACCTTCTTCAATTTTAGTAATTGTTTGCTGATCTTTTTCCTCAAGTTTTTTTTCAATTTCATCAAAGGAACTGCCGCTTTTTTTCTTGTACTTATCAAGATCTGTTTTTTCAGTCGTTTTTTTGTACTTATCAAACTTTCCCATATAGTCCTCCTAAATTAAATAATATATCTGATACGATATATCTTCCATGCTATTTAATGTGATCAATTTTACATCATCCTGATGTAGTTTTGCTTCTTCCTCTTGTTTTTTTCTCTTGTTATCTATATCATTGATAAAATCCTTGAGATTTTCGATACCTCTTTTTTTGTTATTTTTGACGAACTCTGTTGCATACAGGTAAAGATATTTAATATTCTCCGCCTTGATTTTTCCAATCATCTTTCCTTCACTTGCCAGAGAGTCTAAAAATTTTGTTTCATTTGTTAAAAGTTCAATTAGAATTGCTACATCAAACTCATTTATATCCTTTGAAACGGTTTCCAAGAGATCTCTAAAAAATCCCATAATTTCTCTATCTTTTAACGGAAATCTCGTTTTAAAACGATCTTTTTCTTTTTTTTCTTCTTTAAGAACAGTAAAGATATCTTTATTTTCTTCTAAAGCAATTTTTTCCAATTGGATATAGCTATTAAATTCAAGTTGCAACGGTATGATATTTAGAAAGATATCTTTGATCGCTGTGTTAAGTTCAAGTAATTCTTTTTGTTCTAATTTTTTTTTCTGTGAAATATAATATACAACCTTAAGAAGAGACATTACATTTCTGATCTCATCTCGTGTCAATAACTTATCTCCTACTATAAAGTAAGGAATGTTCGCTCCTTTTAAGACTTTTTTTAATGTCTCTAACTGTTGATTTTGTCGGACAACTACTGCCATCTTGCCAAAAACAATTCCCTCTTGATTTTTCTTAACCAGGGAATTTACAACGAATGATGCTTCATTCACCTCTGTTTCTTTTTCTAAACGAATAAGTGCTTTGCCATCAATATAATCATTAAAATCTGCAGTTTCCGCCGGTTCAATATCCTCCGGAATTTCACCTGTGTTAATAAAAATTTCACGTTTTAATATTTCTTCAACATCTATTGGACTTCTTTCGTATTCCACAATGGCTCCATTTGCAAAATCCTCTTTGAACTTATTCGCATAATTTGTTTCATTTGGACTCCATTGAAAGGTATTGATCTTGTATCCGGCAGTAATAGTTATATCTTTTTTACCCTCTGCAAGCGTTTTTATCAATTGGTATTGAGCAAAATTTGAATAATGATAAGCATCTATTATGATCATTTTATATTTATTTCGGTAGTAATCCAATACTTGCGGTGATTTTTTAAATAGTTTTATGGTCAAGCGAACAAGATCATTTATGTCACAGGTATTATTTTTTACAAGTTTTTCCTGATATATTCTATAAACAGTAGCAATCTTCTTTTCCCTATCTGTTTTTGCATTTTTTGCCGCAGTATCAGGATCGATCAGTCCTCTTTTTAAAGAAATAATATCACTAACGAGTGATGAAAAGCCGAGCTCTGCCGATGGAATTTTCGATTCTTCAAGCGCTCTCTTCAAAAGAAGTAACTGTTCTCTTGCTATAAGAACCCGAAATTTGGGAGTAATCTTATATCCGATTTTTTCAATATTTATGCTTCCTAAAACATAATCGGTAAGAAATTTCAATGCCATTGTATTGAATGTATCAATATCCATTTTAAAGATCATTTTTTCAGGAAGTGAGCTCGCAATAAGATCAATAATATTACCTGAACTTACATTTGAGAAGGTAAATCCAAGTATCTCATCAACCTTTAAGCCCCTTACAATTAGATGATATGCAATTCTATGGGCAAGTATCGTCCTTTTGGAGGAGATCTCATCTCCGACGATCATCAATGGTCCATTTTCATTAGAATTGTAAATAATTGATTTTACCTGCTCGGGTGAGATCCGTAAAAGCATATTTAATATCAGATTCTGTTCTACTTCGGTAAGTTCATAAATCTCACTAAGGAATTTTTCCTTTTCCTCATCATTAAAATCCTTTATGAGATAAATAAAATACTTCTGTTCCTTTTCCGGTAATTTTTCTATCAGGTTACTGATCTTCATTTCTCTTCTCCTAATGTTATATAAGGTTTTATTGCTTCCAAAGTTTTTTCACCGATTCGCGGCACATTAAGAATATCTTCGTAGCTCTTGAAACTTCCGAATTCATTTCTGTAATTTATAATATTCTGGGCGGTTTTAGGTCCAATTTTTGGAATTGTTTCAAGTTCGGTTTGAGAAGCCGTGTTTATATTGATTTTTTCTTTAACATTTGTTATTGCTGCGGATGTATCCGAGGTATTCGATGTTGTACCGCCATAGTTTCCGCAATAGATTAAAGGTCTCAAAGAAGCCATTGTTTTGGGACCGATCCCGCTAACATTTTCAAGATCAGCTACATTTTTAAATCCGTTATGTGAATTTCTATAATCAATAATACTTTTCGATTTGACCGGACCAATTCTCGGGAGTTTTTGTAATTCTTCAAATGATGCATTATTGATGTCAATCTTTCCCTTTGTATCAACGGGCAGCGGTGTCGAAGTAGTAGCTGTTGTGATTTCTTTCACCGGTTCCGGTTTTGGTTGCGTTGGTGTGGAAGAAACTTTTTTTAACGGTGTATATGAAGACAAAACGGTTTTTGGGGCTGGTTTCGGATAGCTCGTTTTAATTTTTTTAGCCTGTGCAGCAGCAGTTTTTTTCTTTTCCGCCAATAATTTTTTTTCTAATACTTTCTTTTCTTCATCCGTTTTTAATTTAGCATAATAATTTTCAATCTTTGTATTTATCTCTTCAACTTTTCCCAAAAGGATAGTATATTTTTCAAGTGCTTCCGGATACTTCTTGTCAACAAATAAAAGATTAAGATCATTATACTCTTTTCTGATCCGAAGAAAATTCGGTGTAAATTTTTGGGTAGGATCTTTTTTCTCATATAAAGTAATCTTTGAATTAATGGCAACGATCTTTTCTTTCAGAACCTCATTACTAAGGTCTTGTTTTTTTTGAAAAAACCGGTCACCCATAAAATAAAATATCCCACCAAGCAAAATCAAAATTACCTCTACAATAATAATCGTTAATTGCCTTTTATTCATATTTTTTATTATAACAAATTTTTTAATATTTTTCAAATATTTTTCAAAAAAAACATTTCCGTCATTCAGAGCCCCTTTCTTGGAGTTTACCCCGTACTCGATACGGAGTTATTCTGAACCCCTTCCCTCGGAGTTTACCCCGTTGATACGGGGTCATTCCTGCGAAGGCAGGAATCCATCTTTTTTTATTATTCTTCATTATTCATTTATATTCCCTTGTCATTATAAAGATTTTAAAAAAATCCGTGATAATCTCATTTTTCAAAGGTCAAAGATAGATTTTTCAATCGTGCAGTTTATCCCGCACTTGATTCGGGGCTCAATCAGAATGACGAAATGGGCAAGTGAATTTGCAAAGAAAGAAATATTTTGGTAAAATAAAGTATGAAACGAATAGGTATTGTAATTCTAATAATCACATCTTTATTTATCTATCCGGAAAAAGTTCTTGTTAGATTTTATAACCCTGCGCAAATAGACACCTCTTATGATATCGCATCAATGGGAAAGAACTATGTTGATGTTGTAATAGATAAAGATAAATTATCAAGAGCAAGAGGGGTGTTCTCGGAAAATTATGAGATATTAAGTGTTAATAAAAACCTTTCCGGTTATCATTCATACTCGGAGGTTACAGCGGAACTTCTGACACTTGCGAATTCATATCCTGCAACCGTGAAACTCTACGATATCGGAGATTCCTGGGAAAAGGTAATGACCGATTCCTACAATGATTCCTATACTGCAAAAGATATCTGGGCATTAAAGATCTCAGACAATGTAGATTTTGATGAGGATGAATTCAATATCCTTGTGATGGCTGAACATCATGCAAGGGAACTTGAAACGACTGAGATTGCAATGAATGAGATAAAATACCTTATCAATGATTATAATAACGGTGATACTTTTATTCAAAATATCGTAAATAATTATCAGTTATGGTTCGTTCCGATGGTAAATCCCGACGGCAAAGAGATCGTTTATACGGAATACGATACAAACTGGAGAAAAAATAACAGGGATAACAACGGTAATCATTCTTATGCGGAAGATACAGACGGCGTTGACCCGAATAGGAATTATGATTGGCACTGGGGAGAGAGTGGAGTTGATTTTAATTTCTTCAGTGATGTCTATCCGGGTACAGGGGCTTTTTCCGAATATGAAACGATCGCAATAAAAGATTTTTTCGGTCTGTTAAGACCGATCGGTTCGATTTCATATCATTCTTATGGTGAAATGATACTCTATCCTTATGGTTACGGTTCTGATAATGCTCCCGATAGATATCGATTGTATGAGATCTCTTACAATATTTCCCGCAAAATTCCGAAAAATAGTTCAGGATACTATGACCCGATGAAAAGTTCGACTTTATATCCGGCATCCGGCGATAGCGACGATTACCTCTATGGTAAACTCGGGACATTCTCATTTACGATTGAGGTGGGAACGGAATTTCATCCTCCGTTTAGTGAGATAGCCGGATTATCTCAAAAAAATTATGACGGCTTAAAGGAATTTTTCAGGAATTTAGATACAAATTATATTAACGGTTATATCTACGATAATGAAACGGGATTACCGTTAACGAATGTCAATATCAAGATATTGGAACTCAATGATTATGATATGATCCGGACAAGAAAGAACAATAATAATAGTAGATATTATTGGAACTTGAAAAACGGTAACTATACGATTATTGTATCAAAAGCGGGATATAACTACAAAATATTTAATTTTGATATGAACAACGATATAATTGAAAAGGATTTTTATTTAACCTCGTTAAATACACCAAATATATCTGCCTACATATTCCCAAATCCTTCAATTGACAAAAATATGATGCTTATTATCATTCCCGATGACAGCGGGTATAGGGAAAACTGCTCAATTTACTCGGCAAGTGGAGGATTAGTTTATAAATTTTCCGAAAAAATATCAACAGAAGATATTACCAATGATTCGTTTATCATATCTAAAACCTTTGATAATGGGAAAAGCTTGGCGTCAGGCATTTATTTCGCTCATATAAAATTAGAAAAAGAAGAAAAAGTTTTTGAAAAAATAATAAAATTCGCTTTTATTCATTGATATTTAAAGAAAAAAAATGTATAATGATCTAATAAAAAATTTTTGGAGGTAATATATGCCATCTGGACGACGAAGAAAATTATTGAAAGTTAAAAAACATAAAAGAAAAAAACAAAGGCGAGCGAATAGACATAAGAAAAAAGCATACTAATCGTTTATTTCTATCATTTTACTACTGCAATTTTTCCGGTATATAAAATATTATCGGCACTTTTTTCCACAACATAAATATAAATACCATTTGTAATTTTTTCACCGTCTTGATTTTTCAAATACCATATATGTGTCCCTTTCGGTAGTGTTCTTACAAGATTTCCTGAAATATTATAGATATTGATCGTATTTTGATCATCAAGTTCTGTAAATCTTACTTCTTTGGTAGCGGGATTCGGATATGCAAGTATCTTTTTTTTATCAAATTTTCTTTCCTGCCCATATAAAAACCACTCTATTGTCTTCGCTATAAATATATTCAGCTGGCTTTTTTTTGCTTTATCCATTGGAAATGGACAAAAAACCGTCTTAAAATTCGTGCTTTTGGAATATCTAGGATTTCTGATTCCAATATGTCTATCAAGATCATCCTTAAAAAGCTGAATAGCATTACCCATTGGTTCGGTATCCCATATTGAGATTGTATTGTTATCTTGAACATCGATATTTAAACCTTCCGTAATTGGATCGGCAAAAAGTCCAAAAAGAGATTTTTCAAGTTTAAATGTCTCTTTTTCATATCCGGAAATACCTAAATAATTTTGCAAAAAAATTGTATATGTATCGGATGAAGTCGGTGGAACGGTAGCCAAAAAATTCTGACTTGAGAAAAGAAGATTTCCACTTTTGTCCAGGAAATATTCTATAAGTTGTATCTCACCGTTTTTAAAAAGATCGTATCCCTCTTTTCTTCCCGTGTTCCATATCACAATAGAATAATTATCAAGTAAGGTATTTGGAAAGGTATTTCCATTTTCTTTTATCTGATAGATAGTGTAATTTAAATAATTATCATTAAGCGATGACACTATTATTTCATCTGTTGTATCTCCATTATCATCGTCAACTAAAAGTATAGTGGCATCGCCAATTTTTAGATGAGTAGTAAAATTCCGATCGTAACCAAAATAATCGGTTATAATATTAATATTAAATCTTTCGGAACCAAGCCCGACATAATCACTGTTTGCAACTGCTTCAAAGGAAATTTGTCCGTATTTGTCAACAAGTATATCGCTTAAAATATAAGTCTGCGGAGAGTAATTACAAAAATCTCCGATCTGTGAGATCGTAACGGTAACCGTGTCAAGTTTAAAATTGGAAACATTATGGACATAGACGGTATAATTAAATGTTTCTCCTTTATCAACTATTCCGTTCAGATCGTAATCGGTGTAATCGGAGGTTGCATAATAATTCTGATAAACATATACTTGATTTACAAAACTGTCCCAGAATGTTTCCTTTGCGAGTTTATTTTCATTGTAATACGGATCATAATTTGTCGGGTCCGGAAAATATATAGTAATTCCATTGGCATTTATTGCCGGAAGAGAAAAATTGCTTACAACGCTATTTAAAATGGAATTTTTTAGATCAATTGCAGAATTGTAAAGACCATCAGGAAGGGAATAAGAGGTTAAGTTATCAATATAATCGATCAGATCCATATAATCAGGAGAATAAACAGGAAATTTTTGTGAATTGCTATATACACTATCAAATTGATCTTTATAACCATTATGATAGTAATAAGCGGAAAAAACTGAAAATCTGTGAAGAAGTCCCTCGATTTTTTCTGTGTCATTAAGATCCAATGCCGATTGTGTGCTACCCGTACAATTTGGGTTTGAAACATTGTTATTTCCACCACAATAATTATCATCTCCATTTGCGTAAGCTTCAACAATAAAACCCGCAAGTTCTTCCGGGGTTAGATTACCATTTACATCAACCAATTTTTGTAAAAAATACCAATAAGACCAACCTTCACCCCATTCATTATCTTCCGAGCCGACCAGATAATCAATGTATGGATAGAGATAAAGTGCATTCTCAAACATTTGATTCACACAAACATCAGCCCCGGTAATATCTATTTTTTTGCCAATATAACTTGACATTTCATTGAAAGCAAGTTCTATTTCTCCTGATGTATAGTATAATCTATCTTTATCCGTATCATCTACACAGACACTTTTATTATCTGAAGAACTTATTATTTTTGCACTCTTTTTTCTCCACCCGCTGCCGTGGTCCCATAACACAAGTAAATAATGTTCAGCGGGATAGTTATCAACCCCCCATTTGAAAAAATCTATCAGTGTTTGCGGATCGCCCATATTTTTTTCACCAATAGACATATTATAGGTTAGCGTGTCACTACTATTCACATCAATAGGAGTTGAATTTTTGAAAACATAGAATCTTCTCGTATCCTTCCAATCACCGTAGGAACTGTCACCGCCGTCTATCCTATCAAACTGAACGATAATATTTACATCTGTATCTGAACCAACCATTGACATTTCAATAAAATCATCAATTCCACAAGATTCCAAACTGTTATCGGCATCCAAATAAACCATAATTGTCCATGAATCAATAGCATTTATGGGAAGAATAGTAAGTAAAAAAATACCAAGGATCATTAAATAAAAAATCTTCTTCATATTGTATTATAAACAATTTTTGGAAATAAATCAATAAAAAAAACTTTTTGCGAAATAAAATTTTTATAATAGAATAACCACAGCACCAAGAAGGTGCTGGATATACCACCGAGCACCACAAAAAAAGAGGTTGGAGGTTGGAGGTTAGAGGTTAGTGAAAAACAATATTAATCTCCGTTCCCCCATAAAAGAGGGACATACCTCATCAAACTGATTTTTTTTGTTGAGGTGTGTCCCGGATTCTTCCTTAGATAACGAT
>JAUXGM010000181.1 GCA_030622125.1 bacterium | reverse complement strand
CTCCGGTGCCTTTTAGAGGGAGATTAAATCATCCGCTCTATGTTAAATATGTTATTGAAAAGATTGCCGAGATAAAAAATATTCCTTTTCATGAGATGGATAGTATACTTACACGGAATTGGGAAAAGTTTGCTCTGTGATTCAGACAAAAAAAATATTACCACAGAGCAACAGAGAATAAGAAAATAAGGCAATAAGGCAATAAGGCAATAAGGGAATACTGCCTTGCGTCATTCTGAGCGAAGCGAAGAATCTCTTGTAGATACTTTCCGATAAATCGGAATTTGAATAATCGGCTAACCCCGTTAGAAGTTTTTTGCTTCACAAATAAAATACCTTATCATAAATTTAACTGTTTTATTTATAGAATTTCTAACGGGGCTAAAGCCTCAGTATGACTGGGAAAAACTATCCTCTAACCTCCAGCCTCCAGCCTCTTTTTCAATCCGTGTAATCCGTACAATCCGTGGTTAAAAAAAATCTTATTTTGTAAAAAGACTATTTTTATTGACAAAAGAGTAAAAATTGATTATAATATAATAGATAAGATATAGAGAAAAAGAAACGGGAGAAATGATGGATAAGCAAAATTCAGATAAAGGGTTGGATGAAAAGGTTAAGATCATTGTGATGGTGATTCTTGTGGGAATTTGTTGTGTCCTTACATACTACTTTCATGTAGTATTAAAAAAGGGTGTTGTTTTTACTCATTTTTTTTATTTTCCCATTATCTTATCAGCAGTATGGTGGAAAAGAAAGGGAATGTTAATAGCTATGCTTTTAGCGGTAATGTTGATTTGCAGCCATGTGCTTCCCAGCACACTAAATACTAATATGGATGATTATATCAGAGCCTTTATATTTATTTTGGTAAGTGTTTTTAGTGTTATACTAACTGAAAAAAGAACAAAGAGACATAAATCCAATCAACAATTTAATAAAAGTGATCGGTATCATCAAAGGAAAGTGGAAGAAGACAAAGCAAATGAATAATTAACAATGAATAATGAATAATGAAGAATGGAAAGCAAATGAAAAATGAGAAGAAAGAGCATCAACCACCGGAACACCGGAAGAGAAACAGCAAACAATAAAATTCAAAAACCAGATGGGACATTCCAAAAACAAGTGAAAAAAGAAAAATTAAAAGTAAAATTGATAATCATTTCCATTTTTTTAGTGAATATTTTAATAATGGGTGGAATATTTGATTCCAAATCACAGATCACATCAACTTTTGGTGAGTTCAGGAACGAATATTTTCACATGGGAATTGATCTTATTCCTGAAACAGAGGGAGATACTCCTATCTATTCACTTACAGACGGGACACTTTACAGAATAAAATTCAAACGATTCGGTTATGGCAGAGCAGTTTATATTCAAGATGATGAAGGAAATATTTATGTTTATGCTCATCTTGAATCATTTGCGGAGAGGTTTGTAAGGGACATATTTTTCCCTGAATGGCAAGATGAAGGAAAACTTTATGGCGATTATTATTTTAATAGGGAAAATGATAGAAAGTATGAAATTAAAAAAGGAGAATTCCTCGGCTATATGGGGAATGCAGGTGTTGAAAGTGGAGCACATCTTCATTTTGAGATACGAAAAAAAGAAACAATTGTGGTAAATCCGCTCAATTTTATAGAGATCAAGGATGAAATCGCTCCTACAATAAAAGAAATACTTTTTGTATCATATAATAATAAGAAATTTATAGACATCGGTTGCTATGATCTTGCCGATAACGATCATAAATTAGGAATTTACGGAGTATCAATAGATAATAATACGAAAACCTTTGATGAAATAGATTACAGGGATTATAAAACCGGAAGAGATACCTATGATCTGGGACGGACATCTTACAATCTTTACTATTACAAGATTCCTATTAAAGAGAATAGGTGGACACTATCTATCTTTGATTACTTTGCTCACATACAAAAAATGGATGTTGAGATTCCTCCGGAAATATTTGATCGGGACAATATTATCTATGATCTCTTTACTAAAAAGGTAAAAAAAATTGATCTTAGAGATAATTTTGAAAGAAAATCGCTAAAAAAGAAGATCAAAATCTTAAATAAAAGAGGAGAGATATTTGTTAATGTAAAAAAAAGAAAAAAGGGGATAGGGATTGATATTGAACCCTACTTTTTGGATTTGGATAATTATGTAGATATAAAAATAAATCTGAAAAAGAGGGAGGCACTCTATAAACTTTCAAAAAAAGGGAGTAGATCATATTATTCCAATAAGCCGAATCTGAAACTTAATAGCGGACGCTATGTTATATTGAAAGACAGTAGGTCCCCTGTGCTTTATTATGAAAATGGTAATTTTGTAATAAAGGATGAACTTTCAGGATTAAATTACGAGAAGATCTCCGTGAAAATGAAACAGGGAATATTGAGAATTGAAAGAGATTTTAATATTGATGACAAAGGAAATTTAGTGTTCTTCAGGAAATTCAAAGGGAAGGCAAAGATCATTCTATATGACAAAATGGGAAATAAAAAGATATACAAGATCGATCAATCAAGGGTAAAAATTTTAACCAATCCCTTTTCAAAACCATGATTTTGAAGTCTTTCCTGATATTCAATTGCTTTTTTTTCAGATGTAAAAGGTCCTACAACTAATCTAAAAATTTCGTTTTTTGTTTTAACAATAAAGGCTGGAAAATGTTCTTTAACGATCTTTTTTTGTAGATCAACAGCATTTTCTTTATTGGAAAAAAGTCCCATTTGAAGAACGAAGTAGTTCGGAAATGTTTCGGGCAATTTCAATACGGTTAATTTTACCTTTGTAATACCTCTTTTGAAATATCCGATCTTTTTTGCCGCCGCTCTTGAAAGATCGACAATCCTTCCGTCAATATAGGGACCTCTATCCTTTACGGTTACCTTGATCGTTTTACCGGTTTCAAGGTCTTCTACCTTAATAAGTGTCCCAATAGGTAAATACTTGTGAGCAGCAGAAAGCTCGTGCATATTATATTTTTCCCCCGATGCCGAATACTTGCCGTGAAACTTACTGCCGTACCAGGATGCGATACCTGTTTCAGTATAATCAATCCTTAGAAAACGATAGTGGGGTTTTGAATTACTAATTTTTATTTTTTCTGTTGAGGTCTTTGTCGGATTGGATTTTTTTACCGGTTTTGGACTCAAGTCTTCCGGTGCATTAACTACATATCTGCCACAGCCAAACAATATAATTGAAAAAACTATGCCAATTATTTTTATTTTGTTCTTCTTTAAAATAAGTTCAAAAAATCTTTTAAAATATTTATTCATTTTCTAATATTACTATACCAAATCTTGAAGATTTTTGCAAATGATTTGTATTATAAAGCATTTTTTTGCCTGTCATTATGAGGATTTTGAAAAAATCCGTGATAATCTCATTTAATTGTACTGGTTAAACTCCCTTTTCTGTCATTCCCGTGAAGCCTGTACTCGACTCCGATCGGGGAACGGGAATCCAGTTTTTTCTTTTTTACTTCTCACTTCTTCACTTTTTACCCCGCACCAGTTTCACGGTGCTGG
>JAUXGM010000069.1 GCA_030622125.1 bacterium | reverse complement strand
TACTAAATCACTTTTCATTAAATCTTTTTTTTAAGTAGAAAATTGATTTTCTAATAATTAAAAAGATTTCGAATAATGAAATTTCATTTCATAACTGAAAATTTAAAGATGAATTTTGACCATACTGCAAAAAGGGTATTATTTTCACATAATTTCTTAAAATATTTCTTTAGGAGAGAAAAGTTTTATAAATTATCATAGTATTTAAAAATTCTCTTTATATTCGGTAAAATGATGAATATTTACTTGACTTTTTATCTGTAATATGGTATAATAAACATAATCTAAAGATAGGATTATAGGAGATTTTCTATGTTTAAGAAAAACATAACTCATAACCAAAAAAAGTTAATATCATTCTTGAAGAATTTGCCGCCTAAAGTAAGGAAAATAATAAATTCAAGCTGGGCATCACCATTTTATGAACACATATTTTGCAATATTGATGAAAGCAAATTCAAAGATATGTATAGCGATAAATACAGTCGCCCCAATAAGCCGGTGAATATTCTCGTGAGTTTGGAGATTATTAAGCATTTATTTAATTATACAGATGAAGAATTGATTGAGTCTTTTCATACAGATTTACGTGCTATGTATGCTCTTGGATTAGAGGATCCTGGTGAAGTTTGTTTGGCGCCTCGCACTCTTTATTATTTTCGTGAACATTTAGTTAAGTATGACGAAAAACATAACACCTCTTTATTAAAGGAGGTTTTGAAGGATATTTCACTTGATCTGACAAAAGAATTCAACCTTGATTTGAGTCTTCAGCGGATGGATTCAAGCATGATAGCAGCAAATATAAAACGGCTAACCCGATTAAACCTATTTGTTAAGATCATACATAACTTTCTAAAAATTCTTAATTCTACTGATATTTGTTCATTACCGGAAGAAGTTCAACTTTTATTAAAGGAAAAGAATCTTGATCTATCCCATCGTTTAAAGCAGAATGAAACAAAAGAAATGCTCCGGAGATTAGGGGAATACGCATATTTGCTTTATGAGAAATATAAAAATAACAGCAGTTATAATAAAACCAAACAATTTAAGAATTTGAACCGCTTGATTGATGAACAATTAAACATTACCGGTGGGAGCTCACCAAAGGTGGATTTAAAACCCCCGAAAGAGGTTTCCAGTTCAAGTATTCAAAGCCCTTCAGATCCCGATGCTACATATCGTTATAAAGATGGTCATCATAAAGGTTATGTTGGAAATTTTGGAGAAACTTGTTCTAAAGATAATTTATTTCAAGTAATTACAGAAGTTGAAGTAAAGCCCAATAATACGCCTGATACAGAACTTCTTTTGGAAAGTTTGAATGATGAAAATTCACTAATTGACAAAGCAAATGATCTATTAACAGATGGAGGTTATTCAGGAGAGAATACTGAAGATAAATGCAAACAATTCGGGATTAATTTGCATGTGAGCGCAATAAAAAGCCCCGAAAAGGTCAAAAATAATCAAAACCTTGCAGATGCAATTATTGAAGACGGTGTTCTAAAGGAATGTCCTGCCGGCAAGAAGCCGTATCAGCAAAAATATGATGCGAAAAGGAGATATTTAAGTGGTAGATTTAAAAAGGAAGACTGTTCAAATTGTCCTTTCCTATCACAATGTTTTGTTAAAGAAAGAAAAAAGTTTTACAGCTATTATTTCAAGGAAAGAGAATATTATGTAAAAATCAAGGGAAAGCAGTTAGAGGATACTGAATATAAAGAATTCTTAAAACTTCGTGCCGGTGCGGAGTCAATGGTTTATATGTTTTTTTATAAATCAGTGAAGCGAACCATCTTTCGCGGTTTGTCAAGGGTGAAAAATGGTATAATCTGCAGAGCAATCGGTATTAATCTTCTGAGATTATGTAAGTATATCAAGGATAAAGGGGATATTAAGGAAATCAATGCCCTATCTTCTTCGTTTTCAAAATATATTGCCCAAAAATGGCATTTCTTACTAAAATATTTCTATAATTTAAGAAAAATATTACAAGAAGGCTTTTTCCATTTAAAATATGAATTATTTGCTTTTTGAAATAATTAGGTTATTGCAGGATGGTCAAGGTTCAAGGTTAAAAATCAAGAAAAAATATTATACATGCTTTTGCATTTCAACTCGAAACTCATAACTCGCAACTCACAACTATTAAAAGTATGTCCCGCCTGTTTTCTGAATTTAATATTTTTTTACTCTCAATGGGTAGATACACAGGTCTACCCCCTACGGCTTTGTATTATATTTTCTTCACCAACCTCTAACCTCTGTTTTCCCTTATTCTCTTATTCCCCTATTTCGTAAAAAGCTGTTTGTTTGAAAAAAAAGAACTTTTTTTGTATAATATTGTAATTATGAAGAATGAAATGCAAAGATCAACAACATCAATACCGGGTATAAAAATATTTTTGTACGGTGATAGAGGAATTGGAAAAACAATGTTGTTAAATAATATATTGAAAAAAACAAATTTGAGACCCGGCGGATTTAAAACATTGAAGGTAAGTGATAGAGAGGTAAAATTCACCGATCTTTCCGGTGGAGATGGGATTTCATTTTTCATTGATGATGATTCCCAAAAAATTGCAAATATATTTGATCGTGATGGTATTTCTGCACTTATTTCCGCAGTAGAACTTTCAGATATTATTGTTATGGATGAACTCGGATTTTTAGAAAGCAAAGCTGAAAAATTCAGAGCGGGTGTAATGAATACAATTGATTCCTTTCCAAAAATTATCGGCATCTTAAAAAAATATAAGAAAAATTTTTTCTGGGATGCTGTTACAAAGAGAAAGGATGTTATACTTCATAAGGTTACAAAAGAGAATCGTGATAAACTTGCAGATGAAATTGCAGGGTTGCTAAATGGAAAAAAATAAGATATTATTCCTCTGTTTTTTACTTATTTTTTTTATAAAACCTTTTTCTGAAAATAATGATTTACCGGAAATACTGATCGAAGGGACTGAGATCGAAAAGATAACAGAGGGAGAAAGTAGAACGAAAAAGATCAGTATAGAAAAGGAAAAAGATGAAAAGGAAAAAGTAAAATTTAAAAAGATAGAAGAAAAAAAAGAAAACGAAATATCTGAAAATTCTTATCGTTATAGTGCATTTATCGGAACAAATATTCTTGCAAAAGTGAATATAAACGGTTTCATTTCAAAAAAAAACCTTTCCATCTCTCCTGAATTCGGATACTATCACTTCTATCCATATATTAGGGATAGGTATTATGAAAATTTTAAAGGGGACATCAAACTCAATCTGAATACAAAGGATATGACAACCTTTCTTATTCTAAATGGAATGTATGATTTTTATGAATATGAAGAGGCAAAGAACTTGAATAATACTGCCCTTGATATGCAATTAGGATTTGATAAGATCGTAAATAGTAATATAAAAATATTGAATATAACCGGGTTTAAGTATACAAATCTAAACTCAATCTCAAATTTTTTAGAAAGATCGGTCTATAATAGATTAAATATTAGCTTGTTTTTATCGCCGATCATTCTAATCAGGTCAAATATTCATTTGTATCTTTTTAATCATTTTAATCCGATCTATAATATTATGGTTTCAGGAAAATATAAATGGGATAAAATTACATTTTCATTAGGTATTTCCGGAGCCAAATATACTGATAGAAAACTCATTCCGCTCTTTGGGTTGAGAATGTCAATCTTGAAAGGAATTTCTTTTATTCTTGAGAACAAGGTGTCCATAGAGAAAAAAACTTTCCCCAGCATTTTACCTTATTTCTCTGATTTTGCAACTACATTTTACATTAAAAATAGCTGTTACGGTTATTTCAAGTTTAATTATAAAAAACTAATTATAAAAAGCGGCGTTCAATATTCGGAGGAAAGTAAAAACAATTTATATGCCGAAGATTTATATACCGAAGATATGAATTTCCTTAAAATATCTGAGGATGATATTTTTTTTATTGAACCTTTTATTAATTTGAATTATAATAATATTGTCAAACTCAACTATTTTTACAATCCGAATAGAACTAAAAATGTACCATACCAAAGACTTGAATTCATCACTCATTATAATTATAAAAAAATCGGTTGGGACGCAAATGTCAACTATCTCGATATGACGGAAATTGAAGATAATAAATTTTTGTCACCGATCGTCTTTTATAATTTTTCCATTGGTTATAATTTTGCAAAATCATTTCAGGCGGGGATTGGAACAAGAAAGGATTTTTATGATTTCAACAAAACCTCCAATTACAGTATCTATGTGGTGGTAAAAGGCGAATTATGATAGATAATAACCTGACTGAGGTTCAAATGAAAACACTTACCTTCATAGAAAACCATATCAACGAAAAAAAATATACACCGACTCTTAAAAAAATAGCAGGGCACTTTGGAATAAGTATCAGAGCTACTTATGATAGGATAGAAACATTGAGAAAAAAAGGTTATATCAAACGAAAGAAATACTCCCGATCATTAAATATCATAAATGTTGACGCCAAGAAAAATAACTTTATCCCAATCATAAATGAGATAAATGGGAATTCATTTTTACCAATAAAATCAATTAATAACTATATTCCGATAGATAAGGATTTTTTTTCTACTGGGGAATATTTCGCATTTAAAATAATCGATAACTCAATGAAAAATACAGCGATAAAACAAAATGACTTTGTGATCATAAAAATGCAAAATTATGCAAAAAATGGTAATATTGTTGCAGTTCTACTTGAAGGCAATATTATGATCAGAAGGATCTTTTTTGAAGAAAAATTAATAATATTAAAGTCGGAAAATCCGGAATTCGCTATGATAAGAAAGAAGTATGTAAAAATATTAGGGAAAATAACAGGAGTAATCAGGAGGTATTAGTGAAAACAAGTTACTCGAAAAAGGTTTCAATTTTGCTAACAAAATACGCAGCTAAGGTGCAAGAATTAAAAAAAGAATTTCTTTTGGAATTAAATGATAAGGGATTCCCTTTTTCTAATTATATTGGCGGAAATATTGGTAATTATAAAAAAATAATTAGCAAGCTTCCAATATTCGATACAATTGTCGTTATCGGTATCGGAGGATCGGCACTTGGAACAAAAATGATCTATAACTGTTTTAAAAAAATATTTAAAAAAAGAATAATTATTGTTGACACAACCGAGCCGGAAAGATTGGCGGAGGTAATTGAAAATATAGATATTAAAAAAACGATCTTTATTCCAATTTCAAAATCAGGATCAACAATGGAAACGGCAGCAAATACGCTGTTCTTTATTGGAAAAGCAAAAGAGACATTAAAAGATAACTGGAAAGATCATTTTGTTTTTATAACTGATCAGAAAAAGGGTGATCTCAGAAGGTTTGTTGAAGAAAATCGGCTTTTTAATCTTTCCCTTCCTGAAGAGCTTGGCGGCAGATATTCCGTTTTAAGCAATGTAGGTTTATTCCCATTGTATTTAGGCGGATTTCCAATTGACGAACTGATATCGGGAGCAAAGGAATATCTAAATGATGTAAAACAAGGAACATTAACAGAACCATTTGAGATCGGATTTGCCAATTATAAGCTCTACAAACGAAGGCATAATATCCTAATACTCTTTCCTTATGTTTATAGATTAAAAACTTATGGTGAATGGTTCATTCAATTATGGTCGGAATCATTGGGGAAGATAAATAAAGAGGGTAGAAAAATCGGACAAACACCAATGATTGCCGTCGGACCGACCGATCAGCACTCAATTATTCAACTTTTTACCGATGGACCGCAGGACAAGGTGATCTTTTTTCTAAATGTAAGGGATCGTAATGTAAATTTTACGATCTCGGAGAAATTGAATTATTCTTCCTTCGGTTATCTTTACAATAAAGATTTTGGGAATATTGTGAATATTGAATTTGAAGGAACGCAGGAGAATCTTAATAATCTCGGTGTCCCTACATTGGAATTGGAACTTAAAGAATTATCCCCCGAAAATTTGGGACGGTTAATTATGTTCTCATATATATTAACGGTTTATAGTTCACATCTTCTTGATATTGATCCGTTCGATCAACCCGGAGTTGAGGGTGGAAAGAGAATAATGTATCGGCGGCTTGGAAAAAGAGGTTATTGATGGGCATAAATGTCTCTATTATTGGGATTACAGGGGTGGTCGGTCAAAAGATGCTTGAACTTCTTGAATCATCTACCATAGAAGTTGATAATCTTTCTTTGTATGCCTCAGAAAGATCCCGATCAAGAATTTTTAAATTCCGGGGACAGGAGATCAAGGTTGATAAATTTTGTGATGATATTGATGATGATATAGTATTTTTTGCTATATCGGCAAGATTTGCAGAAGAATTTGCTGAAAAAATAAAAAATAATGTCGGAAAGATCATAGATAATTCAACTGCACATAGAATGGTCAAAGGTATTCCTCTTGTTGTCCCATCAGTAAATGGAAATATTATAAAGAAAGAAGATAAAATTATTGCAAATCCAAATTGTTCAACAATTGAGATGGTACTGGCTCTTCATCCGATCTATAAAAATTTCGGAATAAAAAAAATTATTGTAACTACACTTCAATCGGTATCCGGCTCAGGGTTGAGATCTATAAATAATCTTTACAATGAAACAAAGGAATTCATTTCAGATGGGGAGATAACTTCAAAATTTTATCCGTATCCCATTGCGTTTAATGTGTTACCATTTATCGGTTCTATAGAAAAGAACAATTATTCTACCGAAGAAAACAAGATGTGGGAGGAAACAGATAAGATATTCAATGATAAGATCGATGTTTATGCAACTACATTGAGGGTGCCCACATTTTATTCTCACTTTGAATCTCTTTATGTTGAAACGGAAAAATCATTTGAGATAGAAGAAATTGAAAAAATAATGAGTAATGATCCCTATCTTCGGGTCTTAAATGACAAAGATAATTATCAATTCCCGATGCCGATTTCCTCTGCAAATACCGATATCGTTGATGTTGGACGCTTTAGAAGAGGAGCTTCCGATAATTCTCTCAATTTCGTTATTTCTGCTGATAATATAAGGATCGGTGCAGCAACAAACGCAGTAAGGATCGCTGAATACATAGTAAAAAACGGTTATATTTAGAAAATCAGCCTCTTCCTACCGTCATTCAGAGCCCCTTGTGGGCGTGGAATCCAATATTTAAATAACAATATTCACCGCAGAGACGCAAAGAGCGCAAAGAAAGAAGAATCCATCCCTGTCCGTCATATTGAGCGAAGCGAAATATCCAGTATTTAAATAATAATATTAACTACGGATTACCAGTGCACCAAAACACCAGTCACCAGTCAAATACAATTCAAAACCAGTTTTGTCCTGTCATTCCTGCCCCGTATTAAGCATGCACTCAACTTGATTGGGTGTACGGGGTAAACTTCACGACTGTGGAATCCATCTTTTTTTCTTACAACTAAACTCAAAACTTCTTTTTAGCCTCCGTAGTTAAAGTTCTTTATTCTTTCTTTTCTTTGTTTTTGATTTTCTTTAACTTTTCACTCTTCACTTTTCACTATTCACTTATTTGTTGCTCTGCGGTATATCCAGCACCTTCTTGGTGCTGTGGTTTATCCAGCACTTTGAAAAGGTGCTGTGGTTATTATATTTCCTTGTTTTCTTTTGTTTCTTCTCAGAGCTAAGCATCTATTATTCCTCTGCGAACTCTGCGTCTCTGTGGTGAGTCTCTCTTTTCTTCAACTCAAAACTAATAACTCACAACTCAAAACTTTCTTTATGTCCCCGTCCCCAACTTTACATGTTGACGGGCAAAATAGTAGTCGTCAAACTGGTAGTCAAAACATATCCATGGTAATTCCCATCATTGAAGCTATCACTAAATTCATCCGTCATGGCAATTCCTGATACCATAAAAAACAGTATCAATAACAACCCAATCTTTTCCATTTTATTCTCTCTTTTCCATTTCTAATTGTTTGAGGAGCAATTTCATATAACGTTCCCGGGATAAACGAAGGTGAAGGCTTTGAAAGATTGTAAAAATTTTAACTGAACATCTTCTCCCCAATGTTTATAAATTAATAAAGTAATCATCTCCAATTTCGTTTATCCCGTGTTATCCGTAGTAATTCAAAGACCAAGCTTTGCAATTATAGAAAATAAATTATTCAAACCGTCCACCCCCGAGTGTATAAATACCCCCGGTATCAAATTCCTTGTCCTTTCCCAAATTACTCCTAATAGAATTCCAATAAGTGTCTGCATAAAGAATGCCCTGCAAAAAGCTTCACCAATTGTTATTCCTGGATACCATTGCATAATAGCCTGAATATGACCTAACCCGAAAATCAGTGAAGTGATTAAAACTCCACTAATACTCGATTTCAGTAAATATGAAATCCTCGTCTGAATAAATGCTCTAAAGAAAAATTCTTCGGAAAAACCTGACATCAGAAAGAAATAGATAAACGATGAAAATAACCCGATTCCAACCTGCGGAGTGCTATACTTTCCGCTAAGAATTTCACTACCTGTATTAGCAATAAAAAAAGCACTTGGAATTGCCATTACAATAAAAACAATTAAACCGACCCAAAGATTCTTTTTCCATTCTTTGATTGTAAGCCCCATGGATGTTAATGAGTTCTTTCTGGTTTTTAAAAATATAAATGGTATAACCACAAATATTATTATCTTCTTTAAGATAAACCCAATATTCCATTTGTCTCCAAAATCAATTTTAGGGATGGGCACATAATCCCAGATAACAAGAATTAGAACCCCGACTATAAGTTCCAAGCCGGGTCGTTTTATCTCAATATCCCTAACTTTTATCTTTTTTGTAAGATCAACAACTAACCAGCAGAGGAAAAACATACCAATGCTTAACCCTATATAAGCTAATGCATTTTCTGGTTCATTTAAGAGAGTCAACACAACCGCAAAAATATAAACTGCAATAAAAACTAATATTATCGGTTTTTTAAAGTCTTCTTTTTTTAAAATTTCTGCTTGATTTATCATTTTTAAGTTCTCCATCAAATTATTACGGCTAACTTGTTTTATACGACATAGTGTCGTGTATTCTTCTAATTTGGCGGTATATGTGACCAACCGTCATATATACCACTCTATAGATGTTGTTTGTCTTCAATATTACCTCCTTTGTTTAGATTATCTAATGGATTCATTATACTTCTTAAAGATTTATTACTCACATGAGTATAAATCTCTGTCGTTTTAGAACTTCTATGTTCCAATAATTCTTGAATTTTATTAAATTCAATACGCTCTTTTATTATTTTGATCTCATACTTTTTCATATGTTTAATTTTACCACTTTTAATCCCATAAATCAAATTTTTTTAATATTTCTGTCATTCAGAGGAAACAAAGTTTCCGTAGGAATCTCATTCCCTTTCACTTTTCTCTCTTCACTTACTTCCCGTCATCCTCGGGCTTGACCCGGGGATCCATTTCTTTTATTGTCATTCAGAGGCTTTAGCCGTGGAATCCAGTATTTGCGCTTTCTTTTTTCTTGTTTATTTATGTATTTTCACAACTCAAAACTTCTTTCATGCCATCGTCCCCATTTTCCGACTTAACGATTAGCTCAATCCGCTTAACGATTACTTAACGATTATGCTTAGAGTTTAATACATAATGTGTTGAACGACCTTGTCCAACTCGTCTTGCTATTCCTGTCTGGACTAAAACCTTGAAATCACTCGCCGAAATCGGTCTGGATACTCCAAATAATTTCTCACACTTGCGGCTGGTTAATGATTCGCCTTGAATGAGTATAACCATCATCTGTTTTTGTCGTTCGTTCAGTCGTTCTTCGACCGAAGGTGAAATTAAGTTTTTTATTTTATCTTCAGGTATTCTTAAACGATCTACATTATCACCTGCCCCCGGTAATGTGACCTGAAAATAACCGTCAATAATATCAAATACAGGTGGATCCAAACCATGGTCAAGCATCGCAGCTTTCATGCGAGCAAGACCGCTGCCACGCTGTTCCATAAGTTTCAGGAGAGCTAATGATTGAGCCACAACGGGATTTCTGGAACAGGGTAGATATTTACCCCGTCGTAATTTTGGTAGGGTCAAAGGCCGAGGCGGTAATCCCGGACTTGAAATTACCACACGATTAAAAAATACCTCTACCATAATGGTACGTGATTTATCCTCATAATTTCTATGGGCAATTGCATTCACGATAGCTTCACGAATAGCTTCCACCGGATATTCATTTAACACAATACGATTCAGACCGACAATGCGAGGTGGATGACGTGTGTTATTGTTGACAAAATCAATAACAGCCTGAACGACTACTGGTGCAGGTGCATTTATGGTACTCTGATCTTTTGGGTTAGGATCAGTTTCTTGTCCGCGGTATGCATCAGCAAGTATACGGCAATGCGGGAATACGGAAGACGGATTCCTGCCAAGAAAAATAATCCCTGCAGCCAGAGCAAAATAATCTTCAGTCCCCTGCTTGTGCCATAACATACCTCTTGTCCGTAGATGGTTGAGAATTATATCTTTCCGTATTTTTTTCTTCAAAACATCATCTATTTTTGTAAGCCATTCTTTTGCAACATCATAATCTAATTGATTCCATAAAATATCAGTCTGTTTAGCTTCAAAAGGAGATGTTGCCTCCAATGTATCTGCACCACTCTTGGACTCATTCTTTGTAGGAACAATACCAAATTCCTGTTCAAGTACTTTTATAAGAGCCCGACGTACTTCTATACGCAAATCAAGACGGTCATAAAATCTTTTATAAGTATACCCATCTGCTTTAATCTTATTGAACAATTTCTTTGTCTTTGTTTCGCGCTGTTCATCGTCCTGACCTTTAACAAAAATAAGGGTTGGCAGTTTATTTTTTTGTGAGCGTCTATATTCAAGATGGGTTGCCGAAATGGAACCTTGCAACTTCCCGTATTCTTTGCTTATTAAAAGTATATATATTTGACAGGAATCCAAACAATCAAGATATGGTTTAGATGTTTTGCGACCTGATATTGGCTCTTTGTCAAAAAGGACTGGGATCAAGTGTTCATTAAGAAAAGGGTCAGTTGTAATCAAACTGGATATGGTTGATCGTTCATGTTCCATTTCCTTCTGAACCGAACTTATAAATATTTTATATTTCATATTCAAATGTTTTCAGATTCTCTTTTATCTTTTTTTTCACGCTCATCAGATTTTTTGAATTGTTCTGAAAGTTTAGAAGACAATCTTCTCATATATTCATCAGTTAGATTATACTGTTTGTAAACCATAATATTAATTATACCAACATCATCCACGATTTATTGTATCACTTTCTTTACTTTTTCTCAAATCCCAATCAATAAATTCTGAAACCGTCAAACTGGCACTGTTTTTCCGAACTATCTCACCGCAGAGACGCAGAGACCGCAAAGTGAAAAAGCGTCATTCCTGACCTGATCAGGAATCCAGTATTTGCACTTTCTTTTTTCTTGTTTATTTATGTATTTTCCCAACTCAACACTTACTTTCGTGTGCTCTATGGTATATCCAGCACCTTCTTGGTGCTGTGGTTATTATATTTCCTTGTTTTCTTTTGTTTCTTCTCAGAGCTAAGCATCTATTATTCCTCTGCGAACTCT
>JAUXGM010000090.1 GCA_030622125.1 bacterium | reverse complement strand
TTAATAATTACCCTATATATTAATTTGTCCTTTTTTAATAAATTTACAGCAGTCAAATTACCAAAGTTTTTTGAGTTATTTGGTTTGACCAAAGGTATTCCAAAGGACCAAAGATCACAAACTAATATAAAAAGTATTACAGATAACAAAAGATTCTTACTAATTATTTTTTTTGTCCACAATAATAGTAGTGTGCTAAAACTAATAAATATTATTGAAAATTTTAATAAATTATATCCAATCAATGAATATTTTAAATCTATATCTTGTAAGAAAGTTGCTAAAATAGGTTTTATAATATTACTACCACAATAAAATACGATCGTGCTTAATATTAAAATAGTAGATAAAAATAAAATTATCCGTAAAAAGATTTTAAATAGGGCATTTTTTTCCGGATCTGGTTTTAATAAATATGACAATCCATAGGCAGAAAGTACTGAAATAGATATTGCAAATATAATTAAAATCCTTCCCGGATCCCTTCCGACACTCCAGAGCGGTAAAAATTTGTAAAATAAACCATATAATGGCGTGTTTTTGCCTAATGATAAAATTATTGAGAAAAACATCAAAATAGAAAAGATAGTAATATTTTTATTTCTGACAAATAAAATTGAAACAACCATCAAAAGTAAAGGAATAACGCCTACATAACCGCAAGTTTCTGTAAAATCCACAATTCCCCACCATATTTTTGTATATGGAGTTCCATAAATTGTAGGTGTCAAAAATGTGATGAGATTTCTCACTGGAAGCGAACGTCTGGTGATATAATTAAATGGCAATCCTGCTGCATTGCGTCGAAAAGAATTTTTAATAACTTCAAGAGCAGGAATAGAGAAAATTAAAGTAAGAGCAACGAAAAAAATTCCCCCAATTAATATAAATAATACCGCTTTTTTCTTTTCCATTTTACGATTTTTCCCCAGAACAATAATTTGAAAAAGAGTATATAAAGCTATTGTATAAGTAAGATAAATGGAGTGTTGAGGATGTCCTCCTGTCCATATCATACAAAGAGAAAGTGCAAATAAAATTGACCACAAAAGTTTCCTTTTTTGGATAACTTTTTCAGCAAAACAAAAGACAATAGGAGCCCAAACGAAACTTGTAAAAACAGTTATGTGTCCGGGAGTAATTCGTTCAGTTAATATTCCTGCAAACATATAACCAATTCCGGTAAAAAATGCTATTTCTCTTTTGATTTTAAGTGTTTTGATGAATAAATACATAAAAAAACCTGCAAGAAATATATGAAAAATCAAATATAATTTCATTGCTTGTGGAACTGATTTGGTAATAATATTGAAAATCCAATTAAAGGGATAGTAAACCGTTCTTGTAATAACTCTTGGAATCCCACATTCCTCAGTAGGAGTCCAAAAGGGAATTGAACCGTGTTTAATTGTTTGCATGATAAATAATGAACGGGAATAATTACAGTCCCAACAACCGCTGGTAAAAATTTTGTTTTTTGGAATTAACTTGTAGAAGAAAAGAATGGAAATCAATAATAAAAAAATTACAATTAAAATTTCTTTTTTATTATTAATTGTGATCTTCATAAACAATCTCCTACTTTTTTGCCACAACTTTTCAATTTTTTCATTTTACTATATTATTCTTTTTTTTGCAAATAGAATGTGTTTTTGAATATTTTGCATTACATTTTTTTCCAATATAAAAGATAAATCCTAAAAACATTATTTTCATAAACCATCTTAAGTTAGGTAACTAATAAGCATTTGTTGCCGGTCGGAGCCGAACCCATGATCTACAATCCTATTCATCAACTGATTTCCTGCGGGATCAAAGAAATAATGATCGTTACATCAACCGAACATATGGGAGATATGGTAAATCTCCTAGGAAGCGGTCATGAGTTAAAAGTTGAGTTTACTTACAAGGTCCAAGAAGATGCAAAAGGCATTGCACACGCATTATTACTCGCCGAAAACTTCACGCACGGCGACAGGATATGTGTCATCCTCGGTGACAATATCGCCTCCCATTCTATTGCACCTTTTGCAAAGGAACTCCTCCAGCAGAAGGAAGGGGCCAAGGTTTTATTGAGAAAGGTCTCTGATCCTGAGAGATACGGGATAGCTGCTTTGGATGAGCGGAAGATCGTAGAGATACAGGAAAAACCCGAAAAGCCCAAAAGCAATTACGCAGTAGTAGGTTATTACATGTACGATGAAAAAGTTTTTGACATTATCCGCGAACAGGAATTTTCCACTCGGGGAGAATTGGAGATCACCGATGTGAATAACGCATATGTAAAAAACGGCATATTAACATACGGGATCCTTGAAGGAGAATGGACGGATGCCGGAACAATGGAATCGTTTAGAAGCGCGAATAAGATAATGATGGACTGCAATAACGAGATCAAGGAATGAAGATACTGGCTACCGGTGGAGCAGGTTTCATCGGATCGAACTTCATTCACATATTGATCGATGAAGGGAAATATGAGGTGGTCAATGTAGACATGCTGACATATGCCGGGAACCTTGAAAACCTCAAGTCCGTAAAGGCATCACCTAACTATAGCTTTTATAAAGTAAATATTTCTGATCAAAAACAGATAGAAGAAGTATTTAAGAGAGAAAAACCTGATCTCGTCGTGAATTTGGCGGCAGAAAGCCATGTGGACAGGTCAATTCTGTCCCCAAGCATCTTTATAGACACCAATATCAAGGGCACATTAACCCTTCTTGAAGCTTCCAAGAAATATAGTATTAAAAGATTTCTACAAGTTTCCACTGACGAAGTGTACGGTTCTCTTGGGAAGACCGGTTACTTCACGGAAAATACTCCATTGGCGACCAACAGCCCGTACTCAGCGACAAAGGCCGGAGCGGACCTGATCTGCAGATCTTATCAGAAGACCTTTGGGATGGATATCGTTATCACAAGATGCTCCAATAATTACGGCCCTTATCAATTCCCCGAAAAACTCATCCCTTTGATGATAGAGAATGCCCGGAACGATAAGGAACTTCCTGTATACGGCGACGGAATGAATATCCGTGACTGGATCCATGTGGACGATCATTGCCGGGGGCTTATCTCGGTTTTGAAAAACGGCAGGGCCGGAGAAATTTATAATATCGGCGGAAAGAATGAAAGGACCAATATCGATATCGTGAAAACCATTTTAGAGATACTTGAAAAAGATGTATTCTTGATCCGCTATGTTTTAAGGACAGGCCCGGTCATGATAAACGCTATGCTGTGAATACTGATAAGATCAACAAAGAACTGGGATGGAAACCCTTTGTGGAATTCTCTCAGGGTTTGAAGGATACCGTGCAGTGGTATCTGGACAATTCCGAATGGGTTCAGCATTGTATAAGTGGTGATTATAGAAATTACTACCAGAGAAATTATGAAAATAAGTGATCTCTCAATATCGGGAGGAGTATCGCTTTTTCAATGAAAATTCCTTTTAACAGCGCCTCACTAACCAAGAAGGAACTGGAATATGTCACCGAAGTACTCCGATCAGGGAAGATCTCGGGAAATGGAATATTCTCAAAAAAATGCACCGAGTTCATTCAGAACAATTTCGGCATCAAACAAGCCTTTCTAACCACATCAGGGACATCCGCCCTTGAGGCGATCGCTCTGTTTCTCGACCTTGAGCCGGGAGACGAGGTCATAATGCCGTCTTTTACTTATCCGTCTACTGCCAATGCATTCCTCTTAAGAGGGGCGATCCCGCGTTTTTGTGATATCAGAAACGATACATTGAACCTCGACGAAAATCTCATAGAAGCGTTGATCAACGAAAATACCAAGGCACTCGTTCCGGTACATTACGCAGGAACGGCATGTGAGATGGACACCATATGCGCATTAACGAAACAATATAAATTAGCGCTCGTCGAAGATGCGGCTCACGGAATTGGTGGCAGATACAAAGACAGATTCCTTGGGTCCATGGGAGATATGTCCGCTTTTTCTTTTCATGAAACAAAAAATATTATCTCGGGAGAAGGCGGAGCATTACTCATAAACGATGAAGAGATGGTAGAGAGAGCTGAGATCATCTGGGAAAAAGGAACTAACCGTACAAAATTTTTCCGCGGTGAAATCGATAAATACACATGGGTGGATGTGGGGTCATCCTTTCTCCCCTCTGAACTTAATGCAGCATTTCTATGGGCGCAATTCGAACATCTTAAGGAGAGCCAGGACAGGCGTAACTTCCTCTGGAAGAGGTACAATGAAGGACTCAAGGACATCAAAGGACTTGATTTGCCGCAACATCCAGAGGACATAATCCATAATTCGTATATATTCCATGTGATACTCCCAAACGGTGAAATGAGGGATGGGCTTATGAAGCACCTGAAAACCCTGGGAATACTTGCTGTATTCCATTATATTCCCTTGCACAGTTTTCCCGTAGGGCATTCCCTTGGCTACCGGGAAGGAGAACTGCCGATCACTGAAGATATGAGCAAAAGACTGCTCCGTCTACCCCTTTTCCATACTTTGAAAGAAAAGGAACAGAATGAGGTGATCAAAGGGGTCAGACAGTATATGCAATAGAAGATAATATCAGATCTGGTTCAAAAGAAGAATAACCTACCCTAAAAATTCTCATCAAGCCATTTAATAAGAAGAAATACCCTCCAAAGCACTACCGGAGAATGCTTTATGCTGAGAAATTCCTTCAATCCGGATTTCCTGAAAATACGGCCGGTGTGACTGCTGGAAAATATCCGTTCCAACATCAGCGGCTTGAAATCCGCCAGCATCCATTTTACATGGGGAACCTTGAAGGGCACTTTTTTCCGGTTCAGTATCTCATTTGGCAGAAATCGTTTTGCCATGATTTTCTGCAATTTCTTGCTTTGCCACGGGAAATACTTGCTTTCCTGCGGTATGGTTCCATAATCTTCCATGAACTTGGGATCAAGGAAAGGCGAATACACTCCAATCCCTGCCCGGGGAAATATCTGGCAGGAAGATGGGATGAAATTCCTGTGTACCACAAGTTTAAGGTCCATAAAAGCCATTGCATCCGAAAGTTCATGGTTGTTGCCCAGTAGTGAAAGATGGCTTCTTAAAAGATCATCATAAAAGAGCTCGGTCTGTCTTTTCACTTTCAGCATCAATGGGTTGTAAATCTGATATTTCCTGTAATGATTTAGTGGAGGCATGGTTTTAACACCCCGAATATATGCTTTTGGAGTAAAGAAGATCCTGTTCAATCTATGATCAAAGATCTCCATCCTCATAAGAGCCCCACGCATGAATTCAAGGGATTTTCCCATCCCTGTAATTTCCAGAAATTTAAGAATGGTATATATGCTGCCGTATCTAAAATCATTTGCGTTACTGTAAAAAAAAGAATCCGGACCCAGACCGTTCAGGACATTGCTGAAGCGTCCAGACATTTCTTTTACAACATTTATAAGAGTCAGATTCGCAATGTTACCATTAGGCTCATCCATTGTCCTGGTATATTCTCCGAACAGGAGATCGCGGAATTCATCTCTTGTGAAAAGGATCTCATGATGTGAGGTTTTGAAATACTCCGCGGTAACACGGGCCTTTGGGATCTCATCATACTGTATCCCTTCCTTCTCTTCGTAGCCTACTGTGAAGGTACTGATCGGGCCATCGTATATCCTTGCAAGAACACCTAGAATAAAGCTCGAATCCAAGCCTCCGCTGAGCAGCAGAGCGAAATCCGGGCTTCCGTTTTCCAGATATCTCTTCATGACATTCTCAAGGGAGGTATTAAGTTTGTTCACAGAGGAGATCAGATCAAGGTCACGGTCTTTGATGAATTTCAAAAACCAGTAAAGGTCCCTTTCCACACCTCTCTTTGAAACAGTGACCCTCTGCCCCGCCTCGATCCGGAAGATCCCTTTGAAAAAGGTTTCTGTAAAGGAATTTGTCTCAGAAGAAAAGAAAGCATCCACGGCATTGAGATTCAGCTCTTTTTTGTATTCCGGCCATGCGGCAACTGCTCGCAGATCATCGGAAAGGACCAAATATTCCCCATTGAACCAATAGAACGCCTGCTGTATTCCATTAGGATCCACCAGAAGGGAAATTTCATTTTTGCCGAAGCTTTCCGCAATAAAAAAGCCCCCAATGATATTTTCCAGGATACTTTCCTCACTGCGCCAATTCACTTCGCAAATGTTTCCTTTGTTGATGGGGCCATTGACAAGCGCCAGAATCCCCTTTTCCTGGCCCGTCCTCAGCCTGTTGATATTCTCAGGCAAATAGAATAAGCCTCCCGGAATGGAGTCTGTGATCTCCTTTTCAGAGGGTTCCAGCGAGGACTTCCGGAGAAATGCGGTGAATTTATCCCTGAGCTCCCTGGGATCTGTTTCATCTGAATAGCTTATGACTCCGAAAAAATCCATTACTTCTCTCCGTCCGGATCCCGAACAGTCTTGTTTCTCTGCTTTCGAAGCCGGAAGCGCTTTTTAATGTCAAGGTATTCACTATAGATATACTTGTATTCAAGAAGCAGTATCAGGGAATACATCAGGAGAATAATTGGAAGAAAATATAGACGGGTCTTCAGCGAAGGAATTAATGTCAAAAAAGCAGCAAGGATGGGCAGATAAATGAGGATATACTCCTTGAAAAAGAGCTTATACCTAAGAATTTTTGTTGTGATGTAAATGGGGATCAGCAGAAATACGGGGGAGATATATCTGATGATGCCCATACCGTAATTCTGATATTTGGGTATCAGCCAGAGGCCCAAAAGGACCGTCATCAGCAGGTTGATCACCAGTCCGTAGAAATTCCATTTTTCATATTTGTAAGCGATGAGAATACTCTCCGTGTATTTTCCGAAGGGAAAGATAATAGGAATAAAACAGATAAACCTGAAAAGCGGTATAATATCAAGGTGTCTGCTTCCGTAAACTATCCTAATGATTAAATCTGCATAAATAAACATAAGAGCATAGATAAAAACCTCAATTGCTACAACTGATAATGTAGAATACTTTATAATTTTTTGTACCCTTTCCTTGTTTTCAATATTGTTCATATATGCCGGATATAAAACCTGTCTGAATGCCTTTGATATCATTTTTTCCGGTAATAAAACAAATCTATATGCAAGGTAGAACATTCCGACAAAAGCAGGGGTGAGAAACTTACCTAAAAGTGCATTATGTATCTGATTGTAAAAATTTCCTACCAATAAGATCAAAAAGAGATAGAATGCTCCGCTCAATAGACTCCAACTGTGTTCAAATGTAAATCTAAATCTTGACAATAATTTCTTTCCACAGATACAAAAAAGATAAAGTGATTTAAATACTTCACTAATCATTGTCGCATAGATTATTGCCCAGACGCCATAATGACGAAACCCCAGATAAATAACAATAATTACATATATAATCGTTGAAATTATTTGAGGGATGATCATCTTCTGGATCTTTAATTCCTTTAATAAATATGTGCTGAAAATTGAAGATATGGTCAAGAAGATTAAATTTAATGAGTATATTTTCATTATTCCGACAATTTCACTGCTGTAAAAACTGATTATTTGAGGATATGTTTGAAATAGAGTTACAATAAATCCCATAACAATAAGTTGCAATAATATTGCATTTCCCCATTTTTTATAATCCGTTCTTATAAGATGTTTTCCGAAGCCAAGATTAATTATATTTGATAAAATAAGATTTACAAAGGTTGCCATTGCAAAAAGTCCAAACTCAGCATTTGCCAATACCCTTGCGATAACCATCTGGGAAATAAAACTTATTCCCATTATGGAAAATTGAATAATGTATGAACTTGTAAGTGAGGTAACAAAATTTTTCTTAAATGTTTTATCGTTTATCATATTTATAAATCACATATTCCCGACTTGAATATTTTTTTTCAAAAGGAAGATTAATATTATTTTTTACTACAATATATTTAAAAGGATATTGTCTATCAATAGATCTTAATTTTTCTATATTTATGCTAAATTTTTTTATGTCTTCTGTTTTATATAAGCCAAGTTCATTTACTCGCTTCCACCATTTTATAGCAAAATCAATACTAAAAAACGCTCTGGTTCCTTCTCCCCATGTAACGAAACAGCTCCTTTTAGAATAAACCCTAAAATTATACAATCTTGGATCAATAAATATCAAATCATCTTTATCTGTATGCTTATTAATCCATATACCAATATCCTTTTTGTATAAGTTTTCTTTATTGGTTTCTATAAAGCTTTTCAACACCGGCAAATAAACGTCAATAGAAATAAATAGCAACATAATGATAATGGGTAAAAAGTATTTTATGATATTACTCTTATTTAAATTATAAATTATAAATGTAATAAGTATTATTGTAAAAAATTTAATTC
>JAUXGM010000019.1 GCA_030622125.1 bacterium | reverse complement strand
TTGACTGAAAATACCGTATTCAAGTATAAAATAATAGGCAAAGAATTTATAAAATGAGATTCCTACGGGAACAAGTTCCCTCTGAATGACCCCGTATCAACGGGGTAAACTCCAAAGATGGATTCCTGATCAGGTCAGGAATGACAATGCCGAGGGAAATTTGGAAAAAAATAAATGAGATTCCTACGCCCAGACCCTTCGCTTTGCTCTGGGCTTCACCTTCGGCTTGGCTAAATAATGGCTTCGACTCACCCTTCTGAATGACTCCGTATCAAATATCAAGTACGGGGTAAACTCCAAAGATAGATTCCACTTGTAGTTTATCCCGAATAAAATTCGGGGCTCTAAATGCCTATATTTTTCAAAAAAGTAAAAATATGTTATAATAAACTATGAAAGTTATTAATGGCAATAAAAATCAAGGATCTATTATATTTGAAAAAGATAAAAATGAAATCGGAATATTACATTGGGATTGGGAAATAGAGGAATGAAAAAGGAAAAGAAAAGAATCTTACCGAAGGGTTATCTTGTGATATTTTTATTTATTGAACTTTTATTTTCTTTTATCTTCCCAATTGAGATCAAGTTCATCATACTTTTTATGACCTTAATCCTCTATCTTTTCTTTGATATAAAGAATAAAAATAAACTTCTTATCAGCGGATTTATCTTCGGGCTTGTCTTTTTTCTAATATGCCAATTTTTTTATAAGGATATAAATAAAAGTATTCTCTTTTGGCTTTATGTTCTCATAACATTTTATATGTTTACATTGATAATGACAATATATGATAAAACCGTATATAAAAGATTCTTTTTTAGTTTTCCAGGATCACGGATCATAACACTATTGGGAGTATATTACCTTTTCATTTTCAATCTAATCGGGCAATTAAGGGGGGTACCTATAAAAAATTTCATCAGGGTTTATGATCATAAATTCAATAAATTTTTAGATGAAACATTTAAAAATGGCTTTGAGGTTGTCCCGATAAAGATACGACATTGGGATGTTATCATATTTTCAACGATATTAATACTATTAAATGGAGCAATTTTATATGAAATACCAAAGATTCTTAGCAAATAAATTTTTTAAAAGTAAAAAACACGGTTTTTTATCGTTTGTTTCAATAATCTCAATTGTTGGAATAATTGTCGGTGTATTTGCACTCATTGTAGTATTGTCCGTAATGAACGGCTTTTCGAGTGATCTGCAGGAAAAAATAATTGGAACCCGTGCCCATATTTATATAAGTTCAATGTTCGGCGGGATAAATAATTACGAAAAATATATTCCCGAGATTCAAAGCATCAAAGGGGTTTTGGGCGTATCCCCAGTTTCTTCAAGTGAGATAATGATAAAAGCCGGTGATTCTGTAACCGGCGGCATCCTTTTTGGCATTGATAAGGCATCATTTGAAGAAGTAACCAGTATAGAAAAATATATGCTTACGGGGGGCATAAAAGAGATAGAACAAGATGAAGTTATCATAGGGAGCGAACTTTCACTTGCTCTTTCATCAAGTATCGGGAATGATATTACTATCATATCTCCCAATGTTAAAATTCTTCCGAATGGGTCATTACTGCCTAAAACGATAAAATTAAAAGTGGGCGGCATAATAAAAACAGGGATGTATGAATATGATAAGAGTTTTCTTTATACAACTCTGGAAAATTTCAATTATCTTTTTGATGCTAAAAAATCTTCTACCACCTCCATTTATGTAAAGGTAAAGAATGTTTATAAAACAAAAGAATTAATGAAAAAAATCCAAAAAAAATTACCCGATAATTTATTTATGCGAGACTGGATCGATATGAATCACAATCTATTTACCGCATTACATACAGAGAAATTCGTTATGGGATTGATACTATTCGTAATCATCTTAGTTGCAGGAATAAACATAATAGTAACGATAGTAATGCTTGTTCAAGAAAAGAAAAAAGAGATCGGGATACTGAGATCACTTGGGGTTACACAAAAAGGCATACGGAAGATATTTTTGTTGCAAGGGATCTATATCGGTGGATTGGGAACTGCAATAGGAGCAATATTGGGTGTCTTAACCTGTGTTGCTATAAAAGTATTCCACATTCAAATCCCCGGGGGCGGTTCGGTTTATTATATTTCTGTTCTACCTGTACAATTTGAGTTATTTCCGGATTTTGTATTGATCGTGGCGGGTGCGATGATAATAACTATAATATTCTCATTGATCCCGGCAAATTGGGCGGGAAAGCTTGACCCGATAAGAGCGATTAGATATGAATGAAAAAATAATTGAATTAAGAAACCTTCATAAATCTTATGAAATCGGTAAAAACAAACAGTTAGAGGTTTTAAAAAACATTACCTTAGAAGTGAAACAAGGTGAGGTCGTTGGAATAGTGGGTGTTTCCGGATCCGGAAAATCTACACTTTTACATATAATGGGAAGTTTAGACCATCCTACCGCAGGTCAGGTAATATATAAAAATGAAGATCTCTATCAATATAATGATGAGGTTCTTTCCAATATTAGAAACAGTAATTTTGGATTTGTTTTTCAATTTCACTATCTTATAAATGAATTGACCGCTTTGGAGAATATTGTTCTACCGGCAATGATACTTAAAAACAGTCCCAAAAACTATGAGAAGGGACGAACCCTATTAAAAGAGGTTGGACTTTACGATAGAATCGATCATTACCCCAATGAACTTTCAGGTGGTGAACTTCAAAGAATTGCAATTGCAAGGGCACTTGTAAATGCTCCCAATATAGTATTCGCAGACGAACCGACCGGTGAACTTGATAATGAAAATTCGGAAAAAGTATTTGAGATGTTTTTAGACATCGTAAAAAAACATGGAACAACCGTAATATTTGTTACACACAATAAAGAATTTGCAGAAAAAATGGATATAACTTATCGCTTACATTATGGAAAGCTTGAAGGAATATGAAGATTTTACAGAGATATGTTTTTAAAGAATTTCTAAAATATTTTTTGATATTGACATTTACATTCTATTTTATTTATGTTTTGGGAAATTTTATTGATAAGATCGCTCATATAAAAAACTTTATCCTATCAAAAGTCGTACTCTACTATCTATATCAATTTCCCGATATATTTAATATGCTACTGCCGTTGATATTGCTTTTTTCCATAATCCTTTCAATCGGAAATTTGGGAAGACAAAATGAGATGATCGTAATGGGAACTGCCGGCATAGATCCGAAAAAAATCACTATGCCAATTTACATATTCGTTTTTTTGCTGAGTATATTGACATATTTTAATTGTTCTTCATGGGGACCAAAGTATAAATTCAAGTCTTATCAAATTTTTAAAATCGAGCTACAAGGATATGTAAATTATCTCAAGGTTTGGAATGAAAGAAATATAGGAATTGTTTCTGAAAAAGATGAAAAATTATATCTTTTTTCTAATTACTACGATTCAAAAAAAAGAATACTAATAGATCCGATCATGCTCGTTTTAGATGATAATTTATTGCTAAAAAAAAGGATTGACGCAAAAAAAGGAATCTATTTAAATGAAGGTAATTGGAAATTCACAGATATTGTAATGCGGAATTTTGATGAAAGTGAAAAATTGATTGATTATGTAAAAATGAAGGCAAAAAAATTTGCTCTTTCAATAAAACCGGAACTTTTTAATACCGCAAGAACAAAGCCGGTAAATTTCACATCTAAGGAATTAAGCACAATGATCAAGAATTTGAGAGCTATGGGAAGACATCCGGTTAAATTTTTAGTTGAATATTTCGGTAGAACCTCATATCCGGTCTTTATATTTATTGTTGTTTTGTTTGCAATTCCACTTGGATTGAGTATACGGAAAGACAACATGGGAAAAGTATTGGGATATGGGCTCATTTTTATTATTGTTTATATAACCTTGTTTAGATTTACATATACCCTTGGGATAGGAGGAAAACTTTCGCCGATAATAGCTGCCTGGCTTTCAAATATTTTATTTATCATTTACTTTATATATTCAAGGTTAAAAAAAAACTTGATTTTATAACAAAATTATACTATAATTAAAAAAAGGTATATTATGAAATTAACATCGTTGCAAAAAATAATTGTTCTGATAGAGATTGCACTTATAGTTACCGGAACAATCATATATTTTATAGTTCCAACTAAAAGGGAGGATTTTACCCCTCTTTGGAATGAGTTTAATGCTTCAAATGAGCTTTATAATTCTGTTTCTAATTTTTCATCTACGATCATTAATGCAAAGTTGAAAACCATTAGTAAAGAACAGGAAACTATTATTTCAATATTTAAATCAAATGAAGCAAAATACGAAGAATTGTATCCTATGGTAAAAAAATATATTCGGGATCTGAATGAAATAGTAGATCTTAAAAATCATTATGAGGGATTATTAAAAGATTGTCAAACGACAAAGGGTAATCTTAATAAATGGAAATCCGAAAATTATAATGAGTTAAAAAAAAATCCTTCCATAAACTCAAAGGTAAATTCTTCCATTTCATTTTTAAATTTATTAATTCAAAAAATAGAAAATGCCACATCTGAAAAAGAATTAAATTTTGTTAACAAAAAATTAGTTGAAACAAAAGGGATAATCTCTAATTATGATCCTATGCTAAAAAGCGAATTGGAAAAACTTTCTCAAGCCAAAGCAATAGCAGCACAAAAAAGAGCAACGAAAGAACAAATTAGGAAAATGGAGAAAAGGAAAAAAGCGGAACTTGCCAAACAAAAAGCAAAAGAGGCAGAAAAAAAGAAAGAAGAAAACCTAATTAAACAATATACTACGGAAAAAACAGGAAAGACCTGTAATGTAAAGGTAGTTAACAGAGCACTTCCGGAATATCCCGATATAATGAAAGAAATGGGCGTTGAAGGATTGGTAAAGATCAAGGTAACAATAGCAAAGGACGGGAGCGTAAAAGCAACAAGTATAATAAAAAGTTGTGGGAACGACACCCTTGATTATAATGCGGAAAGAGCAGCAAAGCAATCCACTTATACCTCGGCATATCAGGATGGAAAACCAATAGAAGAAGCCATTGTCATACAGTATGAATTTACTGCGGAAGAATAGTATATTTCTCTTTTTTTTAATTCTTAGTTTAAATTGTACAATTACACTGAAACCAAGGGTAAATGTTAGTCTTATAGATGCAACAGATGCATTAGAAAAACAAATTTTAGGAGAATTTAAGATCATTGAGAGTAATTACCTTTATATAGAAGATGTGTCCGTAAAAGTTGAAAAGAATTTTAAAAAAGAAGACACAATCTTTTATAAAGCAATGAAAGAAAGAATATATTTTGAAGATATTATTAACAAATATAAAAAAAAGCATTATATCGGCGAAGCTGAAAACGGTCGTTTAGAAGTACTTAAAAAAGATGCTTTGAATTCCGATAGCGAACTATTAGATAATGTGAATAAAACGGTTGGTATTGATAATAATGCGAGAGAGATCATTGTAAAATATATTGCTAAAAAAAATAATGAACTTGATAAAATAAATTTTTACTGGAATACATTTTATAAGATCCAGGTAAAAAAATCAGAAAGTGGCACATTTTTTGAGAGTAATGGTATATGGAAACAAAAAAAATAATATTATTTTGCGTTGTAATTTTCCTATTACCTGCTTTTGTCTTTGTTAATATAACTGATATAAACGGAAATCGTGTAAATTTAAGGACAAAGGTTGAAAAATCCATTGTTCTTTTAAATTTCTTTTCGGTTGATTGTCTGAATTGTACAAAGGAATTTCCCGAACTAAAAGAAATAGTAGCCTCTCTGTCAAAGAATAATAGAAATTTTAAATTTATCCTTATTTCCGAAGATAATGCCGATGTTTCTTCCGATACCATAACAAGATTTATTAAACCTTTTTTTCCCGATATCAAATTAGATATTTATAGGGATGTTTATCATCAACAGTATCAGCTTAATAGTAAAAATAAACGGGTTGCAATTCCAAGAAATATTATCCTTGAAAACGGTAAGGTAATACTTGATCTTGTAGGCTATACAGAGAAAAATATAAAAAAAATAAAGAAAATACTGGAAAAAAATATTTTTAACCAATGTATTCCTAAAATGAAAAGATTTACTTTTGTAATGAAAATTTCTGAAGATCCTGAGAATAAACTAAATAATTTTGTAAAGGCATTTTGTGCAAGCAAGAATATTATGTTGATTAAAAACCCTTCTGAAAGTATCTTAATGATAGAAGAAAAAGCGATCGGTGGTTATAAACTTTATAAAGCATCTATTGCCGATAGCGACGGGAATGTAATTTCATCAAAATCAGTTATGGTTTATCATGAAACAGAAACCCTTGATAAAATAAAAAATCTATTAGACACAATTTTAGGTTCTAAATAATACGGGAGATATTATCATGAATAAAAAAACATTTATTTTGTCATTTTTTTCATTGGTCTTTTTAATGAGTTGTGTTCTTTCGGAAAATCCAATTACATCACCAAAAAAAGCAAAGATAAAAGATAAAATTTTAGGTGAGTGGATATCGGAAAAAGATCATAATGATATCATTATCATTACAAAAAATAAAAGGAAAGGATACTACCATATAAAAGCAAACAATGATAATGATATAGATGATACGATCGGTTTTCTTTCTAAGGTAAGGGGAAGATATTTTTTAAATGCTGAGTATATTGATGATGATAATGCTAATGATACGAAGACATATTATCTTTTCACAGAAATTTTAATAGAAAAAATGCGGATCGGTATTTCTAAATTAGATGATAAATTCTTTTTTGATGCAGCAAAAAATTCCCTGATCGATGCTAAAAAAGAAGATGGTTCTGAGGATATACTCGTAATAAAAAGCCCTTCAAAAGAACTCTTTAAATTATTTAAAAACTATGTAAAGACACATAAAAATCCGGAAGTTAATTGGTATACGCGAAAAAAGAGTAATAAATGAACTATAAAATAAATGGTAATGTAATATCGGCACTTTTCAAAGATGGTGAAAACCCGCTAAAAAATCTAAAAAAAATCGCCGGAGAATTTAACTCCAATCTTGTTATTATATCAGCAGTTGGTATGATACGCAATCCGAAAATCGGATATTTTAATGGAAAAAAATATGAAGAGAAAATATTCAAGGGGGATTTTGAATTATTGGATTATTCCGGCAATGTAACGAATAGCAACAAAGGCTTCTTACCACATGTTCATATATTAATCGGTGATAGTTCGCATCAGGTTTATGGCGGGCATCTGATAAACGGAAGCGTTCATCTGATGAATGAGATCGTCCTCATAAAAATTAACGATAAATTCAAAAAGGTCAAAGACAAAGAGACGGGACTTCAACTTTGGGATCTATAAAAGCATTGGTCCTCTTTTCCGGTGGATTTGATTCTCTGCTTGTCTATTTTATTCTAAAAAAAGAAAAAATCAACCCGATGGCATTGATATTTACAACCCCATTTTTCTCGGCTAAAAAAGCAGAGAAAATAGCAATAGAAAACACCCTGAATTATAGAATCATTGATATTGGGAATGAATATATTTATAATGTTCTGTTAAATCCTCCAAATGGTTATGGGAAAAATCTAAATCCCTGTATAGATTGTCATAGTTATATGATCAAAAAAGCAAAAGAAATAATGCAAAGGGAGGGATTTTCATTTATAGCAACGGGTGATGTGGTGGGTCAAAGACCAATGTCACAAAAAAAAGCTATTTTCAATAAAATTGATAAAGAAAATGAGCTTCAAGGATATATATTAAGACCGCTTTCAGGGAACTTGCTGCCCGAAACAATACCTGAAAGAAAGAGATGGATAAAAAAAGAAGCACTTCATACCATTCAGGGGAGAAGTAGAAGGGAACAGATCAAAATTGCAAAAGTAATTGATCTTACTGTTTATGGATCACCGGGCGGCGGCTGCCTTCTTACAGATAGGGGGTATTGTCAAAAAGCTCAAATTGTTATAGGAACATTTGACAAACCTGATAAAAGTTATTTCGATGTCATAAAATACGGGCGTGTTTTTCAATTGGAAAAAGCCGTTTTGATCGTTGGTAGGAATCAAGGGGAAAATGAAAAGATAATGAAAAGCGGGATCAATGGAACTTATTTTGAAACCATAGATATACCCGGTCCCGACGGTCTTTTAATCGGTAAGAAAAGTAAAGAAAATATTCGAAAATCAAAAGAAATAATTGCTCGATATAGTGGGGACGGTGTTGCAAGGAGAATAAGGAAATAACTTTTTCCCTCTTGACAAAGAAAATATTTTTTGCTATAATTAGCATTCTCTTTTAAAGAGTGCTAAAAAAAAATTATTTATTCTGGAGGTGCTTATGAATATTAAGCCATTGAGAGACAAGGTTATTCTTAAACCTGAAGAGACAAAAGAAAGCAAACTCGGTGTTCTTTACATTCCTGATACGGCAAAGGAAAAAAAGAACATTGGAATTATTATTGCCACCGGTCCCGGAAAAAGAGATGATAAGGGAAATCTTATCCCTTTGGATGTTAAGGTAGATGACAAGGTTATTTACTCAAAGTATGCAGGCACAGAGATTGAAATCGATAATGAAAAGTATATTATTCTTGATCAGGATGATATAATCGGCATTATCGGAAAATAGGAGTAATTTATGGCAGCAAAAGAAATAATTTTTGATGTTGAAGCGAGAAACAAAATAAAAGAAGGTGTTAACAAATTGGCAAATACCATTAAAATTACACTTGGACCAAGAGGCAGAAATGTTATTTTGGAGAAAAAATTCGGTTCGCCACTCATTATAAATGACGGTGTTACAATTGCTAAAGAAATTGATCTTGACGATCCATTTGAGAATATGGGTGCTCAACTCGTAAAAGAAGTTGCAACTCAAACCAATGATATTGCAGGCGATGGTACGACAACAGCAACAATTTTAACCCAGGCGATATATAGTGAAGGTCTCAAAAATGTTACAGCAGGTTCCAATCCGATGTATATTAAAAAGGGGATTGAAAAAGCAGTAAAAAGTATTGTCAAAAACCTTAAAGGCATGTCAAAAGAAATTCATGAAAAGGATGAAAAAGAAATTGGCAATGTTGCTGCAATATCTGCAAACAATGATTATGAGAATGTAGGCAAATATATTGCAAAAGCAATGATCACTGCCGGTAAAGATGGTGTTATCACTATTGAAGAAGCAAAATCAATAGAAACACATATTGATCAGGTTGAAGGGATGCAGTTTGATAGAGGTTATATTTCACCTTATTTTGCTACAAATCCTGAAAAAATGAATACCGAACTTGAAGATCCGTATATTTTGATATATGATAAAAAGATCTCTACAATGAAGGATGTCCTTCCGGTCTTACAGCCAATTGCAGAACAAAGTCAGTCACTTTTAATTATAGCTGAGGATGTAGAAAGCGAAGCTCTTGCAACACTCGTTCTTAATAGATTAAGAGGAACTTTAAAGGTTGTTGCTGTTAAAGCACCTGGCTTTGGGGACAAGAGAAAAGCAATGCTTGAAGATCTTGCAATAATAACCGGTGGACAGGTTATCTCCGAGGATAAAGGAATGAAGCTTGAAACTGCAACCATAGATATGCTCGGAAAAGCAAAAAAAGTTAAAATTGACAAAGATAATACTATTATTCAACAGGGTGCAGGAAAAAAGGAAGAAATAGCCGGACGAATTAGACAAATAAAAAATCAAATTGAAGAAACCGATTCCGACTATGACAGGGAGAAATTGCAGGAAAGATTGGCAAAACTTGCCGGAGGCGTCGCTGTAATTAAGGTCGGAGCATCTACCGAGACGGAATTAAAAGAGAAAAAAGCAAGATTTGAAGATGCACTGGCAGCTACAAAGGCTGCACTTGAAGAAGGCATACTTCCAGGTGGCGGTGTCGCATTTTTGAAAGCAAGAAAAGATCTTGACGGTATTAAGATAAAGTTTAAAGAAGAAAGTATCGGTATAAATATTTTAAAGAAAGCTCTTGAAGAACCAATAAGACAGATCGCAAAAAATGCAGGACAAGAAGGGGCAATCGTATTGGAAAAAGTTTTAAAAGGCGAAGGAGATTATGGTTATAATGCTGAAACGGAAAAATATGAAGATATGATGAAAGCGGGCATAATAGATCCGACAAAGGTAATGATAACAGCAATTGAAAAATCATCTTCTATTGCCGCACTACTTCTTACAACAGAAGCTATGGTAGCGGAAATACCTGAAAAAGAATCTGCACCGGCAATGCCACAAGGTCCGGGCGGTTATCCTGGAATGATGTAATAAAACAGAGGTTCGAGGCATGCCCCGCACCAATTTGGTGCGGGGTGAAAGGTTGGAGGCTGGTAAGTAAAACAATATTAATCTCCAAAAAGCCATAAAAGAGGGACATTACCGAAAACAATTGACAATGAACAATGAACAATTGACAATAAAAAAAAAGACAAATACAAACTCCGAAAACAGGCGGGACGTACCTCGGATGTTCAGGTGCGTCCCAAGAAAGTTGAGGTGTGTCCCGGACCCTTCCTTAGATAACGATAGATCACCCGAGAACAATATAGCCAAAGAAAATAGATAAAGAGGTTCAGAAGAAAATACACCAAAGCAAAATCAAAAACTAGATTCTTCAATCGTGCAGTTTACCCCGTATCCCGATTTTCATCGGGACAGGCTTTGATTCGGGGCTCAATCAGAATGACAGATGAGTTATCGTGTTTTTTTTTACTTTATACTAAATACTGCATACCTTTTTATCAACTTATTCCCAATATGGGATTTCTTTTTCTTTTTTCGGACTAATAATTCCATAGAAAAGGGCAAAGTTCCCAAGAAAAATAACAGCAGAGCTTTTTTTTAATTTATATAAGGCAATCCCCGTAAGATAAAAAATAAATTGAATTAAAAAAATAATATTGAAAAAATCAAATCCCTTAATTGGTAAAAGCATATTTGATATTAAAAACAAAATTTGGACGGGTGCCATAAACCACCTTAATATCTTTTGCGAAAAGGTAAAAAAGTAAAGGAGTAGATTTTTTCTCTTTTTAAAAAGTTCTTTTATATAAAAAAGTGCATTGCCATCACCGATACCGATCCTTTTTTTTCTTGAAAGATCATTTACAACTGCCTTATCGTAATTTTCATAAGCAATACTTTTTCCCGCAAAGACAAATTTATCCTTTGTTTTTAAGACATTTAGGGTATTTATAAAATCATCCATTATCAATTTATCTTCCGGTAATTTCTCAAGACATTTCTTTCTTATTGCGTAATTTCCACCATTTGCACCGATGACAAGTCCGAATTTCCCTTGAACTGATTTATAAAAGGTCTCTATATTCCAGTATAATTTTTCAGTAAATGAAGCCCCTTTTATCTTTAATTTTCCACATACTCCTGCAACATCTTGATAGTAAAACGGCTTAACAAGTTCCGATATGGTCTCCTTATTAAATTCTGTGTTGTCGTCTGTAAATCCAATAATATCATTGCTTGCCATTTCTATTCCTTTATTGATAAGTGCAGCCTTTCCAACCTTATTTTCAGAAATGAAATATCTTATTCCCTGTATCTCTTTTACAATTTGTTCGGTATTATCAAGTCCTTTATCAACAAGAACGATGATTTCAATAAGTTTCTCAGGATAATCGGATCTTAAAATGTTTGCTGTCCGTTCCTTTATATAACCGGAACTATTTTTTGTAATGAGGAGGACCGTTATTTTAGGTGTATATTTCAGATCGCTGTCCTTTCTATCCCTTTTCAGAAAATTTAGCAGAAAAACTATTATTGGAAAAAGGATGTAATGATATACTATTAAAAACACAAACACAAAAAATAAAATTTTTATAACCATAATCTAAATACCTCACAATATTTTTTTCCCATTGCATCAATAGAAAAATTTCTTTCTATCAATCGTCTTGCTTTTTTTAACTGAGTATAATTATACTCAAAATTTCGTATTTTTTCAACAAACTCATCAATATTTTTGGATCTGACAAATGTGATATAATCCTTTAAGGGATGTTCAATAAGTCCAGGTGAATGGTAAGCAATAACAGGACAATCAGAACTCAATGCTTCAAGTGGAACAATTGGAAAACCTTCCCAATAGGAAGGCATTATTAAAATGGAATGATTTCTATAAAGAGGTGGTGTATCAGTTGTTTTGATAAAATGAATGTTTTCATTTAAATGTATTTTGACATAATCTTCAAGTGGTCCAACTCCGCAGATCGTTAGTTTGTAATCACTATCAAGTTTCTTCATTATTTCAAATAGATCCGAAATCCCTTTTCTTTCAATTAATCTACCTACAAAGAGAAGATTTTTATTATTTTTATTAATTCTTTCTTTAAAATAAAATTTATCCGTATCTATTCCATTATAGATAATCCTTCCATCAAGAGCTTCTATTTTTTTATAGAATTTTTGGACATCCTTACTTACAAATATATGCTCCTTTATTTTTCTCCTTAGGATAATATTCAAAAATTTGTGAAAGGGAGTATACCATTTTTCATTCCATAAAACATTGTGATATGTAACAATGATCGGTATTCGTGAAAATAATAGCGCAATTCTTGTCCACAAAGATGCTGTAAAGAGATGGGTATTTATGATATTGGGTTTAATATCCATTATCTTTTTTCTCAATTTTGATATAAATCTCGGATCGATTTTATATCTTTTTTTTATAAGATAAACAGGGATATCCGAGAGTTCTTTTTTAAATCTATTTTCATTTCTCAAAATTATAATTGATGGGCTTTCTCCTTTATTTTTGAAGTATCTTGCAAGATTAACTACAACCCTTTCTGCACCACCAATAGTAAGTGAATCTATTACGAATAAAATCCTCATAATAATTCCCTTAATTTATCCCTTATTATTTTATCAATATCAAATTCTTTCTCAATCTTTTTTCTTCCGTTTATTGCAATATTTTCAGGATATTTATTGAAAATTTCTTTAATAATTCGTAAAAATTCATTTTTTGAGTGAAAAAAATATCCGGTTTTCTTGTCTCTTATAAGTTCAGGTATCCCTGAAATATTGGTTGTTACGGCAATTGTACCCAAAGATAATGCTTCCATTAGAACAATGGGTATTCCATCGCGATCACCATCTTTCAGTATCCTTGAAGGAAGGACCAACACCTTTCCATATTTTATAATATTTAATGTTTCTTGATGAGATAATTGTTCCAAAAATTCAGCATCAACATTTAATTTTTTTGCCATTTTCTTATATTTTTTTATATCACCGTTTCCAATGATCTTGATCTTATAGCAGGAATTCGATAAGTATTTCAAAAGGAGATCAATACCTTTTGTTTGATGTAACCGTCCTACAAATACTATATAATTTTTCTTTCTTAATGTCCAATCATTTTTCTTGATATCAACTCCGCAGTGAAATATCTTGATCTTTTTATTGATGATCTTTTTAAGATAATTTTTATTATATTTTGATATGGTTTCAATGTATGTTGCATAAAAACAGATTCCTTTTATAAAAGGATTATGTGTGAAAAGAGAATATGAATGAAACACCGGAATAAATTTGAGTTTAGGGGTTAATCTTTTTAAAATAAGAGATGAAAGTCCTGAATATTTTGGCAAATGACATCTTAAAATATCATTATTATCCAAAAATTTTGAGATAGAGAAAGCAAAAAAAAGTGCATAGGTATATCCGAAAAATTCTTTAAAAGAAATAGCCGAAAAGATGATCTTTACAAAATATTTAAAAAAAATTCCAAATTGAAATGAATTTTTGAATGGAATTCTTGTAAAGATATAAAGATCAAAGGGATAAAGAGAATATACCTTAACTCCTTTTTTCTTTTTGATAAATTCAATCTCATCCCTTACATAAGTTTGGGAATAGTAAGGGTATCGGTTTTGAATATATACGATCATAAAAGACCTAAGATTTCCTTAATATACCTGGGGTAGTAAGAAAAGGCAAGCCTTCTTATAAGTAAAAGATTGATAATAAAAAGTATTAAACTCCCGAATAATTCACTTAAAACAACAAGTTTTTTGGGAATATTGAACCATTTTTTAAAAAATATTGTCCGTGATATCAATTCACCGATATTTGCTTTTAACCTGATTCCTTTTATCGTTTCACCATCTAAATGGGTAATGGGAATATCGCTACAATAATAGGTTGGTATTTTCATTCTGTACGCCTTTAAAAAGAAATCGACATCCTCCCAGAACATCCAGTAATCATAAGAAAAGCCGCTTAATTTTAAAAAAACATTTTTTTCAACAATTGTCCAAGCACATTTTCCACATTCTACGAATTCGTTTTCATTCGGTTTTTTATAAAAATATCTAAATGGAATATCAAGATTTTGCAGTTTCACCGGCCAGATCAAAAAGGACAATTTTTTAGGAAAGTACCTTTTTGAAAATTTGTCAATTGTTCCATCTTGATTTTTTAAAATCGGTTGGATTATCTTAATATCCGTATGAGAGGTCAAAAGAGATGAAAAACTTTCCAGATCATTTTTATTTAATATAATATCTGAGTTTGAAAGGATAAGATATTCACCATTTGAATATGTTACCCCTTTATTTAATGATCTTCCGTATCCTAAATTATCATTATTTTTTATGATCTTCAATGGAAAATCAAATTTATCAAGATTTAGCTTTTCTTTTCCGTCATTGATAACAATCACCTCAAAATCTCTAAATGCGGATATTTCAATACTTTTCAGGTAATTTAAAAGAATCTCTTCTCCCGAGTAATATGGAATAATAATACTAAACTTTAAGTTTTTTCCCATAGTAAAACCTTGCTGATACTGAAATTGCTACAATGATCCAGAACTGCGGTTCCCAATGAAGATCGTAAAGGTTTGAAAGTAAAAATAATGAGATAAGGGATGCGGACAAAAAAACAACTTTCTGTTTTTCCAACTTTAAGGTGTGGAAAAATGAAAATATTAAGATGGATAATATTGAGATCAGACCTCCAATACCTATATCACAGAGAATTGAAACAAATGTATTATGTGGATAAAATCTATTCCATAAAAATTTTTGAGAAGCATACTTTCTGAATCTTTCATAGAATTTTCCGGGACCAATCCCGATCAATATATTATGCGAAATAAATCTTTTTGCTACCTTTACAGATTCAATCCGCTGAATATCCGAGTAATAAACACTTTTGACTTTATCACTTTTGAAAAATCTTTGTGAGAAAGGTGCCAATAAGAATATCGCCGTTATTATGATCATAACGAGAAATATTTTTTTATTATAAAATATTGAGAGAAGTAAAAATGATACAAAAATAGCGATCCAGCCTCCTCTTGAAAAGGTAAAAAGAATAGAGAGGAACGGTAGTATTAAAAGGTATCCCCAGCGTTTTTTTAAGAAAGGAATAATAATCATTGATGATGGCAGTAAAAAAGAGAGTAAAAGATTTGTATTTTGAAAAAAGCCCGAGACACGAATAAAATTGTTCCATCTTTCAAAACCGCCTTTATCATTATTTATTCCAAAGTAATGTATTGTTCTTCCATTTGAAACAAATTGATAGATGGCAAGAGCGGAATTTAAAAGTATTGCTAAAAAAAGTCCTTTAATTATCGTATCAAAAATTTTTTTATCCTGATATGAAAGCTCTATCAATAAAAATGCAAAGACAATATTTCCAATTATTGTTACCGTCCATCTTAGTGTTGTATGATCAAGAAGATAAAAATACCATCCTAAAAATAGAAGTGAAATTATGATCATTGGAATAAAGATAGGATCATAATGAAATTTTTTTATATTAAATAAAAAAAGTGCGAGTAAAAACAGAAGACCGATCTTTGTAAATGTAACCCCAAAGATAGGGCTTGATTCTGTAAATGTAAGAAGCAGTATAATAATCAGGCAGTTTTCAGGACATGTAAAAAGATAGAAAAGAAATAGTAAGGTAATTGAAATTAAAAAGAATCGTAGATCAACAAAAAAAAGTATAATTGACAAAAAGATAAGGAGTTTATCTATCCTTTTTCGCAACATAAAAGAAAGTAAAAAACAGTATAAAAAATGCTATAAAAATTATAAATGACCTGATAAGAAGTTTGGTCATTGAATTCCGATATACCGATACCCCAAGAAGATATATTGGAGAAAGTTTAGAGACAGAAAGAAGAGCCAGATCATTTTCAATACTTTCAAGCCGAAGCATAGTTGCAAGTGTTTGATTAAAAAGTTGCATATTGTAGATATAGGAAATTAGGTCATTATCAAATTTAATCTTGATATTTTCCATATTTGGTAAGTTCTCCAAAAAAAGAGCACTTTGATTTCCCGCTGTATTATTAAGGTAGTTTGGTATATCGCCTAAAATAAGAGGATTCCCATAGGAAACCTTATATTTTTTGTAAAAAAGCCCATATCTCTCAGGGGCATTGCTTTTAAATGATTCTTCAAGTTTATTTTTAAGAAGATCCATTTTGTTTTTCAGATCATTCCTTTGCATCATGATATATTCTCTTGAATTATTAGCCATTTTACCGGTTATCCGTCCAAAATATTTTTCAACAAAAATACCGATCTCTTCACCGTTTTTTATATCTTTATTTCTTGTTCTTAGCACCATTGAAAAAATCTTGGCATCCTCGGAATAATCATAATCGATACTTTCTACTTTAAGATCCGTGGAATTTTTCATGAGTTCCGTCCGGAAGTTGCTTTTTTTAAATATCTCAATGTATGTGAGCATATTAAAATCTTTCTGTCCATAATAGGCGTCTTTATTTAATGAACTGATATTGGAAAGAGACAACCGCAATATAAAATTCAAGCGGAGATTTTTCTCATAGATTCCCTTAGCATTAAAGCCAAAATAAATAACGCCCGCAAAAATACCAACAATTAGTGATAAAATAATTGCTTTTTTCATCGTACCCCCTTACCTAAAATAATTATAATTAGTGTTTTTATTAAGATCAAAAAATATGTAAAAATAGAAAAATGATTGATAAAATGAAGATCATACCCGAATTTTTCCTCAGGTGTTAATTCATATCTACCATTTATCTGTGCAAGTCCGGTAATTCCCGGCTTGACAAGCATTCTAATCCCTTTTAATACGGAATGCTTCTCAATAAAATATGGTCGTTCAGGTCTTGGTCCTACCATAGACATTTTTCCGATCAATACATTAAAAAGTTGCGGAATTTCATCAATACTTGTTCTTCTTAAAAATTTCCCTATCCTTGTAATTCTTTTATCATTCTTTTCAGCCCATTTTGGTCCCGATAATTTTTCTGCATTTTTAACCATAGTACGGAATTTCAACAATTTAAACGGCTTGCCGTGCCTTCCGATTCTAATTTGTTTAAAAAAAATACTGCCATGTGAATCTGCAATGATCAATATTGCAAATATAATTCCAAACGGCAGGAACAAAAACATTGCTATCAAAGAAAAAATAATATCAAAGAACCTCTGTAAAAAATAGTTGATCCCTTTGATCGGTTTAATATCAAGTTCAAAAAGAGGCATTTCTCCGATAGACAATGGTTTTCCCCATTCACTAAATTTTTCATAGAGCTCGGGAAAGAATAAAAGCTTTTGTGAGAATATTGAGGTTGAAAATACGATTCTTTCTATAGAGCTATCATCCACCGAATTACTGAATAGGATCACTTTGACATTATACTGTTCTAATATTGAAAAAATATCTCTTTCTTTTGAAAAAGTATTATTTTTTTTATATGGATCTCCGATTATTCCAATAACTGTATATTTATTTTTGATATATTTCAGGTATTTTTCGAATGTTTTTTTATCTCGATCTCTATATCCTATGATCAAAAGATTCTCTTTTTCTCTATTTCTGTAAAAGAGATTTTCAAAAAAGATATGGATCAATACTGTAAAAAATGGAATAATAAATGCAAAAAGAATCAAAACAGGTGTTGCAAATTCCAGATTTTTTATATATATCTTAATTATAAGAAAGATAAAAAAGTATAGTGCATAAGTTATTATTCCCGATAAAAAAAGGCTGCCCATAATATCAAGATTGATAGATGAATTTTCGGAGTAGATACCAAAAAGACTATTTATTAAAATGAAGATAAGCGGTGAGAACAAAAGCAATTTTATTGTTAGAGTGTGTGAAATAGGAATTGAAAATTTAAATCTTAAATTATAAATAAAAAGTACCATCAAAACAGAAAAGATAAGATCCGCAAGAAGGTTAGGAATAGATCTCTTATTCATAAAGCCCGCAGCATCTCGAACATTTGGAGAACAATTTCTTTTTCAGATAGGTTCTAAAATTCTTATATTCTTTTGAATTCCATAATTCCGGAAAATTGTCATCAATGCTTCCGATCTTATAGTAAAGTCCGGTAATTATACTTCCATCTCCCTGAACAACACAGGAAAAATAAGGATAAAGGCATCTCTTTTTTAATGGAATTTCAGGCTTTTCATAAAAAACCTTCAAATTTTTACGGTTTAATTCCGGTAAAAAACTTATATGTCTTTTAAATTTACTATCTTTTAATTTTATGATCTCTTTATAAAGAACATCGGGATCGATCTTATGATAATATTTGTTTAACGCTTCAATATCGTTTCTATCCTTATATAATTTTGAAATATCATCTTTTACATAATCGCCGTTCCCAAGAAAAAGATGTGAAAAATTCCATTTATAAGGCATAATTTGAGGAAATAATTTTTTCGCAAATGAAAGATCATCAAAGTTTTTCCAGGAAATTGTGGAATTAATAACTATTCTCGGCATATCGCTTTTCAATTTTTTTTTATATTTCTTTATAAGTTCTATTCCCTGCAATGCTTTGTCAAAACTGTCATTCTTACCTCTTATTTCATTATGTATCTTTTGATCTCCGTCTATTGATATTACAAGACCGTTTATTTTTGAACTCACTATTTTTTCAGCAATCCTATCATTGATCAAGGTTCCATTGGTTGTCATTGTTAAAATCAACCTGTACCTTTTTATGATCTTTATAATATCAAAAACTTTTGGGTGTAAAAGCGGTTCGCCGCCTGATAGGTTTATCGTAGGATAAAAACGAGAAACATCATTAAAAAACCGTTCCCATCTTTTTAAGGTTGGATAATCAGATATCTTTTCAAGATAACTTCTGTATTCATTGGAAAAATATTTATTTATCTCCTGCCCTGGAACAAAAGAGCACATTTCACATTTAAGATTACAATTATGAGTAAGTTCTATATCTATTCTAACCGGCGGAAAAGAATGCCCGTTTCCTATAAAATAATCTAATGGTATCCTTCTTCGTATCTCGTCAATAAATCTCTTGATAAAATATTTATTCATTCTTATTGTTAAATTGTATCAAAAATTTAGAAAAAAATAAAGTAGCACCAACCATTTCAGTTATAAACATAACCCAGGCTGCAGCTTTTAAGCCAAATTTCGGGATAAATATCAGGTTTAAGATAAAATTTAATGTTCCCTTAAAGATAATGACCCACATAACTCTCTTTTGTAGATTCCTTGTATAGTAGAAAAAAATATAGGGGACGGAAAAAAAGATAGGGAATAATGTCAAAAGAAGAATTTTCAATGTTTCAATTTGTATTGGTTCTATATTTTTATAAAATAAGGTCAAGATTGTTTTTGATAATGGTCCAAAAATGAAAATAATAATGATCCCGATTCCCGAGAGCAATAAACTATATCTTATAACGGTTTTAATAGTCCTTTGAGAATGATCTTTTATGCCGGCAAGGTAAGGATAAAAAGAGGTTGAAAAAGCGTTTGGAATAAGTAAAAGTGCTGTTATAATTGCATATACGGATTGATAATATCCCACATATTTATTCCCAAGAAAATTTCCTATTAAGATCGTGTCAATGCGAAATTCAAATGTTGAAAAGATTATTACAATTCCTATGGGAAAACCAATCTTTAAATAATTGAAAAATAGGTGTGGTGATTTAATCTTGAAGGTATTCAGCTTCGTGGATATAAAAGCATCAAAAAATTGGTATATTGCGGATAGTAGGTAGGCAAAAGTAATAAAATTTATTTTTTGGGGAAAGATAAATATAAATAATAAGAATAAAAGGTTTCCAAGAAGGATGATCCTTGCCTCAAATTTCATCTCCTGTCTTGATTCAATAATAGCCAAAGTAGAATTCAAAAGAGATTTTACATAAACAGCAAAAAGAAGAATATAAAAATATAACGATCTATTTGTAGAAATAATTGTAAATAAAATTATGATCGCTAAAAAAAACAATGTTTTTCCTGTATATATTGAAAAAATATCCGATACCCTTTTACTTTCTTTTGATGCTTCCCGAATAAATATTTTATCTACCCCAAGATCCAGTAATGTTGAAAGAAGCATAACCACGGAAAGCCCATAAGCAAACATACCGAATGTATCGTAACCTGCCTTTCTTATAATTATGATCGTAGCAAGAAAATAGAAGAGTTTTCCACAAATATTTCCAATCAGGAGAAAGGTGGAATTCCCAATTACTTTCTTATTCATATATGATTATAACAAAATTCATTGTAAATAGCAAAAAACAGTAAATAGTAAATAGTGAATAGTGAATGGTGAAAATTGCAGGGGTTATTCGTGAACGACCCATTGTTCTCTGTCATTGTCGGGCTTGACCCGACAATCCAGTATTTTATTAGTAAGGAAAAGTAATGGATTACCCAATCAAGTAAGGTAATGACAGTGGGAATGTTTTTTTGTCTGAATTACAAGCATACAACAATTTGCTTGACTTTTTTTGAATTTTATAGCATAATATCAAATATGAAAAAAGAAAATAAAGGAGAGAAATGATGAAGAGAAAAATAAGCATAATTATTATTAGCATTATTTGTTTAAGTATTTTTACTTACGCAGATTTTCATGAATTATTTGATGACCAATTTCCATTGACAAATTTTTCGGAGATCTACCAAAACCCAAACAATCAAAATCAATTTTTCTTTACATCAATGCTGAACGGTGTTGGGATAATGACAATTGACGGTGCTGCTAATATTACATTTGTTCAAAATGGAACCGTAGGTAAAAATGCAAGTCCGCAGATACTTAATAACTATGCCTATTTTGTTGAAAATGCCAAATCGGGTAATTATTCTCAAATATTTAAGTATGATCTTGTAAGTGATTTCATAGCAAATAATTATGGTGAAACAGGAATATTAGGACAGCTCACAATTGACTCTGTCGGTGTTACAAGGACTTATTATATAAAAGACAACTATTTGTATACATTGGATTCCAATTTTATATATCAGGGATCAGCATCGGGAACTACAATGAGTGATATAAACGAGGGTCCCGTAAAAATTGTACTATCTCCGCAAAATGATCAAATATTCTATATCTTAAAAAGCGGAAGCAATAAGATCTATGTTGCAGATGCTCGTGCAAGT
>JAUXGM010000128.1 GCA_030622125.1 bacterium | reverse complement strand
TAATAATATTAACCACAGATTAGACGGATTAAACAGATTAAAAATAATAAATTTTTTTATTAAAAGTAAAAAATATTTAATGTAGAAGATTAAAATTCTCATCTTCTACACTTTTAACTCATTTACTTTTTTAATGATGAAACTATATTTCATCTTTAACCTCAATCTTTCTGATTGAGGAATAAAAAATTTATTGAAACCAGAAAAATATTCAATATAAAAAAACAGTGTTTTGATTTTTAAATTTTCAGTTAAGTGATTTTATTAAATCACTTTTTGAGAAATCTTTTTTAGAATAGGAAATTAATTTTCTAATAATTAAAAAGATTTGAAAAGAATGAAATTTTATTTCATAATTGAAAATTTAAAAGACTTTGAAATCTGTTTAATCCGTCTAATCTGTGGTTAAAAGATCTTATTTTGCAAAAAACTAAATTTTATTAAAAATTTCTTGACTAAATAGTAAAATTTTGTTATAATAAAAAAAATTAGGAGGATTGCTATGAATAAAGGAATGAAATTCCTTTTGATTATCGTTATGATCTTAATAGGAATCACAGGCTTTGCAAAATCACAGATATCACAAAATCCGGCTTTTATACCAAGGGAAGAGAATAATTCTAAGGACCCATTTTACTTTTGTTACTATGTAATAGCGTATGATTGGATCTGGGTTTCTCTAAAATCTTCCCTTTACAATGATTGCTTTGGGAACTATGCCATTACAAATGGATCAAATGCATGGTGGTATGGTACAATGGCAAATCCGGCAAGTTTTGGTGGTTGGTCAATACTTTTTGCGGGATGGCAGTATCCTAAAAATATTGGCGATCAGCAGGCGGGCCAGATCGTTTATGATCATAATATTATGTGGGGAGCAAATAAGATTATATCCGACTTTCTCTGGGAGAGTGATATTCAATCACCGGAAGAATCTCTTGTTTACTATCCGGGAAAGTATAATTACAACAATAAATATGAGAACGGGCTTACAAGTTTTTACGGTTTCTATTTTTCTCTGATGAAAGGAAATGAAGATATTGAAAGTTACTCACAATGGGATTATATTTCTTATGTAAATGATTCGGAAGCCAATAAACCGCTTGGTATATCAGGCGAATTAAGAAATCTTCGATGGAATTATCCCAATGCCGACGATTTCACCATTCATCTTTTGACATTATCAAATGATTCGGAGATTGATTATGATCCCTTCTATTTCGCTCTCTATATGGATGCCGATGTTGATGCACCGAATGCTGCTTATAATGTCGCATACTACGAGGAAGCGGCGGATAATGCTACCGCTTATATTTTTAATCCCAGTAATGAAAATTTGGGGGTTGTCGGTATAACCATCTTTGATACATCGGTAGTACACGGCAATGAGCTTGACATCGGATACGATGAATCGGCAAATTTTGCCGATCCCTGGGTATGGGAGATACTACAATCAGGGGAAAAAGATACATCCCATGCCATCCCCTATGATGCAAGGATACTAATGACATTGGGACCGTATTCCTTGCCGTCCGGCGCAACGGTTGAGATTTCCTGGGCAAATCCAATGGGATATGACGAGGCGACATTCAAGGCAAATGTTAATACATTAGTGGGTATATACGAAAATGATTGGATAATTCCTAATCCGCCGCCTGAGGCACCATTTATGACCGTTGAGGCAGGTGATAGATCGGTTGAACTGAAATGGTCAAGGAACAGAAATTATATCCGTAAACCGCTTCCGAAGGGACAACAGGGATTTTACACGGAAGAGAACGATCCTTCTCCCGAATATACTATTGGTGCAGAGGCATCAATTGATCCTTCATCACATGTTAGAGATTGGGATGGTTATCGTGTTTATAGAAACCTGACAGGTACGGGGGATATCGTACTCGGCGACTATGCACTTGTTGCTCAGTTGGATTCTACCTATATTTATAATACCTTCAATGAACCGGACGGATTACCGGAGGGCCAACCGATCCCGGAGAATGAACTTGATCCCGCACAATGGAAAACAACATATTATTGTGAATATACCGACACCGATCCATCGATCTATAATGGATTTACATATTTTTATTCCGTTTGTTCTTACGATACGGGGGATAGAACCTCTCCAAATCCCGATGAATGGATAGATCCCGCTTATTCCTCTGCTCTTGCAAATGTTACACCGGCAACACCTGCCTGGCATAGAGAAACAACAGAGGAAAAATACAGGGATAAGGTTGAGGTTGTTCCGAATCCTTATATTGAGGGAGAATATACAAGTTGGGAGGAATCTTATAGAAAGGTTGACTTTATACATTTACCGGAGAACGGATGTCAAATTAAAATATATACCCTATCGGGATTATTGGTACGAACGATCAATCATACTGATCCCGATGCCGATGAATCGTGGAATTTAAATAATAATAAAGGACAGATACTTGCAGCAGGAGCTTACATTTTCAGGGTTATTCCCGAAGATGGTTCAGATGAGATCACCGGCAAGTTTATGCTCATAAGGTAGGTAATTAATATGAAAAAAACATTTTTAATTTTAATCTTAATGCTTGGTATTGTAATTTTTGCAGGAACATCATTTGAATTCAGAGCAGGAACATCAATGTTTGATTTTTTACGGCTCCCGGTCGGTGCGGTAAATCTTGCTCTTAACCAAACAAATATCGCATCCATTGATAATAGCCTTGCGGGATTAATAAATCCATCCCGATTGGATGAGATCGGAAATTGGGATATTCGTGCCGGTTCGACTGATTGGGTATTTGACACGGCATATCAATATGCATCTGTTGCAAAACGAGTGGGTGAAAAAATCGGGGTTATTTCTCTTGTTGTAAGAAATTATGATTACGGTGATTTTGATTATACAAAACCATGGGGATACATCAAAGATCCGACAGAATCCGGTAAAACATTCACGGGCGGAGCGATCGCATCAACATTAAGCTGGGGAAAACAACTGACAAAAACCTTTTGCTTCGGTTTGGCATTAAACTATGCAATTGAAACATTGGAAAATTACAGTATGGACGCCACCTATCTGAATGTCGGATTTACCTATGAGAATCAAGAATATTTAAAGGGGCTGAGATTGGGATTTACTGCTGAGAACTTCGGTACCACTGTTAAATATTTCGAAGATAGCGATGCAATGACATTGCCGCTTACTATGAGATATGCACTTTTATGGGACCTCTATCGACATGAAAAACATCATTTAACACTCGAATTTAACGCAACGCAATTCAAAGATCAAGATATTTTCGTTTCCGGTGCAGCAACCTATTCATTTAATTCAATGATATACCTTTTTGCGGGATATACAACAAATGTTATCTATTCCCCCGTATCCGGAGGAGCAGGTTTTAAATTTAGGCTCGGAAAAGCGTTTTGTGATGCAAATATTGCCTACAATATAACGAAAAATTTTGGTGGTAAGGTTACATTTGAAATGGGCGTAATGACCTTTTAATTGAAGTCAAAATTAAACTTATTTATTGCACATCTTATTAATTCGCCGATAAATGTTACTTCATTAAATTCATATAAAGAGATATATAATAAATTGGTTATTCCTTCAATAGATCTGAAAAAATTTATAGGTGAATCGGATAAAAGGATCATTGATGGAGGAACCGGTGGTGGAATCCCCGGGATCCCGCTTGCAATTGAATTTCCCGAAAAAAAATTTTTATTAGTAGACTCACGAAAAAAAAAGATCAACTATTTAAAAAAATTTGTTGATGAAAATAATATGCAAAATGTAACCCTAAGTTGCGATAGAATTGAAGATATAAAGGAAACCTTTGATATTGGCGTTTGCCGTGGAATTGCACTTGGATCTATTTTAAACCGGTTCCAATATATTATTAGATCAAAAGGAAAATTGATCGTACAAACGACTTTATCTAAAAAAATAATAGAGAATACAAGGAAATTCAATCTGATAAAAAAAGAGATGATTTCCGGAATTTTGGTATTGGTCTATGAAAGAAGATGAATTGCTATTTATAACCGAAAATAAAAGTAAATTTAGAGAAGTTCGACAAATTCTTTATGAAGAGGGGGAAATTATCGTTAAAAAAAAGAAATTGGAGATCTTGGAACCCAAGCTTAAATCCCTTGAAGAAACCTCTTTATATAAAGCAAAGGAAGCATTTAAAATACTAAAACTACCGCTGATCACAGATGATACGGGTATAATATTTGAAGAATTTAAAAATTTCCCCGGACCTTATTCCAGATTATTTTATGAAATGGTTGGATTTAAAGGAATAATGAATATATTACGGGGTTGCAATAGAAATGCATATTATAGATCAGTTATTACATATACCGATGATGGCAAAGAATTTAAACAATTTGAAGGATGTTACCATGGAAAAATTGCAATGGAAGTATCCAAAATGATCGACGAATATTTTCCGTATGATGCCATATTTATACCTAACGATATCAATAAGATACGTTCGGAAGTTTCAAAAAATTTACAGATTAAGAATTCGCATAGAAGAAAGGCATTAAAAAAATTTATTTCATTCAAAAAAAAATATTATTCTTGACAAAATGACTCTTTTATCTTATAATACTATATGGAGGTGCTTGATGGAAAGCAAAAGTAAACACATTTTGATCGTTGACGATGAGGAAGATATTGTAAGTCTATGTAAAGATATTCTCGAGATGGAAGGATACGAGGTTGACTTTGCATTAAATGGGAAGGATGGGATCAAAAAAAGTTTAACGAAGCATTTTGACCTTATTCTTCTTGATATAATGCTTCCTGAAATGGATGGCTGGGAGGTTATAGAAGTTTTGCGACTCAATGAAAAAACAAAAGACATCCCGGTAGCGATGCTTACTGCAAAAACCGAATTTAAAAATAAGGTACTCGGTATTCAGCAAGGAGCAATTGATTACATTACTAAACCATTTATACCGGAGGAAATTATCTATCGGGTAAAAAGAATATTAGAAAATGAATGATTTCGACGATTTCTCCTTTGAAGAAGAAACCTCTTTTCTCCAATATCAATCACTATTAAATGATTCACTTACTAAATTACCAACTGCATTAGGAATAATAAAAAAGATCCGTTCAATGTCTCTTGATTCAAACATTATTCTTTTGAATGTCAATATAGCAGACTTTAATATTTTTGAAGACAAACTCGGGTGGGAAGAATGTGATAATATAATAAAAATTTTGTCGGGTATCCTTATTGATATTAAATTAAATAAATTTGGAAAGGACACAATACTTTTTATAGAGAATATAAAAAGCAGCTCCTTTTATTTTGCTATTCCATATCACAGCAATTCATTATTAAAAGATAATAAATTAAAAATTAAAGATAAAGTCAAAAAACTTTTGATAGAGCAATTATTAGCTGCCGAAAAATATAATTATATTATCAGTCACATTCACATAGGGATTATATTTTTTGCCTTTGATCCCAAGAGCAGATTTGAAAGATTATTTTATAGAAATCTTTTCAAAGCAAAAATAGGTGATACCTTAGAAACGGATCATGACAATAATGGTCTTTTTGGGGATATAAAGGATATTATTAAAAAAAAGCATATTAAGACACACTTTCAACCGATATATGATATTCAAAATGATCGTATATTCGGATATGAAGCATTGACCAGAGGACCTAAGGGTTCGTATTTTTATTCTGCAGAAACACTCTTTGAATATGCAATAAAATTCGGGATCATAGAAAAATTAGATGAACTCTGCTATAAAAATGCGATACTCAATTCCGTTAATTTATCGGATGATATGCGTGTATTTTTAAATTTAGAACTTATTACTGTTTTGAAAAAGAAGAACTTAGAAGAAAAATTAATACAGGCACTTAAAGATGCGGAAAAAAAATACGACAACTTTATACTTGAGATTACAGAAAGATCCGTTGTTAGCAATTTTGAAAAATTGCGGGAATCTATTAACTATTTAAGGGAATATGGTTTTAAGATCGCAATTGATGACGCAGGAGTCGGATATGCATCGCTGGGAATGATCTCGGAACTATCACCTGATTTTATTAAACTTGACATAAGTTTGATCAAGGATATCAATAAGAGCATTATAAAACAAAATCTTATCACTGCATTTTATAATTTTGCTATCAAACAAAATATTACACTTGTTGCAGAAGGCATAGAAAATGAAAAAGATCTAAGTACGATTAAAAATATCGGTATTCGCCTGGGACAGGGATTTTTTTTAGGCAGACCCAAAGAAGTCGGTAAGGGAATAAGGGAATAAGGAAAATACAGAGGTTAGAGGTTCGAGGTTAGAGGTTAGCCCCGTTAAAAATAAAATTTCTAACGGGGTTAGTTAAAAACAATATTAATCTCCGTTCCAAACAAAAGAGGGACATTACCTCAACAAAGAGATTTTTTTTGTTGAGG
>JAUXGM010000192.1 GCA_030622125.1 bacterium | reverse complement strand
TTTTATATTTTTTTTCTTTACTATTTACTATTAACGATTTACTATTCACTGATTTTAATATTGTTTTACTTATTTCCTTATCAACTTCTCAACGGGTAGACACACAGGGCCTACCCCTACGGCTTTGTATTATATTTAACTCGCAACTCGGAACCACCGCACCAGTATATATATATATATAGTGCGGGATAAACTCGCAACTATTTGATTATTGCGATCTTTCCGATTTTTTTCTCGCCTTTATCATTTGAAATGTAATAAATATAGACACCGTAAGCAACATCATTGGCATCTTCATTCTTAATATCCCATTGATATTCTATGAAATCTGCTTCCGCTTCAAAGACAAGTTTTCCAGAGATCGTATATATCTGTATCTTTGCATTCTCTCAAACCTCAAACTCTAAACTCCAAACTTTTTGTAAACTCCAAATCTCTTTCATTTTTCATTTGTATTTCGTTTTTCACTTTTCACCACCATTGAATGAACTATGTGTTGCCAACATCTTTTTCGCTTTTTCTGTCAGAATATATTTTCCGGTTTTACGCGCACCCTTAAACTCAATAATACTTTGCTCCTTGAGAAATTTTATATCCTTCTCTATCACTCGGGTAGTAACCCCAGATTTAACAGCAAAATCAACAACAGAAAAAATAGTCGCTCTGTGTAGTATATCTAAAATATCAATAATCCTTTTCAATCTATTTCCTTTTATTCCGAATTTTATTCCGAACTTTATTCCGAACTTTTCTTTTTTGCTATCAGGTTTCTCTTTTCTTGTTTTCACTTTCACACGCCTGAAAATTACTGTAAAAAATGTTCCAAACTCAAACTCTATGGGTGGTAGTTTTGCTTCGGCAATCAGACTCCTCATCTTGTTAATACCGGTCCCCATCTTTTCAACATATCCTGCTCTATGCAATAAGTTGGCAATGTTTGGGTTTCTTAGAACACTTTTTTTACCAAAATCTTTGATCTTTAATCCTTTCACAAGTCCACCTGGATTAGTTATTTCAATTCTGTCGTCAAACATCTCCACCATCACATTAGTCCCTTTCTCAAAATAGTCCCTGTGTGACACCGCATTTATAATAGCCTCTCGTAAGGCAGCATAAGGAATTTCCGGCATCTCCTTTCTCCGTGGTTCACCGGTCATTTCATATCTTACCGGTATATATTGTTTGAGAAAATTTATCGCACCATTTATATTGCCAATTATATCCTCGTTAAAATCACGCCTATCCAAAACATCTATCTTCTCTATTCCTTTATAGAGAGCACAAGTTACAGCTGTATGAAAATAGGTATTCTGCAAATTCTTAGAAAAAAAGAGAATACCGGTATTATTAAAAATAATTTTACCTTCTTGCTTTTCAGCAACTCCTAAATTTATCAGCATGGAAGGAGTATCCAAAATCTTTGAAATACCGGCAAGCCTTAGAAACCTGTCAAATTTTTTTTGTTCAAAGTGAGTATCATAATCAAATTTTAAATTTATCAGTTCATCAAAGCGTATTTTCCCTTCTACTTTAAAAAATTCAATAATCTCATTTCGAGTGAGTTTTTGAGAATTCGGACCAACTCTTGTATAAAAACCCGAAGAACATTTATAGGGCTTATCTTCTCCTTCTTTTACATTTATAATCAGTATATCATTAAACTCTTCAAATAAGATTTTAATGCCTGGTTGACAATTATTGGCTGTGTCCTGAATTTGAGATTTGAGTTTGTTTGTAATTTTTATACCTTTTACTTGTTCACTATCTGTAATTCCAACAAATATTTTACCACCTTGTGAATTGGAAAAAGCTACAATTTCTTTTGGCAATGTCTTATCAATATTTTCTTTAAATTCTACAAAATAACTTTCTCCCGTTTTTAAAATAAGTTCAAAATCTTTTTTATTCATCTTCATCCATTTTTAGTTTACCTTTAATTTCCCATTCTTCTTTTATTTTTTCTATTGTTATGTATTATAGACTTTCTAAATGTGCCTAATGATATTCGATTGGGCGTTCCCATAATATGTTTTTCTTTATCACCAACGCACTTTGAGATTTCAACCATTTCAACCTCCTAAAATCATTTAAGAACAAACTTTCTATATCAAATTATAATTATTATCATGGAAAAAATCAAGTTTTTGTCCAATTAAAAATTTAATTGCCAAAGAATATTTACTAATTCGGTAATTCGGCAATTGCCTAATTACCGAATTTACTTTGACATTTTTGAGTTGTTTTTGTATTTTCTATTTTAATGTAGGCGGTTCATGAACCGCCTACACATTTTTTCTTTCCCTATCAACTTATTAAATAGGCACGTCATGCCGTTCCCCTACGAATGACTGGTGCTTTTGCATTTTAACTCTCAATTCTCAACTCTCAACTATTAACGTATGTCCCGCTTGTTTTCTGAATTTAATATTGTTTTACTTATTCCCTTATTCTCTTATTTCCTTATTGCCTTGTCTATATTGTTCTCGGGTGGTCTATTGTTATCTAAGGAAGAGTCCGGGACACAGTCTTGGGACACACGATGCAAGCAACGAATGTCCCGCTTGTTTT
>JAUXGM010000118.1 GCA_030622125.1 bacterium | reverse complement strand
TCGGAGTAAACAATTTGTAATCGGCATAATCGAAACACCGTCCCTAAATTTACAGGCATTGGAACAGAAAGGAAGTATAAAAATTTGTTGACAAAAAATGAAATTTGGATTATAATATAAAAAAGGTACGAAATGAGAATACAAGGTCACCAGACACCAATTTGAAGAGGAAAAAGACTGAATGAAAGAAAAGAAAGGATATAAGAAATTAATTGTATGGCAAAAAGCAGATGAATAATGGAAAACAAAAAAAGGTTCAAAAGTTGAAAGGTTCAAAGGTTAAAGGTGGAAAACGAAAAGCAGCTTTATCAGTTCCTACAAATATTGTAGAAGGGTGTGGCAGACAAGGGAAAAAAGAGTTAAGACAATTTGTAAATATCGCATTAGGCTCACTTGCAGAAACAGAATATTTAATAGATTTTTCATTAAGATTGGAATATTTTAACGAGAAAATTCATAAGAAACTTCAAAATTTAAGACAGGAAGTTGGTAATTTGTTATGGAATTTTTATAGAAGTCTTTAACAGGTGTCTGGTGACTGGTGACTTATTATAGGAGGTTGTGATGAGAAGAAATTATTTTAAGTGTCTATTTGTTTTTATTGGGCTTTTGTTTTTTCTATCTAATTTGGTTTTTGGCGATAGTGTGGTAGTTGATTGGACATCTACGTATAATTCACCTAATAATAGTTGGGATGAAGGTCGTGGTATTGCAGTAGATAGCGCCGGTAATGTATATGTTATCGGATATGAATATAGAGACGATTTGGGACAGAGTTTTAATATCTGGACAAGGAAATATGACTCTAATGGTTTTGAGATTTGGACTTCTACATATAATTCTCCTAATAATGGTGATGATGTTGGTTATGGTATCGCTGTAGATAGTTCCGGTAATGTATATGTTACAGGAGCTGAAGGCAGAAATGATTTAGGACAGGGTTGGAATATCTGGACAAGGAAATATGACACTAATGGATTTGAGATATGGACTTCTACATATAATTCGCCTAATAATGGTAGTGATTTTGGTCATGGTATTGCCGTAGATAATGCCGGTAATGTATATGTTATCGGAGATGAATATAGAGACGATTTGGGACAGAGGAATAATATCTGGACAAGGAAATATGACTCTAATGGTTTTGAGATTTGGACTTCTACATATAATTCTCCTAATAATGGTGATGAATATGGTAAGGGTATTGCAGTAGATAGTTCCGGTAATGTATATGTTATAGGAACTGAAAATAGGAGTGATTTGGGACAGAGTTGGAATATCTGGACAAGAAAATATGACTCTAATGGATTTGAGATATGGACTTCTACATATAATTCGCCTAATAGTAGTGAAGATGATGGAGAAGATATCGCGGTAGATAATATGGGCAATGTATATGTTACAGGAACTGAACTTAGGAGTGATTTGGGACAGGGTTGGAATATCTGGACAAGGAAATATGACTCTAATGGTTATGAGATCTGGACATCTACTTACAATTCGCCTAATAATAGTTTTGATTGTGGTAATGGTATCGCTGTAGATAGTGCCGGTAATGTATATGTTATCGGATATGAAGACAGAGGAGATTTAGGACAATACTATAATATCTGGACGAGTAAATATGACACTAATGGTAATGAGATATGGACAAGAACTTATAATTCGCCTAATAATGGTGATGATGTTGGTTATGGTATCGCTGTAGATAGTTCCGGTAATGTATATGTTACAGGAATTGAAAATAGAAGCGATTTAGGACAGGATATTAATATCTGGACAAGGAAATATAAAGTGGTATATAATATCAGTGGAACCATTACAGATGGTGTTAATCCGATTCCGGATGTTACGGTTTCAATTATAAAAGATGGGACACCTTTAATTTCAACCACTTCAGATACCTCCGGTAATTATTCATTTTACGATTTGGATGCCGGTTCAAATTATGTGGTTAAACCTATAAAAAATCATTGGACATTTATTCCTGTTGAATGGACTTATACGAACCTGAGTAAAGATGAAGAAGCAAATTATTTAGGTAATCTTAATACATGCTTTATTACAGGTAACATAACCGAAGATGGTAATCCCTTGGAAGGTGTAATTGTATCACTTATAAAAGATGGAACAAATAATGATACCACCACTACAAATTCATCCGGTGAATATGTATTTAGTGATCTGATTGCAGGTTCTACTTATGTTATAGAACCCTCAAAAGAGCATTATTCATTTATTCCGGTAAAAAGAACTTATAGTGATTTAAGCAGTAATGTTTACAATGCGGATTTTGTCGGTAGATTAAAAATCTGGAGTATTAGCGGTACTATAACTGATATGACAAAGCCTATTTATAAGGTTACTGTTAGTCTTTCAGGTGATTCAACAGCATCTACCATTACAGATAAAAATGGAAATTATTCATTTAATAATTTAAGTGACGGTGTAACTTATATCATAACTCCTTCTAAAAAACATTATAAATTTACGCCTGAAAATGCCACTTTTCCGGATTTAGATGGTAATGAAACACAAGATTTTATCGGTGAAAAAACTTGGCATAAAAACCTTGATAATTCAACTGCTTATCCTAATCCTTGTAAGGGGGATAGTGTTAAATTTAATAATTTAACCATAAATTGCACCATAAGGGTTTACAGTATAAGAGGCGAGCTTGTTTTTGAAGCAAAAAGTGATCTACCTGAATATGAATGGCAGGTGATAAATGATAATAATAAAAAAATAGTTTCCGGGGTTTACATATTTGTAATTACAAATGAAAATGGTGAGCAAAAAAAAGGTAAAATTGCCGTAATCAGATAAAAATGGGCTGGGTGAACGGGTTGAAAGAAAAGAAAGATAGGGACACTTCTTTCCATTACTCCAGTCGTTCGATAAAAACCTTGAGAGCAAAATTGAAAAGGTGAAATATTTGATTTAATCGTTTTTGTGGTTCTGAAATTATTCTAAAGAACCATTCTAATCCTTTTTTTTTCCATTTGTCCGCAACCCGTTTTTTTAATCCCGATAGAACATCAAAACTCCCGCCGACGCCGATAAAGATCCCTTTTTCCGTAAATTTGTTATTGTATTCCTTGTTTATCCATAATTCCTGTGCAGGTGATCCGAGAGCAACAAGGATAAGATCATAAGAATTATTCCTTACCCTTATCCGCAAGTTTTCCCTTTCTCTATAATTACTATAACCATCCAATATTTCAATATCAAGAGCAGGGTATTTCTGTATGAACTCTTTTTGAATTCGCTTTGCAATACCTTTTTTTGCACCGAAAAGTAGAACCTTCATATTCGGTTTGACGGGATTATTTAATATGTTTGCAGCGATCTCTATTCCGGTTACCCGTTGTTTTAAGGGAGTTCCCAGGAAATATGAAGCCCAGACAATTCCAATTCCATCGGGAAGTATCAGGTCCGCATTACGATAAGCACTTAATAGATTTTTATTTTCAAAACTGTTCATTACCATAACAGGATTTAAGGTTACAATAAATAATTTTTTTTCATTGAGAATCGCATTTTCTATTAATTCAGCGGTTTCATTAAATGTATTATTATTGACCTTGATACCAAAAAGATCAATTTTTTTTAAGTCCTTTTTTACGGGATTTTTTTTCTTTTCCAAAAATTGTAGAAAAAAATAGAATTCAAGAACCAAAAAAACAATAACCGATAAGATGGTTATTAAATGTGAACTTCCGATCTCCTTAAAAAATATTCCAATAAGGCAGACACTAAAAAGCACAAGATAAACAAATATGAATATATCATATTTAGGATACTGAATTATATAATCTTTCTTTCTTCCTTTCTTAAAATTCGGATAAAAAGATAAAAGATAAATTAAAATAAGTCCGAAAAGAACAAAAAGCGGCAGGAGGATAGTTTCAAAAAAAAGAGCGTTTGTATTTGAGTAAACGGAAAAAAGAGCGATCAGGAAACCATAAAATCTACCTTCTGCCCTTTCAATTTTATAGTGAGGTATTGCAAGTTCAAATATAAATATACCGAATGAAATTGCAATTAAAAAAGCGATAAGATCAAGCTCCTCAATTCCAACCCGAGCAAAAAATTTGACTCCAATAAATATTGATAATGTAAGGATAAAAAAAATCCCGTTTGCAAAACCTTTAAGATCACTTAGGTAAGAAAAAAGATATGTAACCACAAGAAAATAAAAGACCGATATAATGGGACTGAGAGTAAAAAGTTGATCATTTTTGATATATGTTATCTTGAGTCCGGAAAATCTCCATATTATCAGAAAGGAAAGTGTATAGAGAAGCAATCTTATCCATTTTTTCATTTTTGTGTATGAAATAATAAAATTAAATATGCCCCATCCGATAATTATTGTCCAGTAAGATAATTCGACACCGAATATTTTTAAGACAAAAAAAGCTGCAATAAATGAAAATAAAAATAAACCCTTGTGAAAAAGATTTCTAATCCGTTCATTCCAATTTTTTTTTACCTTTTTATTTAATTGTAAAGAAAGGTAACTGATGGTCATAAACGCTGCCAATCCAATAAAAAAAGAAAAAAGCGGTTCAAGATTCATTTTCTATCAATTCAATAAATTTTTTTGCCAATTCCGGGTCAAATAATTCACCGCTTTCTTTTTTTATGACCGTCAGTGCAACGGTTTTATCCATCGCTTTTCTAAATTTTCTGTTGTGTGTTAAAGAAACATAAGTTTCGGCAATGCGAATGATCCTTGAAAGTAGAGGAATTGCCTTTCCTTTTAATCCATTCGGGGAACCACTTCCATCCCAATTTTCGTGATGCGATTCAATAATTTTAATTACTTCCTCATTAAAGTATGGGAAATCCTCTAATAACGATTTCGAAATAAGAGAATGTCGTTTAATTTTGTTTAGGTCGCTTTTAGATATCTTTTCTTTACTTTCGAGAATGCTATCGGAAACACCGATCATTCCAATGTCCATAAAGTAGATCGCAAACCGCATTTTTTCGATCTCTTCATTTGTCAAATTTATACTTCCGGCAATTAGTTCCGCCGTACTGATTATACGATTATATTTACCTGTTTTAAAGGGATCCTTAAATTCCATCCCGTTGAGTATCGTATAGATGTAGGAATGATAAATATTTTTGCTGTTTTCAAAGATTACATCCGAAAAAACGAGGTCATAAAGAATGTCAAGGGTTTTATTATTTAATTCTTTTTCCGAGTTTACAAAAAGTATCTCATTGTATTCTCTATATTTTTTATTCTTTTTCAATTGATCTATTTTTTTATATGTTTCCCTATTTTCATTAGAAGAGAGATAGAGTCGGCAAACAAAATCTCGTTCATCAATATTGTCTTTAATATATATGGTATAATTTTCGCCAAGCAGGTTATCTATATTCTTCTTTATCCTATCTTGAAATAAAAATTGCTCGTAATAAACAAGTTTTTCAAGCTTATAAAAATTTATAATTTCCTGGTCGTATATCTGTTTTCCCCTTTTATTTATCTTATCAAAGAGTAGAGAGTTAGAATATATTGATGAAAAAGTTAAAAGTAGAAGTTCAAGATATTTTTTTATAATATCGGTTTTTTCTACCGCTTCGTTCTTTTCAATGAAAAAATAACCAATATTATTCCCTTGTGCTACAATAGGATACAAGCTTCCACCTGTGTTGAAAATATTAAAAAGTGGATTCGAAGCTTCAATGGTATCCCCCGTCCTTATTCCATTTAAAAAATAGTTAATTCCATCCGATCCGGTAATGACCTTAAAAGTATCGGATGTAATAAAAAGAAACTTGTTTTTTTCGTTAGTCCCTAAAAAAAGATAGGTACGTACATTTTGTAGGAGTGCAGTAAATTCCACTAATATCTTCTGTACTGTTTTGACAGGGGAGGAAAAGATACTTTCCGGATCTTCAATTGAATATCCTTTATGTACTTCCTGAATAAAAGTAGATAAATGGTTTATCATTTTATTAGAAAAAAAATCGCGATTCCCCATAAGTTCTATAATGCGAGATATTCCTTTGAAAAGAGCGATGGACTTCTCGATCGCCCGCTTTGGAATATCTTGTTTGGGAATACATCCCCCAATGATACCTACTAATTTATTATTTATTTTGATAGGGATAAGCATTGTTCCAAAGCCACCGTAACATTTAGAAAACACAACATCATCAAGCATCCTGGCAAATTCAATTTGTTTTTTCCAAAATGTCGTACATTTCTCATATTTAACCGAGCTCAATGCTTCACTACACTCTTTATACTGAATGGGTATAAATTCATTCCCGTTTACATCCATAATAAAAATATAAAAGGGAAGTCCAAGATCGATATTCGTAAATATTTTCTTCTCTATCAAACTAAAAATAACATTTCTTAGAGAATCGTTTTCATCCATAATTTCATTCTACCATATTTTTTATAAAACTTCAATATTTTTGGACACTTAGTTTTTTGCGAAATAAGATTTTCTTAACCACAGATTTAACGGAATTAAATATTGTAATGATGATGTTTACGGAATTTGCAACTGGATTTCCTTGGCCGCCTCGGGACGCATTCTTGGGACACTCTTCTCCACTTCGTTACGAGGAATGTCCCGCTCGTTTTCGTTGTATTCGCTTTTAACCTTAAACTTTTGAACTTTTGAACCTTGAACTTTTTTGGTACGTTCCCTGTTTGACGCCGATGCTAATGTTTTTTTTGTTTTCGGAGATTACCTGCCTGTGCTGTGCGACAGCACGCAGACAGGCAACTGGATTCTCTTAGTAGAAAATTAATTTTCTAATAATTAAAAAGATTTCGAATAATGAAATGAATCCGGGACACATCTCAACAAAAAAAATCTCT
>JAUXGM010000161.1 GCA_030622125.1 bacterium | reverse complement strand
TTCGGGATATATTTACTTCAGAAGAATGTCCTTCTTTTATGTCATTATGAGACTTTGCGATAGCAAAGGCGTGATAATCTCTATTTCTTTTTCCTTCATTTTCTTTGGCTATACTGTTTTCGGGTGGTCTATCGTTATCTAATGAAGAATCCGGGACACACCTCAACAAAAAAAATCCGTTTGATGAGGTAATGTCCCTCTTTTGTTTGGAACGGAATTTAATATTGTTTTTCACTATCCTCTAACCTTTCACCCCGCACCATCTTGGTGCTGGGCATGCCTCCAACCTCTGTTTTATTGTTCTTTTTTCTCTTCACCATCCTCTAACCTCTAGCCTCTAACCTCTGTATATCACATTAACCACTTTTCCCGGGACATAGATAAATTTTCGTATCTCCTTATTCCCAATATAACCTTTGATCTTGGGGTGATTCAATACGATCTTTTCAATTTCATCCCTTTGCACATCCCTATCAACCGTGACGACAGCTCGTAATTTTCCATTCACCTGTACCGGTATCTCGATTTTATTTTTTATCAATTTTGCCTCATCATAAGAGATCCATTTTTCTAAAAATATAGAATTTTCATTTCCAATTTTGTGCCATAGTTCTTCTGCTATGTGCGGAACAAAAGGTGCAATGACCGTTAAAAATTTTTCCTTTACCTCAATCGGTAAATTGTAATTTTTATTTCGGTTCTTTGAATTCACAAAATTAATAAACTCCATCATAGCGGATATAGCAGTATTCAGATGAAATCTTAATATATCCTGTTGAACCCTTTTAATAAGGAAATTGATCTCATATTCAAGGCTTGGATCATTGTTTTCTCCCTCTTTTACATTTTCAAAGAGAGATGCAATTCTTTTTAGAAATTTTTTGATGCCTTCAACACCTTTTTGGTCCCATTCCAATTCCTTTTCCGGTGGTGATAAAAAAAGTATAGTTGCTCTTGCAATATCGGCTCCTTCCTTTTCTACAAAAGGTCCGACGGCAACAGCATTGCCTTTTGATTTCGACATTACCTCCAAATTTCCATTTATCCTATTTAATACCATCCCCTGTGTGAATAATTCCGTAAACGGTTCATCACTTCCAATATAATCCTCATCGTAAAGGAATTTTGTTATAAATCTTGAAAATAGAAGATGAAGTATGGCATGTTCCACACCACCGACATAAAGATCGACAGGCATCCAGAAATTGGTTTTTTCTCTTGAAAATGGTAAGTTTTCGTTTTTTGCATCGGTATATCTTAGAAAATACCATGAGGAATCAACAAATGTATCTATTGTATCCGTATCTCTTTTAGCGGATGAACCGCATATAGGACAGATCGTCTCTACAAATTCATCGGAGGATGCAAGCGGTGATTTGTCTTTTGGAGCATGATCAATCTTGTTTGGTTCCGGCAATAGAACAGGTAAATTTTCAATTTTTTCGGGAACAATACCGCATTTTGGACAATGGACCATCGGGATAGGTGCCCCCCAATATCGCTGTCTTGATATGAGCCAATCTCTTAATCTGAAGTTTACCGTTTTTTTACCAAGAATCCTTTCTTCAAGATGATCCATTATCTTATCCTTTGCAAGATTTGAATCCATTCCATTGAAGATATCGGAATTGATCATAATTCCCGGGTCTATATAAGCATCGGTCATTGTATCGACATCAATATCCTCTTCTTTTGGTTTTATAACTACCTTGATCGGTATATTATACTTTTTTGAAAAAGCAAAATCCCTTGTATCATGTGCGGGAACACCCATTACAGCTCCTGTTCCATAGGATGCAAGGACATAATCGGCAACAAATATCTCAACCTTTTCTCCCGTTAACGGATTTTTTACATAAACACCTGTAAAGACACCGTCTTTTTCCGATTTTGTTCCGGTTCTTTCCATATCACTTTTTACAAGTGCTTTTTTTATATATTCGTTGACTTTTTGTTGCTCGCTTTCGGGAATTTTTAATGTCTCGACTATCTGACTTTCAGGAGCCAATGCCATAAATGTTACGCCGAAAAGTGTGTCTGCCCTTGTTGTATAAACCTCGATGAATTTATCGGGATCATCATAAAGTGGGAATTTTACCGTAATACCCGTTGATCTGCCGATCCAGTTTTTCTGCATTGTTCTTACTTTTTCAGGCCATTTCTCAAGTTTGTCAATATCGTTCAAAAGTCGCTCTGCATAATCGGTGATCTTAAAATACCATTGAACAAGCTTTTTCTTCGTAACTATACTACCGCATCTGTAGCAGCATCCATTCTCCACCTGTTCATTTGCAAGAACCGTTTTACAGGAAGGACACCAATTAACATACGATGGTTTTCTATATGCCAGTCCTTTTTCATAGAGTTTGATAAAAAGCCATTGGGTCCATTTATAGTAGTCTGGGAAACAGGTTGTAACCTCTCTATCCCAATCATAAGAGATACCCATCATATTAAAGGTATTTTTTGATATTGAAATATTTGAAAGTGTCCAGTTCTCCGGTGAAATTTTCTTTTTTATCGCAGCATTTTCCGCCGGAAGTCCGAATGCGTCCCATCCCATAGGGTGTAAAACGGAATATCCATTCATCTTATAATATCTTGCATAGACATCGCCTATAACATAATTTCTTAAATGCCCGATATGAAGATCTCCCGATGGATAGGGGAACATTTCCAATATATAGAATTTCTTTTTTGATTCATCGGTTTTGAATATCTTATTTTCTTTCCAATATTTTTGCCAATATTCTTCGTTAATCAGCATCACTGCCTCCCTTTTTAAAAATTAAAGTAAAGTTCTATTTCCTTTGGATTGGGATAGATGCTTACGGAGGCTGCCTCTTTCTCTTTCAGTTCTATCCAGTGTTTAATTGCTTCCTCTTTAAATATTCCATTTTTTGTAAGGAAGGTATGATCCTTTTTCAAAAAATCCAATGCCATAGGTAAATTTTTCGGCAATTTTTTAAATTTTCTTTTTGCATTTTCCAAATTTCCCGTAGCCGGTTTTCCGGGATCGATCTTATCTGTTATACCCTCCATTCCTGCTGCAAGTAGTGCTGAAAGTGTAAAATAAGGATTCCCCGTTGCATCGGGGGGGCGGTATTCTATTCTTCTCATTGAAGGATCTTTGATATAGCCGGGTATCCTAAGGGCGCTTGTTCTATTTGAATTGGAATAGCAGATCACCGTTGGTGCCTCAAAACCGGGTATAAGCCGTCTGTATGAATTCGTAGAGGCATTTGTAATAGCGGTTAATTCCCTTGCATATTTTAATATTCCACCGATGTAGTAAAGCCCTTCATTGGAAAGATCTGATATTACATTTCCGTCAAAGATATTTTTATTCTCTTTTTTTATAAATTGATGTAAATGCATTCCGCTTCCCGATATACCGTGCATCGGTTTTGGCATAAATGTAGCGATCTTGTTGTACTTTACGGCAAGATTTTTAATTAGGTACTTCATAGTCAGGATATCATCCGCACTTTTTAAAAGCGGTTTTGTATCAAGTTCAAACTCCAACTGTCCCGGGACACCGCATTCGTGATGATGAACCTTTATGCCTATGTCAAGTCCCTCTGCAATCTTACTTAGTTCCGTTCTGAATTCAATGGACTTATCATACGGTGGAATTGAAGCGTAGCCCCGTTTGTTATTTAATTTATAGCCGAAATTCTCAGCGGTATTTGCTTCATTCGAAATAAATTCAACATAAGTTGACATTGGTTCCAAACTATAGCTATAACCGTCAAAAAGAAAAAATTCCAATTCCGGGATCCACAATGATTGATCGCCGATCCCTAATTTTTTTAAGACATTCTCAGATCGGGCGGCGGTAGCTCTCGGACAGAGCGGAAAATCCTCGTCACTTGAAGCATATTTTATATTACCTAAAAATGAGATGGTTTTTTCAGGGAAAAAGGGGTCTATGAAACCTGTTTCAATATCGGGTATGATCCTAATATCACTTCTTTCAATAACCGCATATCCGCCGATAGATGAGCCATCGGCACCAACACCGTCAATAAATAAATTCTTGTCAAATTTGCTTATCGGATAGGTGAAATGTTTCAAAAGACCGATAAAATTTACAACCTTAATGTCAATAAATTTAATATCGTCATCCGTTATTAATTTTTTGAAATAGCTAAATTTTTCCATCGCTGCCTCTCATAAAATTATTTTAAATATCTTTTTCTTACCGATCCTAAGTATTCCGCTTCCTTCGATCTCAAAATTCGGATCCGTAATCTTGTCATCATTAAATTTGATACCACCCTGTTTGAGTAATCTTTTTATCTCCCCTTTTGAAAATTCGGGAATAATTGTATGAACAATATCCATCACATTTCCCTTTTTAATTCCTACTTCCTGAATATTATCCGGAATATCTCTTTTTACGAATTGCTGAATGAAATGATTCTTTGTCTTTTTTGCAACCTCCTCCGAATAGAGATATTCTACCATTTCTAATGCAAAATCCATTTTTATGTCCCTGGGATTGGCAGCTTTCTTTTCAAGGGATTTTAATATTTCCATCTTTTTTTCGTTGCTTTTATTAGAAAGAAGGGTAATATATTTCGGAAGTAATTCATCCGGCATAGACATA
>JAUXGM010000002.1 GCA_030622125.1 bacterium | reverse complement strand
ACGCACCTGAACATCCGAGGTACGTCCCGCCTGTTTTCGGAGTTTGTATTTGTCTTTTTTTTCATTGTCAATTGTCCATTGTCCATTATCAATTGTATTCGGTAATGTCCCTCTTTTGTGGGGGTACGGAATTTAATATTGTTTTTCTTATTAACCTCAAACCCCAAACTCCAAACTTTAAATGGGTCGTTCACGAACGACCCCTACATTTTTCTTCTTTTCCTATTAACTTCCTATTGTAAAATAAAAAGTGGTGCCTTTGCCTTCCTCACTCACCAGTTCCAATTTACTATTATGTTTCTCAATTATTCCTTTTGCAATGGTTAATCCCAAACCAATTCCCCCGAATTTTCTCTTTGTACCGCTTGATGATTGATAAAATTTTTCGAAAACATGGCTTATTGATTCCGAAGAAATTCCGGTACCTGAATCACTAATACTTATTTTAACTTTATCATTAATTTGTTCCGCTGTAATATTTATCTTTCCGCTCTTTGAAGTAAATTTATAAGCATTCGTAATAATATTATCGAGTGCTACCCTTAATTCCTTCTTATCTCCAATAATTGTTGATGCCTTTTTTATCTCAGTTGAAAAATTAATTCCCTTTTCTTCCATTAATTCCTTATAATCATCGGCGATTTCTTTAAAAAATGTTTTTATGCTTATATTTTTCATCTCAAACGGTTTTTCACCACTTTCAAGCCCGACAATATCCAATAGTTCATTCACTGTGTTCAAAAGGCGTTTAACATTCCTATCCATTGATTCAAACCGTGTTTTGTCTTCTCCTTTAAAAATATTTTTCCTTTTAAATATTGATATATACCCGCTGATAACCGCTATAGGTGTTTTTAACTCATGTGAAATATTTGCTATAAATGTATCCTTTTCTCTATCTATGTTTTTTACCTTGGAAAGAGTTTCATTGAGCATCTTATTTTTTATTTCAATTTCCTTATTTTTTTTCTCAATTGTTTCATTACTGATAATATTACTCATCAAATGATGAAATTTTCCCATTGAAAGCATCAACGAAAGAATAAAAATAAATACTGCATTGATTATATCCGACCGCAATAATCCGGGAACATCCCTCTTGCAAAATACAGATAATATAATAGCAAAAATCACGGTAAAAAACAATATCAATTTTATAAGATCTCTCGGACGATAAACATATATCATAAAAAGAGCCATACTTCCATAAGCATATACCACAATATGACCGAATGCGGCAAGATCATATATAAGTGCTGTAAATACTGCAAACATCGCAAAAAAGAGCGAAAGAAATGTAAAAAGATATGTATGTTTTCTCTTTTGTACTAAAAAGGTCATAATAATAAATGGTAAAAAAAGAAACCAATGTGAGACAATTATAAACATATCGGGAAAATTCATAAACTTATAAAAGAAAATATCCAAAATACTTAGAATAAATCCAATACCGGCGATCAGAGGAATGATAAATTGCATTATAACAAAATTATAGTCATCCACAGCTTTAATAATTATCTCATCATTTATTTTAGATGGTGAAGTCATTCCAAACATTTTTTACCCCCTATTTAAAAATTTTATCTTAAATACCGCTATGCCGAATGAAACCGCAACATTTAGCGATTCAACGCCTTCCGACATAGGAATTTTAAGAGTTGTATCACATTCATTTAAAAGCCCATGCCTTATTCCTTCCGCTTCATTGCCAAGTATCAAGGCAATCCCGTTTTCATCGATAGAAAAATCCCTTAGATCCTCTTTCCCATCCATCTTCAGCCCGACAATTTCAACATCCTTTTCTTTTAATACCTTGATCTCATTTTTCAGGTTTGAGGATTCACATATCATCAATCTGTTAATCATTCCTTCCGATATTCTTTCCACATCTGATGTGATCTGAGCGGAATTGTGCCTTGGAATAACTATTCCGTGAACACCCATAGCAGCAGCAGTTCTTATAATAGATCCAAGATTATGAACATCTTGAATTCTATCTAAAAGTAAGATAAATGGGGGTTCATGATTGGATCGTGCATTTTTTATCATCTCCAATACGGGAAAAAATACTCGCTTTCCAACGACTAAAACAACACCTTGCGATCTCGGATTATAATGAGAATCAAATCGTTTTTGTGAAACGAATTCAGTCGGAACATTCTTTGATGCCGCCATATCCATTATTTCCTGTACTTTCTCACCAAATGTATGTTCTCTTATATACAATCGTATGAACTCTCTTTCATTACTTCTTAATGATTCCAAAACTGCGTTTCTTCCTATAACCTTTTGCATCATTTCTTCCTTAAAAATTCAAGACCCTTTTTTAATCTTAATATAATTTCTTCTTTGGGAACTACCGTGAAAAAATGCTGAAGTTCCGGACCTTCTATTTTTCCCGATAGGATAAATCTTATAGGATGATAAAGATTTTTGCCCTTTAAACCTGTTTTCTGCGAAACTTCTTTAAATATATTTCCGACCATATCGGGGTTAATGACCGATGTTTTTTTTAACATATCGACAAGATTTGAAATAAGTTCTATATATTCCGGATTTTTGAAATCTTTTAATATATCCGTATTTAATGACCATTTCTTAAAGTTATCCAAATAAACAACGGCATCGTTCAATGTATCGTAATAACTCCTTGATGCCTTGATATAATTAATTGCCCTTTTTTCATCCCCTTGAAAAAAGGGATCACTTTTTAGGTTCGGAAAATATTCCATCATTTTTTGAGTATCTAAATTTCTAATATAGCATCCATTCATCCATTTTAATTTTTCTATATTCATTATTGCGGAAGTTTTTGAGACACTATTAATATCAAAATACCTGATAAGTTCTTCTTTTGTCATAAATTCCCGGGTTTTTCCATTCTTTTCAGGCGGGGACCAACCAAGTAAGGCAAGGAAATTAATAAGTGCTTCGGAAAGGTATCCTTGCTTTTGAAATTCTTCTACCGATGTGGCACCATGTCTTTTTGACAATCGCGAACCATCCTTACCAAGTATCATAGAAAGATGGCCGAATTGCGGAATTGGAAAATCCAATGCTTCATAAAGTAGTATCTGTTTCGGTGTATTTGAAAGATGATCATCTCCTCTCAGAACATGGGTGATCCGCATCTTCGCATCATCTATAACGACGGTAAAATTGTAAGTAGGATAACCGTCTGCTCTTTTTATAACAAAATCACTCAATATATTTGAATTAAATTCCGTCTCTTTGTGTACTATATCGCAAAATTTGATCTTTCTATTTTCCGGTACCTTAAATCTAATCACAAAGGATCTACCTTCATCTTCATATTTTCCAATCTCTTCTTTTGTCAAATTCTTGCATTTCCCTGAATATTTTACAGGCAAGTGAGCTTTGAGTTGCCGATCCCTCTCTGTTTTTAATTCATCTTCCGTACAAAAACACTTATATGCCGATCCATTCATTAAGAGCTTCTCAATATACTCATTGTATATACCAAATCTTTCCGTTTGAAAATATGGTGCAAAGGGACCATCAATACCGGGACCTTCGTCCCAATCAAGTCCCAGCCATTTTAAGCTGCTTATCAAATTGTTTACCGATTCTTTGGTAGATCTCTTTTTATCCGTGTCCTCTATCCTTAATATATATTTCCCACCGGTATGTCGGGCAAACAAATAATTAAACAAAGCGGTCCTTGCACCGCCGATATGAAGATAACCTGTCGGGCTTGGGGCAAATCTTACTCTGATATCACTCATATAGATCTCTATCTTTTTTTAATAAAGTAAGTAATTTTTTGATGCCGTTTTCAATTTGCCATTTGGGTTCATATCCGATTTTTTTTGACTCCGTTAGATCCGCTTCCGTATGATCCTGATAAAATTTATAAGGATTATCAAAATACTCTATCGGATGATTACTACCAAGGCATTTATTTATTATCTCTACTACCTTATTAAAGGTAATTGCTCTTCCGGAACCAAGATTATAGATTCCATTTTTACCGGACTGATAAGCACTTATGATCCCCTCCAAAACATCCTCTATAAAGACGAAATCCCTCTTTTGCTTTCCATATTTGAATAATCTAACTTTTTCTCCCTTTAACATTTTGGCACAAAGTTGATAGATCATCGACGCAAATTTACCTTTGTATCTTTCTTTTGCACCATAAACATTAAAGAATCTTAGACCGACAATTGGAAAATCGAGATATTTTTTTATAACCTCTTTTGTATAGTTATCCATCATTAGTTTTGAAAAAGCATAGGCATTTTCCGGCGAATCACCGTCTTCCAAATGATTCGGTCCCGGCTTTTTACCATAAACAGAGGCAGATGAAGCGTATACCAAAGGAATGCGATTATTTAAAGCATATTCTACCATCTTATGAAAACTATTTGTATTTACCGCCAGCATTTTGTATTGATCTTCAACAGTGGTATCGGATATTGCACCTATATCGAATACGGCATCAAATTTCATTGAATTTAAAAACTCAAAAAACTCCTTTGATGAAATATCATACGAAAGGAATATACCCTTAAATCCTTTAAGATTCTTAAAATGTCCCGACCAAAAATTATCAACGGCATAGATATTCACATCCGGAAATCTTTTTTCAAGCTCCAAACATAGCGATGAGCCGATAAATCCAGCGGCACCTGTTACTAAAAACTTCATATTTTTCCCTTATAAAATTCTTCTATCTTATCAACAACAAAGTTCTGTTCCTCTTCGGTTAATTCGGGGAAAACAGGCAAAGATAAGACCTCTTTTGAAACCATTTCAGCAATTGGCAGATCACCCTTTTTGTATCCAAGATATTCAAAACAATTTTGTAAATGCAATGGTAAGGGATAGTAAATTGCATTACCAATATTATTTTCATCAAGAAATTGCTTTAGCTCATCTCTTTTTTTTGCTTTTATCGTATATTGATTATAAATATGGTAACTTACCGTTGTTTCATAAGGCGGTGTTACAAATTCCAATAACTCCTTTTTTTCAAAAAGTTCATTGTATCTATGTGCATGTTCTCGTCTCATCTCATGCCAATTATTAAGGTATTTAAGTTTTTTACTCAATACAAGTGCTTGTATTGCATCAAGTCGTGAATTATAGCCGATAAAATTATGATGGTATTTTTTCGTTTCACCATGCATTCGCATTGCTCTTAATCTTTCATAATCTCCAAGTGTTTTCGTAAGGATCATTCCACCGTCGCCGAAAGCTCCTAAATTTTTTGATGGAAAAAAAGAGAGACAGCCGAAATTTCCTAAACTACCTACTTTCTTTCCCTTATATGTCGTCCCAATTGCTTGAGCTGCATCTTCAATTACCTTCAGATTGTATTCCTTCGCAAGTGAAAGGATAAAATCCATATCCGCTGCCTGACCAAAGATATGAACGGGAAGAATTGCTTTTGTTTTATCGGTAATTTTTTTATGAATCTTATTTATGTCAATATTAAATGTTCTTTCATCTATATCTACAAAGACAGGTGTCGCTCCAACCCTTGCTATTGAACTTGCCGATGAAAAAAAGGTAAATGGAGTTGTTATTACCTCATCTCCATTTTTAACACCGGCTTCATCAAGTGCAAGGATAAGTGCATCCGTTCCCGAAGCAACTCCGATGCAATACTCACAATTACAATACGAAGCAACAGCTTGTTCAAATCTTCCGACTTGATCACCCAGTATAAAGGTTTGATTTTCCATTAATTCACCAATATCAGGAAGAATATCATTTTTGATATATTTGTATTGTCTTTTTAGATCCAAAAGCGGAACCTTCATTTTTTTTCCCCTAATTTACTTTTTGTAGAATCAAAACTTAGATTTATTTGTTTCCCGGTTTCTGCGGATTCATATATTGCTTGAATGATCTTCACTGTTTTTCTACCCTCAATTCCATCTATAAGAGGAGATCCATTATTTTCAATGTTTTCAATTACATTTTTCAGATAAGCATGATGACCGAAACCATATACATCAGCCGGATTTTCCGAATATTTTTCAATTACATCATTATCACTTTCCCTCATTTTGTCAAATTTCCAGGTAACGATCCTATTCATTGCAAAACCGCCGATCTCCACTGTTCCATTTGAACCGTAAACATTTACTGATCCCTCAAGATCCTCAGGTGATGTATTGGTAGTTGCTTCAATAATTCCCAACGCACCCGATCTCGCTCTTAATATAGCAACACCGGTATCTTCTACCTCAATATTGTGCAGAAAAGTATCGGTCATTGCAGATACACTTTTGATTGGTCCCAGTATCCATTGCAACATATCTATATGATGTGATGCCTGATTGGTCAAAACACCGCCGTCCATTGCCCATGTTCCATGCCAATCATCCATATCATAGTATTTCTGTGTTCTTCGCCAGTGAACTCGTACCGTTACAAGATAGATACTTCCAAAACGGTCTTGATCTATCGCCTCGCGAAGCTTAATTATGGGTAAATTGAACCTGTTTTGTTTTACAACGAAAAGCCGTGTCCCTTTCAAATCGCATACTTCTATCATTTTATCGGCACCGGCAACAGTAAGTGCAATCGGCTTTTCTACAATAATATTGTTTACAAAAGGGGCAATATCGATTGTGTGTTCAGAATGTAATCCGGAGGGTGTACAAATATTAACTACATCAATCTTTTCACTTCTTACCATCTTAATATAATCGGTGTAGTACGGAATTTTAAACTTATCTGAAAAATCTTTCGCTTTTTTTTCATTGATGTCACAAACAGCTGTGAGTTCAACATTTTTAATTTCTTTCAATAAGCGGGCGTGTCTAATCCCGATTCTACCACATCCGACAAGTCCAAATCTTAACATTTGATCCTCCAAAAATTACTGTTCCTTTATCGTACATTTTATTTCTTTTTCCTCTAATAAAGTTTTTAATTCATTTGCATTATCCTTCTTTTTGAAATTAAAGGTCATTTTATAACCCCCATCAACTTCTAAAAGATTTCCATTGTATTTCTCTATAAGATTTTCTATCTTTCCAAGCTGATCTTCGGATAGTTTTTCTGTTTCAACAATATAATTTTTTTCAATGACCAGTAGATCATCTTTTCCCGTTGAAAGTAGATCATTAATATCTGTTTCTTTTGTTTTATCGACCGTTTTTTCACGGTTGATAAATGGAATTTTAATTCCCTTTACAATAAAAAAATAATACCCAACAGCACCGATTACAACGATTGAGATCAATATCAATAGAACCGGAAATCGTTTTTTCTTTTGACGGAACATCTTTTGTTGATCTTGTTTCAAATCCGAAACAACATTCTCGCTTGCATCTTTGACTATAATTTCTGCTTCTGTTTGTGTAAACTCCTCCTCAACTTTCTCAGCGATTTCTATTTTCTTTTTTTTCCTTTTCTTTTCTTCACTAACCTCTAACCTTGAGCCTTTATCCTCTGTTTTCTTTTCTTTTTCTTTACTAACCGTTAACCTTTCACCCTGCACCATCTTGGTGCTGGGCATGCTTTTAACCTCTTTTTCTTTTTTCTCTTCACTATTCACTATTAACTCTTCACTATTCATTGTCTTTTTATTGCCTCTATCCTCTTTTTTCTTTTCTTTTTCTTCACTAACCTCTAACCTCGAGCCTCTATCCTCTATCTTTTCTTCCTCTTCCGGAACTATATCACTTTCTACTTCTATCCCGAAAGTTGCATTTTTACCATCTTCAATCAAAATACCCCATGATGACGTTATTTTTTTTTCTTTTTCATCCTCGACAATTGTAACCTCGGTATCCTCTTTCTCATCAAAACTTTTTTTAGAATCTTCTTTTTCGGAGCTCTCCGGAGTTACATCTGCTGCCAGTTCGGTTTCGGTATCTTCTTCTTTTAAAAACTCACTCGTATATGGCTTTGTTTCTTCCTCTTTTTCGGTTTCCTCTCCCTGGATCAGATCATACCACTCACTTTCGGCGACGATCTTACCACTTACCTGGATCATTATTCGGATTTCACATGACCAATTACTATTGATGGGAATATCCAGTGGAATAATAAATTCATTAACCTTATTTGAAGCCAAAAATAAATCAAAATCCTGTGTTAATACATCCTGTCCGTTTTTCTCTCTGATAACAAGAATAATCGTTGCATCGGTACCTTTTTTGTCTGTATTTTTTAAAGTGATACCTACTTTATCTATTTCTAATATCTCTTCACTTGAATAAATAGGATTAACACCCACAATTTTTATCATAGTTTTATTTTACCATTTTATTCAAAAAAATTCAAAAATATTACATTTTTTAAATTCAAAATTTTTGAAAAATATTTGAAAATTTAGTATAATGAAACGGATTGAAAAGTGAAAAGATTAAAAGCTATAAACTGCTTGCCTTTTTTTATTTTGTTTTTTTTGATTTTTGGTATGTCGATATCAGCAGATACCGATATTGAGGAACTTTTTAAGACCGCATCTTTATGGCAGGTCGGGGAAAATAAAGAAATTGTAAAAGAGGCAAGGCAGGAATTAGTAAGTATCGGAATACCGGCACTCAAATGGGTCTATGAAAATAAATTCACAAAAAACATCGACACACTTGATATGAGGGCAATTGAATATATCTTTGTCCATTCAAAAGATGCAAGGGATTTTATTATTGATAAATTTAAAATGGAGAAAGATATTGATAAATTAAAACCGCTGATCTATCTTGCGGGAAAGAAAAAAGATATTGAATTTAAGAAATATTTGATTGATTTTCATAATAATATCAAACTTTGCTACAGTGCAATTCTCTCATTTTCAAATTATGGTGAGATCTATTCCCAAGAGATATTTATAGATAATTATAAAAGAACGAATGAAAGAAAGAGGATCAATCTGATCCATATTATTGGAAAGACAAAAGAGATAAAATTACTTCCCTTTCTCTTAAAAAAAGCAAAAAGGAAAAGTTCGCCATTGATCTATTACGGATGTATAAAGGCATTAAGAAATTTTCCATTGGAGAAATTTAATGATCATATCAAAAAATATCCGAAGGTATTGATAGATACCTTTTTTGAAACAAAGGATGAGAATAAGATATTCTATGATCTTTTTAAAAACTATGAAGACAGTAAAGATAAAGGAATCCGATTAAAAGTGAAAATCTACTTGACAAAAAATGGAAAATTAGTTAAACTAAATTAATCGGAGGTTACTATGAAAAAAGTAGCAATTATTATGGCATTGCTGGTTCTGTTTATGGGTTGTTCCAAACTTAAATCGGCAAAAAGGTATGTAGAAGCAGCTAAGAGTGTAAAAAAACAGGTTGAGGTTACTGCAAAAACGGCAACTAAAAAGAAGATCGAATTTACAGAGGAAATGTTAAAAAAATATTATACCGATGTAAAAAAATTAAATGAAAAGTATTCAAGTGATGAAATTAATTTTGAAGTTCCGACCGTTGCAGCAACACTTGCCGGCGTAAAAGGCAAAAAACTTGATGCTATTATTAAAGAAAATACTGATATGACTTATGAAAAATATAGTCAGATAGGCAACGAACTATTTATGACACAACAAAAATTCGGAGGATTGACGGGAATTAAATATATCATCGGAAGTTCCGAAAAAGCATTGGAATCTCTTTCAAAAACAGACACCTCAACATATACCGTTGCACAGAAAGAAGAATTTAAAGTAAAATTGGCAAAAACAAAAAAGGAATTGGAAGAAAACAAACAGAAACTGGATCTTCCTGAAAATAAAAAAGTACTTGAAATAGGTGAACTTATAGAAAAGATCAAGAAAGAATTAGATTATTAGTGTATCTCGGCACATTTTTGTGCATAAGGGGAAAATTGCGGTGTGCCGCCATTTTCTTCGATTACCTTGATGACCCGCTGATCATATTTTCCGAATATTGAACCGAAAAGTCCTTTGATATTTCTGTATTTGAACATATCCTGATCCATAATAACGGAGGGTCCCAATAAAAATACTTCACAGTCGGGATTTGTATTTTCAGTGATATTAATAAATGTCTTATTAAAAATTGTTGTTCCGGAAAGAATAATTGCATCTGCTTGTCCAACATATTCACTTTCTTTTGATATATGTATAACACCGTCTTTTTTCATCATATCAAAAATTGAGATATTTATATTATCATTTTTAAACTTTTTTAAAAGTGGCTTAAAAAGCCCTATCATAACGATATTTTTATATTTCCCAAAATTTATCCCATTGTAGATGTCTACCTTCTTATCATAGTTTTGTGAATAGTTAAGAAGTGCATTAAAATAGGCATTTAGAATTATTCTATGTTCAATATTATCAAGATCGGGATGGATCAGATCTCTTATACTTACATTGATGTTTCTTAATAGATTCGCACAGACACCGATATTGCCGTTTTTTAACATAACAAGCGAATACTTATAGCCGGTAGCGATTTTTGTAATATTTGATGTTATTACTCCATATTTTTTTAAATAATATTTAATCGGTTCTTCCATATTCATTAAAAAATAGAAATTTTTCTATTTTTTTTCTTTTTCCACTTTTTGCCACGATCTTTGAGGAAACAAAATCCAAAAATGTTTTTTTATTCTTTGGATAGCCAAGTGGTGAAATTGCAACGATCCTCATTTTTTCCGGAATATTCAGAAATTTTTTTAATTTTTTCTCATTATACCATGCCATCCAACAGGTACCTAAATCCAACGCTGCTGCTGCTAATATCAGGTGTTCCATTGCAATTGCAAAATCTATGAGATAGTAATCTATTCCATGCATTTTGACGCTTGACTTAGAATTTGCAAGACCAATGATCAAAACAGGTGCGGAATTAAGAATAGAACGGTTGGTATTCAATCCGCAATGATCTACGGTATCTTTTTTTCGTTCTTGATCATCTATGATGAGAAATTCCCATGGCTGAGAGTTTTGTGCAGAAGGTGACCATCTGACCGCTTCCATTATCTTCATGATCTTTTCCCGTTCAACAAAAGTATCCGCATAATTTCTTATGCTTTTTCTTTTAAAAAAAAGAGCAAACGAATCAGGTGCACCAAGATTTTGTGATTTAGACATTAGAACTTCAAATATAAATTAAAAAACAATATTCCCCCCTATTGTAAACTTAAATTCTCTATAATCCAATCTTCTTTCCGTTATATTCTTATAGAGGGAATATGAAAGATTTGAGTTGAAAACAAAGTTCTTTGAAAATCTATAATCAAATCCTCCGTTTACATTCAAACTATTGGATTCGGTTGTATTTATTTGATCACTTCTTAATATTGAGTAAGAAATTCCTAATTTTGTGTTTATAGGACTACTTGCCTTGATCTTGTTCTTTAAAAACGGTAATTTTATTCCATATTTAAGATCCAACCGATAATTCCAATTGGAAGAAAATGTCAATGTATTTGAAGTGGTTTTATCTATATCAAAGCGAGTATTTACCTTTTTAGAATAGGATAGACGAAATGACTGATTTAATTTTGGTGAAAAATTTATCGGGAATGAAAGGGATGGAGTATATGTTTCTGTAATATAATCCGATCCGGATTTTTCATTCAGAGAATATTGAAAACCAATTAAAAGCGATGTCTTTTTTAAGAATTTGAATAATTTATCAAGTTTTGTCAAGGTAAGATTGGAGCTTATTGTGTGTGTTGTATCGACAACCTCCGTTCCCGATATGACCGTATCCATAATTAGATAATTATACGATCCCGAAAAATTCATAAAGCTAATAGGGATATAGCTGAGGGAAATGTTTATTTTCTGTTGATCGGTAAGATTGGCATAGATCTCCTTATCAAATTTTTTCCGAAGAATATCCAGACTGTTTTTAATAGGGAATATACCTTCATAAGCTGTAATATTGGATGAATTGGTTTTTGTATAAGATCCATTCAGGTTGATCGTATTCAGTGAAAGGAGGTGAAGATTTCGTAAAAGCGACCGCAATGATAATCTATTGGTAATCGAAGCAGTTGTGCCGAATTTAACATTGGTAGCGTCAACATCTTCCGAAAGAGTATCTTTATAATAGAGCCTGCCAAGTGATGCCTTAAGAGAAATTCTCGGTTCAATGACCGATTTCAAGATAGATATATTCGTTGACAAATTGTATGTAAGGGCATCATTTTGTTTAAATCCGTTCAGGATACTGTTATTGTATAGAAATGAATTTTGAATATTAAAAAACCGAATTTTAAAATTGAGAGATATATTATTTCTGATCGTTGAACTGTTTTCCTTTGTCGAGTCATAATGTTTGTTGTATTTACTTAAATTTACATTTTTACCACTGCTTATATTAAGATTCTCCAATAAAAAAAGAAGCCTTGTTAATTTCAAGGAAATGGTATGAACCTCATTTATACTCTTTGATCTTTCTACTGAGTGATTATCTTCCAATGCGTATCCCGCATTTGTTCCATTTGAATACGAATATGAAATGGACGGTAAATATTTCCATATATATCGTCCTAAATTTAAACTTGTAGACATTCTAAAACTCTCATTTTTTGTTTGATAATTTGAAGATGATTGAGAGAGTTGAAGGATATCCCTTAATGTAGAGGTGGTATTTGTGTATCCTAAACTGACGGGCAGCCATTTTAATGTATTTACGGTTAAACTTGAAGCGAACCCCCTTACATTTGAACCTGTCCTACTACTTCCGAGCGCACTGAACCGTCCGCCGACATTACTATAATTAACGGAAATTGGACCAATCCCGGGTAAGGTAGTTGAGATAGATGCTCTGTATGCACTATCTTTGAGAATATCCGGATCCGTTAAGATAATATTGTTTATAAAGAATTTTCCCTGTATCGAACTACCGGTTATTATCTCCAACGATAGATATTTTACATTTAATAGAGAGGGATTACCTGTCTTTTCGTATTGAGCAATATTTTTTATATTCATCTTATTTACAACCCATTGTGAAATATCAACTCCTTTTTTTATTGAAAGCGGTATCCTCCAATAGTTGTTCTCATCTATTCCCATCTTAAGATAAAGTGTATATACTGCTGTATCCTGCGGCATTTCATACCCCAATGTTGATATCTCCACATTATTGTAGTTGGATATATTTATACCTCGCTGGCTTACTAATTTTGTATATGCCGTCTTTGTGTTTGCTGCTGTTCCATCTATAAGAAAATCCAAACATAGTGCTTCTCTATCGCTCTTTTCATCGCTATCAAAAAATCGGCTGAAATTGGGGTCATCCATTGATATTGCCGATATGGAGAGATATTCGGGAGCAATGCCATTTTCAACGATCCCCTTTTCCCAATTATTTCCCGACAGTGAAAAATTTTGTATCTTAAAGTATAGATCGTTGACCGCCAAGTTTTCAATCCATATTCTAACATATTTGACATTGTTTGGGGAAGGATTTCCCTGCTTTTCATCATTTTCAAGATTTAGAGGTATCGAAACGAATTGCCATCCATCCCCTTCCGAAATAGAATTTAAGATATCCGATGTATATGTATAATATCTCTCGGCGGTATCTAAAAGTCCATCTTTATCAAGGTCCTCACTTTGTAAACTACCGTCATCCTTTCCCAATATAGATGTTGTAGCGGTATCGTAATCAAATGTAATTCCCGTGTCCTCATCAAGATTTAAACTACCGTTACTGTTCGTATCCTCCGTATCAAGAAAAATATCTCCGTCACTATCTTCCGAGATCAATCCGATATCGATGTGAATAATTGCATTTTTCGGAAGGCTTTTTAGATTTTTAATCCAAAAATCAAGTGAGGTTTTCCGTGACATATCTATAAAATTCGTGGAAAATACATTTTGAATACCAGCCCAGCTATTTCCTTTCGATAATTTAAAGAATAAGGAGTCCTCAATATGACCGGACTGCAGACCCTCCTCTTCCGATGGCGTATAGGGATGACTATCATCATCCTTACAGGAATAAAATCCGAATTCACCGAAATTATTAAAATCATCGATATCCTTAAATTGAATCTTAGTTGTCTTTGCCCTTGTATCAGCAGAAGAAAGAACGGCGGGTTTTGATGAAAGATTCCATAATTTATAGGATGTGCTCGGGCTTTCTGTGGTCTTTGTTGCCTCCATTGTTTCAATTGCGGTCTTCTTATATGTATTGGGGTTGTTGTATGAATATGCGTATTCACCCGATAATTTGATATCGTAAGGTTCGGATTTTTTTAATATGGGAAGAGAAAATAGTGTCCTTTTCAGAAAGTCCTTTGTAATATTAAGAGAACCGTCAACATCAAATACAAATTTACTTTCCGGCTCATTTCCCGGTTGCGGTATCTCGGTCTGTTTCTTTAAGAATCTTTCACTTATTATAGTGGAACCGATGAAAAAATTCTTGCTTACATTCCATTCAAACCGATTTCCCAATACATATTTTTGTTCTGTTACCCCGAAAGGAACATATTCATAAGCGATCTCCACCTTTGCATTCCCTCTTAATATCTCTTCATTTATAAATGTCAAATTTCCCGTATTATAGTCAATCGTATAATCCGTGCCGCGGCGTGTTATAATACCGTCCACCTTGACAACCTCCGAACCCTCTTTAATATCCCAATGAAGATTATAGCTTTTTTGCGGTGCCGCATATTCCAATGAAATGTCAAACTTTGTTTGAGAGATATTAAATGGATCGATTAAAGAATCATTTACTGCGTATATATATTTATTTGAACATTTTTCTATAATTTCATTTATGTCGGTATCATCAAGTCCCTTTTCAAGTCTAAGTTTCTCAAAATAACTACTTGAAGAAGTATCGTTATCCGTAAGATCAAAAGGAGTCGCATCCGAAAATATCAGATAGCCGTTATCCGTATCAAGAAATCTTATATCTATTCTCCCGTCAATCGGCTCCATATCAAGTCCGAATATAGCAAGATACGATATTTTCTTTCCGGAAGAGGTTGTAAATACCGTCGGATCATTATCACCATCAGGATCATTCTTATTTATTATATTGACCGTAACATCACCGGGAGATATTCCGGTAATGCCTGTTTTATAAACATTTACAAGGGCATTCCCCATATAACGGTTCTGCTCCGCCTTTAAAAAGATATATCCGCTTTGATAGGGATCGGTTCCTGTTTGAGCAGAACCGCCATCGATCCAGATATCATCGGGGTCTTCATCTATCTGCCCGTCGCCGTCATTGTCAATTCCGTCAATAGTATCCTCGCGGGTATCCCCATCATTATCATTATCCATACCGGGAGCAGGATCATCATCAAAAAAACCGGAATCATTATCATCAATAAAGGGTGTTAAATTATTTCCTATATCAATTATTTCAGCGGTTGTATTGTTCTGGACCTGAAAAGCTCCGATCAAGAGCCCGTTGTCCTTAATACTTTTTTGCAAATAAAGCAGCCCACTGACCGTATCTATATAATAATCCGTTCCTCGCAAAAGCTGATCAAAATTCCATATCTGCGTTTCTCCCTGTTTGGGTCCTGCTGCTACCGTTGCCTCGGTATTATCTGTGCCAATACGGTTGTCATAATAGATAACCTCGGAATTCCCTATAACCTTGTAGTCACCCAAAAAATTATTGATAAGATCGTTATAAGCATATTTGGAATGAGTTCCTTCCGGTACATTTCTATAAAGAACAAAGACACTGTTCTTTGCGTATCCGCAGTCGGATATGGTTTTCTTTGTATTTGATGTATTTCCGCTATAGGTCGCAGATATTGTTTTATTTTCGGATACACCTATGATCGGAAATAATTGTAATTTTCCTGGGATTATCGGAATATCTTCAAATATAAGTTTTCCTTTTATTCCAAAGAAATTTTTATTGTATGAAACGAATTGTGTATTCGGAAGGGAAAGATTGATATTCCCCGCTTCCAAATAACTCAATATCTCATCCTTCTTGCCGATATATTTTAAAGAAATATTTTGATCTATATTAAATGTTTTTTGCGTATCGTCGTATTTGATCAATATATTCAATCTGTCACCAACTATTCCTTTCAGATTTAATTTCATACTTTGATTTAAATTCGGCTGATACGTTGCTGCTCTATTCGGGTCATTGGGATAAACCTTATTTGAAAAGGAAAAAGAGAGATTTTTAAAGATACTCAATGAGATATTACTTTTGATCGCCGATATTTCAAGTTCCGGAAGCAGCCCTCCTTTCCCGCCTTTAAGTATGAATGCCGGTTTGGGAAGAAATGATTTCTTTCTTTTTAAAAACGGTCTTTTTTTCTTTTCTACCAATACTGTCTTCGGTGATTCCAAAAATGGATTTATCTGATCGGGAGATTCCTCAATAACAGCACTTTGAATAAAGATAGTAATGGAGAAAAACAAAAAAAACAATAAAGACTTGAATTTTTTTGCAAACATTTATATAATATTATAACAAAATGTTAAAATTTTACAAATTTTTTCTTCTTATTTTTCTAATTTTTGCATTTTTAAATTGCAATAAACAAAAAATAATCTATAATTACTCTATAATTTTTACCGGAAATACAGGAGGATTTATTGAACATTGCGTCTGTAAGGTAAAGAGAGGACGAATATTTGAAAGGAGTTATCTGATCAATAAGATCAGGAATATATCTAACGAAACATTTATCTTTGATGGCGGTAATTCCATCTCTTCTTTACAGATAGGAAGAGTGAAACTCTTGAGATTGATGGAATTTATGGGTTATGACGCTTATTTTGTAACTGCGTATGATTATAAAGAGCTTCCGAAATTTTATTCACAGGAGATAGATGGTTCCACTCTTCTTTTTTCATCATTTACTCTTCTTGCCAAGAATGGCAAGAGATTGTTTCATCCCTATATCGAAAGAAATATAAACGGGGAGAAATTTATTTTTATTTCTATTACGGGACATACAAACCTACCGAACTATTATGCCGATATCAATTTGCTTTCATTGGAAAATTCTTTGAAGGAATTGAAACTACTTATTAAAAAATACGATCAGGTATTTTTAATAACCGATTATCCTGAAATAGATGATAAAATAAAAGAATATAAAATAAAAAAAATAAAATACATCTACCATCTTGATAAGATCAAAAAAGGTGAAATACCGAAAGCAAAAGATAAAATAAAGATCTTAACCCTGCCTGAAGACGGAAAATTATTTTGGCAGATCGGATTTCACGATAAACCGAATAATGAGGAATTTGGATTAGAAGATGTAATTATAGGAACTAAAATGGATAAAAAACTAAAAAAATATATGGAGAGCATAAGATGAAACTTATATATGCAACATCCGGAAAACTTGAAGGCAATTGTTATCCATTAAAAAATGGAGTAACAATAGGAAGAGCGGTTGATAATGATATTACTATAAATGATAGTTATGTTTCAAAGCTTCACACAACATTTTTTGATCATAAAGGCGATCTATATATCATTGATAATAATTCACATAATGGGCTTTTTATTAACAATATCAGGTATCGTCTTAAACGACTGCATCCCTCCGATAGGGTGAAGATCGGAAAAAATGTTTTTATCTATTTTGAAGGTGAGGAGGATATTTTTCAAAGAAAATACAATCTTTTTTCTTATGTAGATAAAGATAGTGTCCGAGTAACCCTTTTAAAAGAAGCAGAGCAACACGAAGATTATCTTCAAATTTTTTACAGGGTGCTATCGCCCTATCTTCAATTTAATGATGGTGAAAAATTCTGGAAAAATTTAAAAAACATTGTCTATCGTTTCAATATTGAAAATTTTCTTCTTGCCGAGATTGGTAAAAATAATAAATTAAGAAGGACGGATATCTCTACCTCTTTTTATGATAAGATCCCTGAGATAGATGAAAAAACCCTGACTTTATTGGATGAGGGAAATATTGTTACCCTTTATAGATCGGTAAAATCCTTAAATTTACAGGAATATCTTGTAATGTATCCTTTAAAAAGAAAGGATAAATTTTTTGTTTGGATACTCGGAAGATTCGTTCAAAGAGAAATTAAAAAAGAAGAACTGAATCAATTATATTTTACCGGACTGATCCTCTCCTTTTTAAAGTGAATAACAAAAAAAAATTTGAAATAGTTGATTTTATCCATGGCGATAATGTAATAATAAGCTTTGTCGATCTTTGCGGATTCACAAAAATGGTGGACAAAGCAATAAATAATCAAAGTGAGGATAAGGTTATTAAAATATTAAACAAATTTTATGCGCATGCATCGGATGTTATCTATTCTTATGACGGTGTTATAGATAAATTCTTGGGCGATGGGATAATGGCTCTCTACGGGGCGATCTTTTCAAATAAATATAATATTGACAACAAGCAATATCTTATTAAAGCAATTTCAAGCAGTCTTAAGATTGCTACTTACATAACGGTATTAGGAAGAAATTTAAAGATCCCGCTGAGGGTTTCCACAGGTATATGGATGGGAGATGTTTTTATGGGATTTTCTTCCTTAGACGATAAAAGTAAAGAAGTTTCAGTGATCGGGGATCCTGTTAATGTTGCAGCGCGGCTACAAAAGGAAGCACGAGAAAATGAGATCATACTTCCATTTATTCCCGATGTTGTATTTAAATCGGATTTAAATAAACTCATTGTTCCGTATGGAATGGTAGTTTACTATGATAAACTTAATGTTAAGGGAAAGGGAAAAACATTAAATGTTTTTAGAATAGTGGATGAAGATATCTATTGGCAGAAAGATGGTTAATTTTTTCAAAAAGTACTCGGATCTTATTTTTTCTATGTTTACTATTTTCTCTGTTTCTTTTTTTAAGATCGTTTCACCGGATTTTTGGTGGCATATTGATTATGGAAGATATTTTTTACAAAATGGTTTTCCAAAGTTTGATCCTTTTTCTTTCGCATTACCCGGCAAGCCCTATTTTCAATCTTTTTTATCCGATATAATTCTTTATATTATCTATTTAATTTCCGGAGCAATCGGCATCTTTTTACTAAAAATACTTGTTTTATTTCTTATTTTTTATATTATTAGAAAAAAATTAAATCTTCACTATTTGGTTTTTCCTTTGATATTGCTACTTATTTCTATCCGTATCTTTGCAAAACCTGAAATATTTTCCCTGTTCTTTTTTACATTTTCATACTACATATTCACAAAATTGTCCGGTAAAAAGAGATTTATATACCTTTTTTTTACGACACTTGTTTGGAATCAGTTACATCAGGGTGTCTTGCTTCTCTTATTTTTTCCCCTTTCTATTTTGATTTCAGAGCTTATTTTTGAAAAAAAATTTGATAAGAACAGGATATTTGAATTAATCATTATCATAATTGCCTTACTGCTTAATCCATCGTCTTTTAGAAATATTGAACAGTATTTGAATTCATTTATTAACAAGGATTTTACTGTTATGATCGGAGAATGGCTGCCTCTTTTTTCTAATGTCAGACCTCTACCAACCTTTGTAAAGATACTATTTCTCTTTTTTGGTATGATTTTCCTTTTTCAGATCATTTTTCATTTTGATAAAAAGGATAGAACAATAATTCTCCCTCTATTTTTAGGAATTGCTGTCTTATTTGCGAGAAGATTTATTCCGTTCTTCGGTATATCTCTGATCTTTGTAATTGATAGATTCTTAAAAAATGCAACTAAAATAAAAAGATACGGACTCATAATAATGTTAATTATCCTATATACAATAAATATTTTTTCCCCCTACTATCGATTAAATGTTGATCCGGGAATTGGGATTTCAAAATTTTATGACGGAAAGATAGGATCACTTTTTTATGAATTGAATCTAAAGGGAAACATTTTTAATGATTACTCTCTCGGTGGTTTTTTAAGTTATAAATTGAAAAGAAAGGTATTTATCTATGGAATAAATCTCAACAAAGAGAAACTTTTTGATTACATTGATGTCGCACAGGGCAATAAGATCCAAGAGATCTTTAAAAAATATAATATTGAAATAGTGATATTAAGATCATTTTCTCAATATCCGGGCGGTAAGAATATAAAAAAATATCTTGTTGAGAATGAATGGGCATATATAGGAGAAAGAATGAGGTATAATATATGGATAAAAAACAAATAATAGAAAAAATTGCGATCGCTTTATCTTTATTAATGATTATATTTCATCTTATCTTTTGGTTTTCACATCCGGGAATAACACCAACCGAAGGAGTTTCTCTTTCCATTTCATTTAAAATTGCTTTTCCTTTTTCTTTTTTCTATTTTCTTTTGGTAAAATTATTCGCGATCTTCTTTTCATTCTATTCGCTGAGAATATTATCACTTTTATCATTGATTGCCATCTTTTTTTTGTTGTATTTTAAAAAGAAAAACCCTGTAAAACCACTTATTTTTCTTGCCGTGATCCTTTCAATCCCTCAGATCAATCAGTATATAAAGGTCTTCTCCCCTGTTCATCTGGGTATCCTTTTCTTTTTTCTTTTTGATATTATTAAAAATAAATATGTGCGGGGAATTATAGCTGTTTTCTCTCCATTCATTTCTCCATTTTTACCATTTTTTTTGCTATTTATAAGAGCAAACAAAATATATAAGATTATCGGTGCAGGATTAAATATAGTATTTATCGGAATATTTTATAAGAATCTTTTTTTTGATCTTTCATTATTAAAATTACAGTCACTTTATCTAACGGGGATATTTATTCCGCTTTTGTTTATTTTAATATTCATTGAGAACAAAAATTTGAAATCACTTTTAATTTTGTTTTTACTCTCATTTATATTGTTTTTTCTTAATAATTCTTATGAACTGCCTTTTTCTCTCTCATTTTTCATTTTACTTTACGGTTTTTATAGATTCGATCATAAAAAATGGGTTTACTGTCTTTTCTTGGTCCTTGCCGTATTTAATCTTGTCGGTGGTTTTGTTAATAATTTTCATCTCAAATATCAATTCGATTACTCAAAAAGAAGGTACATCAAATTGCCGTTTCCATCAGTTAATTTTCAAGATATCAAAGATCTGCCGGAATTAAAGGAACCAACTATAATTTCCAGAGAACTTGCTTTTTTAAAGAAAGATAATTGGAAGGAATTCGATAGTGTGATTGAAAATGGAAAAAGTGCCGGATATAAATATTTACTGTTTGACGATTTTTTAAAGTTGCTGCTTAAAACACATCCAAGTAAATTTCTGAGTCTTTCATCGTGGAGGGAGAAAAAAAGATTTGATTCGATAATTCTTTTTTACAATCCGAACTATTTTCTTGCAGAGATCGCCGATTTTATAAATGAGAGGATCGTAGATCAAGTTGTTATTACGGACCCCAGTATATACGGACTTATAAAAGGGAATGTAATCAGTATAAATACATTTGTATCGGAAGAAAAAAATTCCAATCTTTTAATGAAAACAAAATTTTTATTTATCAAAGATTACCTATTGGATAATCCTTCCGCGAAATCAGTATTTACATCGGTTAAAAGCCGATTGGAGTTTGGAAATTGGAAAAAAATCTATCAAAAAAATGGATACACACTCTTTCAAAATCCCGCTATGAGATAATATCAGTATTACTTTTGGGATTCATTTTAAGGGCACTTTTTTTTATTGTTAGTAAAAAACTGCCCTATTTTTGGAACTATTCCGCTTCTTTAGATGTAAGATATTATATAGAATATGCACGCTCATTTCAATTTCCGATTTATGTAAATCCGTTAGGTGTTCTATTCTGTCTTCCGTTTTCGCTATTTTCTGATGCTTCTATTATCGCAAAAGTTTTTTTGATAGGACTTGATCTTTTGAATATCTATCTTATTTTTTCTATTTCAAAAAAGAATTTTGAAAAAGGAAAACCTATCATTCCGGCTTTAATATATGCATTATCAGTTCCATTTATCATTTACTCAAATTACCCGCTCCCTGAGATCATTGTTATTACATTTTTTTTGTTATTTTTATTATATAATGAGAGAAAGCCATTATTAGGAGGTATTTTCCTGGGTCTTTCTTTTCTCGGACGGGGAAATCTTTTGATCGTAATATTTCTCTATATTCTTTATTTAATCCTGCGAAAAAAGCGGTTCTTACCGTTACTATTAGGAATAATAATTATAATTTTTCCCTTTTTTTTAAAAAATCTTATCATAGAAAAGAGATTCGTTCTTACCTCTTCACAAGGGGGTATTAACTTTTTTATAGGCAACAATAAGGCAAGTAACGGCGGATTTACTCCAATAATAGGATTTTCCTCTGATATGGAGAATCTGAACCAATTAAAAAGTCATCTTTTTGTTAAAAAAGGACTCCATTTTCTTTTTTACCATCCGATAAAAGGATTTTTTCTTTATTTGAAAAAATTTTACCTTTCCATATCCGAATACTCTCCACCGCTTAATCTTAACTATTATTTTATAAAGGATCGGCTGAAATTTCTCTTTTTTCTTCCGGGTTTTGCATTTATTTTTTCAATCTTTTTTATTGTACTCTTAAACGCAAGAAAAAGGCATCTCAAATTTTACCTTCTTGAATTATTTTTGGTAATATCAATCCTCCCATTTTTCCTTTCAATGAGATATAAATTGCTTTTACTTATCGTTCCGATACTTTTTACATCTCTGTTTAAAGTAAATAAGAAAAATTTTCTTATCTTTTCCCTCTTTTTTTTATTATTACATATCATTCCGAAACCGTTTTCATATCAATATGGTTTTACGGGGAAGTTCATCCAGATTGCCGAGATAGAATACAATAACGGAAAGAAAAATTTAGCTTTTCAAACGATAAAACGTTCCAAAAAGTATAGAAAAAACAGGTATAATATTGGACCGGAACTTTTTGAAGCAATGATTTATAGGGAAAACGGTGATATTTACAATTATGAGATGACGATGAAAGAAATGGTTAAAATGATCCAGGGGAAAAATAATTTTTCATACAAAAACAGTTTTCTTTCAGAAATGAATATCTTAAAGAAAACCAATCCAATATTGTTTAAGCAATTATTGCGAGAACACCAGAAAACACGGAAATAAGGAAATAAGGTAATAAGGGAATACGGAAAAAGCACCAGTCATCAGTCAAATACAATTCTTGACAAAAACCTGTTGATAGATTATCATATTATAGATAAAATGAATATGAATAACAAATTGGAAAAACTGAAAGCAAAAATCAAATTTAAGACTAAAGAAATAGTAATCTCTCTGATTTTTTTGGTTTTCGTGCTATTTACATTACTGCAGATATTTAATTATTCCGCTACATTTGATGAGCCATTACATCTTACAGCAGGAGTTTCTTATATACAAGACGGTCGGCTTGATATCAACGAAGGGCATCCGCCGCTTTCAAAATATATTTCAGGATCTATCCTATCCTTATTCAGCAAAAGAGAAATTGATTACTCTAAAAAAAGAGATTGGGAGATCGGAAATGATTTCTTTTTGCATAATAAATTTTCTTCCGATACTATTTTAATACTTGGCAGATTACCGTCTCTTCTTGTCGGAATACTGTTTTTTATCTTTCTTTTTAAACTTTTTATTGTTTATTTTAAGAAGAGATCCACAGCTGTTCTCGGTATATTCTTTTTTTCCATTACACCGATATTTATAACCCCTTTTGCAATTGCAAATAGCGATTATCTGTTATACTTTTTTTCTCTAATAACAATTTACATATTTATCAAACCGATGAGAGATGAAAAAAAACTCTATCTTCTCATCTTATTTTCAACCCTTGGCTTTATGTCAAAGTTCTCCGGAATTACACTTTACCTCTTTTCTTTGATTCAATTTTTCAAGCTGAAAAATAAATTAAAAGCGCTACTTATTTCAATTTTAATCGGTTTTTTTGTGATACTTTTAGCCTATCAATTTAAACCGCATTATCTTTATTCATCAGTTTTTTATCAGATGGAACAGATATCAGAAGGGAAATCACTTTATTTTTTAGGACACAATTTTAAACAGGGCAGCCCTCTTTTTATCTTTGATCTATTTTTCAAACTCTCTATCTTCTATATTCCATTTTTTATATTTGGCAGAAAATTCTTTAATAAAAAGAACAGTTCTTTAATAATATATCTTCTTTTGAATGTTTTTCTTTTTGCAATCTCAAAAAAACAACTTGGTATAAGATACCTTTTACCCGGTTATACCATTTTTTTAATATGGGCGCTATCTGGAATAGAAAAAATATTTTTAAAATCCAAAATTTTAATTTATATCATTTTGGGCATAATGTTTCTCTTTGTTGTGCGTGATCTTCCTAATTTACTTTCTTATTTCAATGAAATAATTCCTGTAAACAAACGATACAGAATTAGTGTTGACAGTGATCTTAATTGGGGACAAGAGTTAAAATTTTTAGAAAAATGGACAAAAAGGCATCCTGGAAATTATACTATTTCCTATTTCGGAACGGATGAACCAACACGATTTTTTAATTGTAAAAATTTATATTCGGTCTCTTATGGAAAAAGATTTACTAACTCTATAAATAACATTAAATATAGGAACAACTATCTTATGGTCTCGGCAACAAATCTAAGTGGAAAATATTATCCTTATTTTGATTACTTGAAAGAGAAAAAACCGATAAAAACGATAAACGGATCATTCTTTATTTTCAAGTATTGACCTTGCTACTTTCATTTTTTTATTATCCCGATAGTCCGATGAAATAAATTTTTCAAGATTTTCTCTCGACATTTCAACATACCCCATCCGGTCATAGATAACTCCCCTGTAAAAATAGATACTGGGATTATCCATTATTTTCTCTGCTTTATCAATACAGATCAGTGCCTCTTGATATTTTTTATCTTTGAAAAGTGTTTGAGAATAAAAAATATATATCCCGAATAGGTTTATTCTGCCATAAGGATTTTTTTCTATCCTATAACCCTGTTCCGTATATTTTACCGCATCTTTAAAAGCACCTTTTCTATAAGAAAAATAGCCGAGATTGTAAAAAAGTCCTGCATTATGCTTTCCAAATTTCATAGCGGCTTTCAGATGATCATTTTTTTCGTTTCTTAAATAAAGGAAGTAGTAATAAGTCGATATCAGGGCTGAAAGGGCAGTTCCATAATAATATTTTTTTAAGGTAATATTTACTTTTTTACATTCACTTCCATTCTTTGCATAATAAAGATTGCAAGGGATTAGATTAGTATTGATATGATCTATCTCCGTTAGAGATGAATAGTAGATATTTTCGGTAGTGTCAAAAAGTTCTATTTCTTTTTGTGGATTTTTCTTTAACTTTATAGATTGCTTTAATATATCATTTCTTGAAATTATTGTAATATCTTCTCTAAGGTGCTTAACATATTTTAAATAGACGGTAGAAAAGGTTGGATTATCACCTTTAACAATGAGTGTAGAATTTTTAGGAAGGTTTGATAGAAGATCGTATCCATATTTCTCATAAAATCCACTATCTCTAAATAGCATATTCGGTCCGGAAAGAATAAAAAAAAGAATGCTGATAAATGAAACAATTATTATATATACCTTCCTTTTTAAAAGATCCAGAAGGTAAATAAATAGTATCAATCCAAAAGGAATAATAGAGGGAATATATTGAAAAAAGATTTCAACCTTTCTAAAGGTATAATCAGCCGGTATTAAAAGAATTATAAATGGAAAGGAAAAAATGAAAAATATAAATGTATAATTTATTATCTGATCCTTTTTTCTTTTAATAAATAGAAGAAAGAATGTTAATAACAGTGTGAAAATAATTCCCCAATTTACAATAAAAATTTTATAAAGATATCTCATTTTATCTAAAATAAGATGAAAATTCCCGTAAATTGGTTCATACTGTCCTCTGAAAAAATAAAAGAGAAATTTCCGTAAATTATTCGGACTTGACCAAACATAAGTAGAAGCATGCTCCGCTCTGAAAATTGGATAAAGGTGAAGTAAAAATGGAAATAATAACAGCAATAAATATGTAATTTTAAAACGATCCTTCCTTAAAAGTAGTATAATAAAAGACGGCAGAAAGAAGAAAATATACATTTGATGAGCAATCATTCCAAGTCCGGAAATAAAGAAATAAAGCGGTAAAAATTTCTTTTTTCCTTTAATTATAGATACAAAAAGATAAAATCCCAATGAAAGTAAAGCGAAATAGAGGGGGTAGACCTCCGCCACTGTTGAATTTTCCCAAAAAGGGGCAATGAAGAAAATAGGGATCGCAGCGAATAGCAGTTCCTCCTTTTTAAAAAGCAATTCTACCGTTTTCAAAAGAAATAAAAGACCGAACAGAGTAAATAATAGGGAGAAAAAATTAAAGAGCAAGCCCTTATTTGCAATAGGAATCAGTATTGATAATGTCCTTGTCAGAACAAGGTAAAGATTATAACCTGGGGGATGGGATAATGAATCTGTCAGCGATGCTGTTATCAATTCTGCGGAATCCCCTATTTGAACGGTTCCGGGGAGGGTTATCAAGTAAATAACTGCAATTATTGTAAATACGATCCATTTCTTTTTTTTCATAGTAAATTATAGGATTTTTAATGTTAAAATGCAAATACCAAAAGAACCATTTGCGAAATTCTAAACCCCTAATAATACAAAATTTAAAATGACGGGAATTTTCTTTCATTAGACGGGACACTCTTTATCTTGGGACACACCTGAATATCCGAAGTATGTCCCGCTTGTTAGCGGAGGATTTTCTTTTGAACTCGAAACTCATAACTCGCAACTCACAACTCTTAAGGGATGTCCCTATTGTTTTCGGTATTTACACCTGGAATGACGACAACTGCCCACAAGAAGAATCCAGAATTTAAGTAAAAATATTAACCACAGAGTACAAAATAGTTGAGAGTTAACAATTGAGAATTGAGAATTAAAATGCAAAAGCACCAGTTATTTGTAGGGGTAGACCTGTGTGTCTACCCATTGATACGGAAAACAATATTAAAAATTCCGTAACTAATAAAAGAGGGACATACCTCATCAAAGAGGTTAGAGGTTGGAGGTTAGAGGTTGGTAAGAAAAATAATATTAAACTCCAAAAACAAAAAAAACAATAGCATCGGCGTCAAGTGGGGCACCCCTTTTCGCAAAGCGAAAAAGAGTGAACCCAGTTAGCAAGGGAATCCAGTTGCAAATTCAGAAAACAAAGAAACAATAGAAGCAAAATCAAAAGATAGATTCTTCAATCGTTTCACTTAATCAGAATGACGGAAAAAATTGCAAAAAACTATTTTTAAACACTTGAAAAATTATTTCAATATTGTTATAATAAATTATTTGAGGTTGACAATGAAAATATATAAGACAAAATCTCTTGGTAAGATCCTGAGGGAAAAGATTATTCAAAAAAGATTACAATATGAAAACGAAATCAAGCTTGCCATATTTCTTGGTGAAAAAGGCGGGGATGCGGAGTACTACGCAGAATCCCTGATAAAAAAAGCTGTTCAATTTCATATCAAAGCAAAGATATTCAACTATACAAATAGTTCACAATTTTTGACATTATTGGATTCGGATGAGATCAAATTATCCGATGGCATACTTGCACTTGCTCCTTATCCCAATGATCTGAAAAGTGAATATTTGCAAAAAATACCGGCAGAAAAGGATGTTGACTGTATCAATACAAATAATTTTGGTAAATTATTTGCCGGAAGCTCCCTTTTGGCGCCGGCAACCGCAGAAAGCGTTCTTGTTATTGCAAAAAAATATTTCGAGGGAAAATTGGAAGGAAAGAATATTGTTATTGTAGGACGATCTGTTCGTGTTGGAAAACCACTTGTTCCACTTTTTTTATCCGAAAATTGCACCGTAACAATATGCCATTCAAGAACATTGGAGCTGTCGCAAATAACAAAAACCGCAGATATTGTTGTTTGTGCTATTGGAAAGGCTGATTTTTTCGGACCATCATATTTCAGAGACGATCAATTTATCATTGATGTCGGTATTAATAAATTAGGTAATAAGATCGTAGGAGATGTAAATACGGATTTATTAGAGGATATTGATTGTAGTATCACACCCGTTCCAGGTGGTGTCGGAACGATTACTTCATATATAATTTATAAAAATCTACTTTACCTTCTTGGTCAAGGGTTATAACCCCCCATGTTTTAGGGTCGTTGGTATATATTATCTTTCCATCCGGTCTCACGATTACACCATAGCCCCGATTTATCGCTCTGCCAACCCACACATTCCCTTCAATCGCTCTGAATACCGCAAATGGTACTTCCTGAATAGGTCCCGAACTGTATCCGTACCAACCATCATTTGATGTATTAATTATTATTTTTGCTCCATGCTTTACCGCTTTTCTTATAAGTGATCCAAAAGCGATTTCGTAACAGATCGGTGTGTAGATCTTTGTTTTTCCGATTGAAAATACCTTAATTTCTTCCCCTGGTGTAAAATCGAGAAATTGTCCATATATATTTTTCAAGATCGGAAAATTTCTTAAAGGAAAATATTCGCCGAAAAGAACAAGGTGATTTTTACTATAGATATCTTCAATTATACCGTTTTTATTCAAAAAAATAGAGGAATTATAGTATTTCCCATTAGAATAATTCATTGCACCGAATACAAGATTAATATCGTTTTTTGTTACTAAATCCCGAAGCCGCATAAATTCATAGGAATTCCTTTTAATCGTAAATGGAAACGAGGTTTCAGACCAGATCATAAGGTCAATTTTATGATCACTTGTCAAGAATTTTTTTGTATTTTGATAATGGTATTTCCAAAAAACATCATAGTTATTTATTCGTTTATCCTCCGGTTCAAATGATGTTTCAAGCATTGCAATATTTATATTCGGCTTTTCATAGGGACTTAGAAAAGCCAAAAGTGGAATGAAATAAACAACAAGAGCAAATATAAGAATAAATTTCATATTCTTTCTTTTAATATTCACAATCAAAGTGGAGAGTAGAACTATAAAAAAACCGACACCATATACGGTATAAAATCGGGCGGGCATAATTAAAAATCGAGCTTTATAAAGAGAATAACCTATTAAATTAAAGGTAAATCCCGACAGAAACCACCCTCTAATGATCTCTAATATCAACCAGAATACCGGGAAAAAGAAAGGATATCTTTTGTATTTTCTGATAAGTATAAGAAAAATTAATGGATATAAAGCAAGATAGAGAGAAAGAAATAAAATAAAAAAAGCGGCAAGAAGTGAGTGAAGCCCTCCGAATCTATGCAATGTATAGATAAGCCACACATAAAGGAAATAATTGACAATGACCATTGTTATATAAAAATAGAGTTTTTTTATCTTGTCTTTGTAGTTGATCAGTATCACAAAAAAAGAAAATGGTAACACAATTTGTATTATAGATGTATCTTTAATAATCTCATTTGGGAAAGAAAAAAAATAAAGAAGAAAAAATAAAAAATAGTATAAAAATTTATTTAAGTGTTTGCAGTAATTTTTCAGAACTTTCTCCTGAAATTAACGAAGTTTTTATTATTCCACTTAATTCTTTTCTCACTTTATACCACTCATCACTATTGGGTTCTAAAATAATTGTAATATCCTTTAATATATCCCCACCTCTTTGCTCTTTGGATAATGGAAGATAACCGCTTTTATTGCACCACTTTTCCAATATCTTCTTTTGATAAAACCAGTTCAAAAATTTAGCGATTGCAGCATGATTGTTATCCTTTTTGGAAACATACAAATTGCTGCCGGAAATAATAGAATATGTAGTTGTATCACCACCCAAAACATTATATCTCTTGTACGAAAAGTTTATATCCTTCATATAATTTAGAGAAACAATAGAGGAAAACATAATTGGCACCGTTTGATCCGTCCAATATTTTTGAAATGAAAAACCACTTTTAAAAATGATCATTTTTTCTTTAAATCCGGTTCTTATCATTTCAAGGACTGCTGCGGATTTTGAAGAAGAAAGATCAGAAAGGTTTCCACCGATATTTAAAAGTAGATTTTCATAAGCCCAAACACTTCCGTTGTAAGCCATTGATGTTTTCCCTGTTCTCTTTTTTATCTCTCTTAATAACTTCATTAGATCTGCTGCTTTATAATCTTTTATATTGATTTTCGCCTTAGAGATAATACTATCATTCACATAGAGGAGCATTATACTTTTATTAAATGGAAGTCCATACTGTATATCGTTAAATGAAGCATCTTTTAAAAGCTGCGGATGAATTCTGTTTATTTTTTCTTTTGATAAAAGATCGTTGCATTTATATAGTTTATCAATAGGGAACTGTGAAAGCCATGATGAATATCCCAAAAAAATATCCGGCATTTTACCTTTATATTTTATAAGTGATTTCAATTTTTGAAATATAGTTGAATATTTTTTTTGACTTACAAGTTTTATTTCAATGTCTCGTTGGGAACTGTTAAATTCATTTATGATGCCTTCCAAACTTATCCTAAGTGAGCCGTCAAAAACATGCCAAAAATATATTTCCGTTTTAGCTGCAATATTTATCGTAATCAATATAATTGTAAAGATAATTAGATTTTTTTTCATCTATTTCTCCTTTAATATTTCTTTAATATGTTCCAGCCACTTTAAAGCATTTTTAAACTCTAAAACAGTTATATTTACTCTATTATTATTTTTTTCAATAAATTCTTTGATTTCAGTAAGGTTATCTTGAAGTGCATACCACTTTTTTATAAATTCCTGATATTCTGTTTCGGCATCGCTATAAAATTTATCTTTCATTTCACTATTGATATTATTTGCCTCCATTTTCTTTTGAATTTCCTTAATATCAGATGCAAGGGATGTAAGATCCTGTGATAAATTTTCAAAATTGATCCTTATCTCGCCACCGGTTTCGATTAAATTTTGTTGCGTTTTTATAAAATTCAATATCTCCTCAACTTTATTAACATTATTTCTACTATCATCATATAATTGATTCATCTCATTACCAATAACGATAAATTCGTTGGCAATATCTCCTTTTTTTATTGCTTCCAATTGAATATTCAAGTAAAGCAATTTAATATTATCGAAGACCACTTGAAATTCTTTATTTATCTGATCAAGTTTTATGATCTTCTCGAATATTATATTAATAAAATTAAAAATTTGATCAAAACTATCATAATAAATTTTAAATTGATCTGTAACAGTGTTTATTTTTTCGTCAAGTGTGATTATATTTATTTTTGTATAAGATGTTTGTTCTTTGTTAAAAAAGTCAATACGAAGTTCGGGTAATCTACAATCCCAATTTTTCGGTGTCATCATTCGGAGTTTTTCTTCTATATTGTTGATAAAGTCATTTGCTTCTTTCAGAATTCGCTCTGTTTTTGCATTGTGGTTTTTTACATCAATTTTATACTTTGTTCTGATTTTTTCTATTTCTTTAATGAGTTCTTTCAAAAATTTCAATTGTGTTTCACCTGACTCTTTCCCTGTCGTCAAATTATCAATAATTAGGTTAATCTCTTTTTTATAGTCCGAAAGAAGTTCTTTATATTTTCTTTTTTTAATTATTTCAGAGAAGATTGGAATGACCAAAAAGACCAGCAACAATGCTATTAATATCCTAAATGGTAATCCCTGGAATAAATTTAAAATAAAGATCAAAAGAATACTCCCGATGATATAATATTTTGTATTTTTCCAATTTTTGAGTAGTTTTAATAGTTTAGTTCTAATAATTCACCCGCCACAAATATAACCCATTCGGAGCTACAAGAGAAGTTTTATTCCTCATATCAATTCCAAAATTAAATAATTCTTGATAATCTGTTTTATTTAATTTTCCACGACTAAGATCCAATAAACTTCCAATTATACGACGCACCATATTATATAAAAAACCGTCGGCACTTATTGTAATTAAAGCACTCTTTTTTGATAATCTTATGTCAAAATTGAATACCGTTCTTTCATAATTTTTTACATTAGTATTTGCGGAAGAAAAATTAAAAAAGTTATGTCTGCCAATAAAACTTTCCATTTCTTCTTTAAAAATTTCCCAATCTATTCCCGTAAAATCAATGTAATTACGGTATCGACTTTTGAACGGGGTAAATATAGAAATATCATCCATAAAATATTTATAAGTTCGCTTTTTTGCCGTTCTTCTTATATCGATATATTTATTTGTAAACTTAATTTTTTTAACTTGAATAGATGCGGGTAAATGATCATTGATCAGGTATAAAAGTTTATTCCGAGGCATTTTAAGTACCGTAGAGATAGAGAGTATCTGTCCATAAGCATGAACCCCCCGATCTGTTCTTCCTGCAACCGACCATTCATATTTGCCGAAGAGATCATCAAAACACTTTTTGAAAACACCCTGGATCGTTATCTTATCTTTTTGTATAGCCCACCCGAAATAATCGCTGCCATCATAAGATATTATAAGTAAAAAATTATCAGGAAAAACCAAGTTCATCGAGTTTATCCCCCACATCTTTATAATTCGGGTCAATCAAAAATAATTCTTTATAGTATTTTGATGCCTCTTCTTTGTCTCCGTTATCAAGATAAATATTGGCTATTGTATAAAGAATTTTTTTCTTTTCAAGTCCATCAATCAAACCAACAAGTTTTTTAAAAACTTGAATTGCCGGTTTAATTAAATTATTTTTTACAAAACCATTGCCGAGAATTGTTAAAATTTCTCTTTCCTCATCTGTCGGAAGTTCGTTGTCCTGATATGGAATTTTTTTTATTGTTTTCATTGAAAGCTCCGTTTCTCCAAGGGCATAATAACATAACCCTAAATACGATAATGTTTTATACTTGTAGGAAGAATCCGTATTCAGTATTTTTTTAAACTCATCTTTTGCTCTACTGTAATCTTCATCCTCATAAAGTTGTATTGCCATTGTCATCCTTACTTCAAGATTTTCCTCCTGCATGCTCCTTTCCTCAGGCTCTTCGGAAAGGTTTACATCTTTTGAGGTAGAAAGTATTTCTTCATCTTCGGAAATATTTTCATACTCCGAAACAGCTGGTTCCGTATTTTCAGTCGAAACTCCCAAATCTATACCGCCAAGCTCGATACTACTTTCGTCATAATCTTCTATTGGAGTAGTTTCTTGAATAACTTCTTCTTCCTCCTGTTCTTCTTGGGACACATCAACGGAATGTTCCGCTGTAACGGTGGATTCTTCATTTTTTTCTATAACTTCGGAAACCATTTCGGTGGGTACCTCATCAGATTGCTCTCCTTCAAATGATACGGATTTTGCTGCAATTACCTCCTTATTCTCAATAATATGTTGTTTCATCAGTTCTTCTTTCTTTTTCTTATTTTTCTTCAACATAAAAAACATAATCATAAGCAAAGCAACAAACAGTAATACACCTCCAAGAATTAAAAATTTATTCTTATTGAATGTTATTTTTGCTTTATATCCAGTGAGCCCGGGGAAATTCGGATCTTTTGCAAAAAGCTTATTGTATTTTTCAGCGGCTTTTCCCCATTTATGATCAGAGATGTCTTGAAGCATTTCATTATAAAGATTCATTTCATAAATATATTTCTGGATCTCTGCGTTTATTAAATTGTTTTTTGGTGCTAATTTTTTTGCCTGCTGTAGTTTCTTATAACCAACTATCATTAAATGAGCTGCAATATCCTTCTTTCCATCCTCCAATAACCGTCTTGCTTCTTTATGATCCTTTAACTTTTTGCCCAGTAATGTTCTCATTTCATCCAATTTTTCATAGCTGGCTGAAACTTTTTCAACATCGTTTAGAATTTTTTTTGCTGTGGCGAGATTTTCTTGATTTAATGCTTCTTGAAATGACTTATACTCATAATTTAAAAATTTATCCACGATCTTTCCAAATTGTTCTGCTGTATCCTTGTATTCCGGATCAATATCCAATACTTTTTTAAAATTAAATGCTGCAAGATTAATATTCCCCTCACTAAGATAATCATTTGCAGCTTTATAAAAATTTTTCTTTCTAATGTTATTTAAATAAAATTTTAACTTTGCATTATTTATCTTATTTTCACTAATATTGCCTGTTCTATAAAGATCACCTTTTTCGGTAACATTTATGATCTTCCATTGCTCAATTTCAATTTTTTCGCGATCTGTGAACATATAAAAATTCTTATCTGTTGAATTTAGAGCAATATCTATGATCCCATTTCCCGTGAAATCACCTATTAGGGGCTGAGAAGCAATTTCCTGTAAACCTTTGGTAATGAATTTGTAGTTATCCATTGGCAGATGGGTTTTACTATTAATAATCTGAATAATACCGTTATTATCACAAAGAACAATATCTCCAAATAGATCTTGATTAAAATCGTAAACGATGGGAGTGGCAACCACTTTGCTCGTTTTAAATGTCCACAATTTCTCTCCATTTAAACTATTTAAACAGGTAAGAAAACCGTCCACAGTAGCAAAAAGCACTTCTTCGGTATTATCGTTATTCAGATCGGCAACTGTAACAGCACCAAACAATGAAGCATCGGTATTATAATACCATATTTCACGCCCCGTTTTAGCATTGAGACATACGACCTTATATTCATTGAACGGAACAATAAGATTAATGGTTTTATTATTTTTTACAACGGAAGGAGCAAATAGAACCGGAGAATTTTTTTTTGAAAATGTCCAGAGTTTTGTCTTTGTTTTTCCATTTAATGCCACAATTGTTCCACTATTACTGCCGACAATAATATCATTGAAATTATCTCCGTTAATATCGTAAATAAGAGGAGAATCCCGGATCATTCTTCTATCCGGAGTAGAAACGAATTTGTGTATATCAATATTATTTGCAAATACACCTGTTTTTAGATTGATTATATAGAGATGCTCCTGTTTACTGCCGAAGACAATATAATATTTCCCATGTTTCTTAAATAATGATACTCCACTTGTTATCTCATCATTTTCAATCTGATTACTCCATATTATATAATTGTTCTTAATTATATCTTTTCCCGTTTTTTGATAATTCTTATATAAGTTGTAATAATCAAGTCCTATGATCTTTCCGCTTTTATTAAATATCATTATAATATCTTCGATTCCATCTTCATTTATGTCAAAAATAAATGGCGTTATAGTGGAGGTATCATCAAATGGGATTTTTACTGCATAGATAGTGTCATCTTTTTTATTTACTAATATATCCCCTTTTTTGATAAAATTACTAATCATATAATCCTTAAATTTTTCCAATGTCTCAGGATTAAGAATTAATAGATCTCCGGTTTCCTTCATAATAATAAATTCATATTTTTCATCGTAATCTATATCTCCCAAAGCGGGCATATTTCCAATTTTGTTTCCTGTTGTAAAAACTATTTCCCCTGTAAAGCAAACTACGATTTGAAAGAGTATTGCTATTATTAAAATAATTTTAAAGTGTCTCTTCATATATAAAAACTCCTATATATTTTCTAAAAAAGCAGGGAGGATACCTTTTCCTTTTATAAAACCTGCTTGAAATGTTCCATCTGAAATATATTCCGTACCACATAAACTGCTTATTCTCGGCAATATAATTTCATAAACTCCCATTGAATCCATTAGTTTTTCAATTTTATTTAATCCGTCTGCGATCAAGGATGCCGTTTCTATTCCGTTTTCAAGATAGTATTTTGCCTTTCCTTCAACAAATGCCTTACCATCCCCACCGAAAAGTTCGCCTGCTAAGAAATATAATTCCTTACGATTGTAAGCATATTCTTTAAGGCAAACCGGTATTAATAAATGCTTTAAATATCTATCTTTTAGCCTTTCATTGGTTTTACAATACTTACAACCATAAGAAAGTTTAGTAACTAAACATTTTGCAATCAATTTCATTTGTATATATACTCCTCATCAACATATATCTCATTATCTTTAATGAGGTTCTTGATCATTTCATCATACCTTAAATTCAATTTATTTTCCAGTATCTTCCTCTTTATTCGCTCTTTGGCGTTTTCAAAAGGAATACTCTTTGAATAAACTTTTTTCTTTAACCAAAAAATATGATACCCATAATCCGAGCACGTCGGCTTGGAAACAGTACCCTTCCTCATTTTAAAAACAACATTCTCTAAAGCAGTTGGTAGTTCCCCTCTTTCCATCCATCCCATATTTCCATTTTTTGATTTATATGGCTCTTCATTGTATATGTTTGCATATTCGGAGAATTTTGAATGATCAGAGCGGATGAGCTTGTATATCTTTTTTGCAACAGATTCATCTTTAAAGAATAATTGAGATACCAGAACGGATTCTTTTGTAAAAAATTTATCCGAATGACTATCATAATAATCTTTAATTTCTTTTTCGGGTATATCAAACGAAATACTCTCCTTTATATATCCTTTAAGTAAAATAATCTTCTTTAATTTTTCATAAACATCATCCGATACAGGTCCTTTATAATGCGCCGATATCGTCTCTTTAATTTTATCATCATCTACTTTACTATCGGAAGTTATTTTTTCGGCAATGAGCTTATCAATTATCATATTTATTAAGAGCTTTCTTTTTACATTAGGTGGATATTCAGGTATCTTATCATCAGCGTAATAATCTATAAAATCCCTTCTGTATATATTGTTCCCATTTATTTTTGCAATTATAATTTTTTCTTTTTCACCTTCATTTTTACTGCATCCGAGAATTAGGGAAAAAATAAGCAATAATAAAGTAAACAAAATGATAATTATTCTTCTCATATTATTTATTATAAATTATTATGCAAAATTTTTCAATATTT
>JAUXGM010000074.1 GCA_030622125.1 bacterium | reverse complement strand
GTAGAAAATTAATTTTCTAATAATTTAAAAGATTTAGAATAATGAAATTTCATTTCATAACTGAAAATTTAGAAATCTTAAAAATCCGTATAATCCGTTAAATCCGTGGTTAAAAAATCTTATTTGGCAAAAAGACTCTTTTTAAAAAAAGTCCAAAATGTATTGGAACACGACAATCATTTGACTGAAAGTAGTAAATATTGTAAAATTCAACTGTAAAATTAATAGGAGTAAATTATGGACATCAATATAAGATGGACTCACAATGATTTAGAGATGGTTGCTTCAAATCCAAGAAATCAAGGAATAATACTGAGTCAAAAAACAGGGATTGGAACAACACCTATGGAAATGCTACTTATATCGCTTATCGGTTGCAGTGGAATGGATGTTGTCTCCATACTGCAAAAAAAAAGAGTAATCATAAACGATTTTAATGTATTTATAGGTCAGGTGGAAAGAGCGGAAGAATATCCGAAGGTCTATACAAAAATTCATATTACTTATAAAATAAATGGTGAAATACCGGAGGTAGCGGCAAAACGAGCTGTGGAGTTATCACAAGAAAAATATTGTTCTGTTACTGCAATGTTAAGAAAAACAGCTGTTATTACCCATACAATAATTTTAAATGGAATGGAAATATAAAAAAAACCGAATTTTTTGATTTTTCCTGTTTTGTAAAAAATATTTAAGTTATTATGATAAAGAAACATAAAAAGAAAAAAAGACATCATAAGAAAAAAAGCAATATAAAGGAAATTAAAAAAGAGGCACGAAACATAATTGGAAGTATTCCTCCATCAAAGATACATAAAGATAAAAGTAAATACACAAGAAAAGAAAAACACCGGAAATTGGAAAAACCCTAAATGCAAGAAAATTTGACTTTAACAAATTAAAGGCTATAATGTAACGGATGTTATAAATTTTACAAATGAACAAAAAAGTGTATCTTTAAAAGGAGAAGCCGATGAAAGAAAAGAAACTAATTCCGGAAATAGTTGTAATACGGCTTGCAAGTTATCTGCGATGCCTAAATATGCAAAATCTCAGGGGGAAAAAGTGGTAAGATCATCCGATATATCAATTTTATGTGGCATTAAACCGGATGTTATCAGAAGGGATTTTTCTCATTTTGGTGATTTCGGTGTAAGAGGAAGAGGATATGATATTGATAAATTAATTGTGCAAATAAGAAAAAATCTTGGTATAAATAGAAAAAAAAATGTGATCCTCATAGGAGTGGGTAGCTTGGGAACGGCTTTATTAAAATATCAGGGTTTTAGAACTGCAAATTTCAATTTTATTGCTGCATTTGATATTAATCCTAAAAAAATAGGTAAAAAAATAGGAGAAACAATAATATATAACATAAAAGAGGTCAATAGTTTTATCGAAAAAAATAAAATCAAGATAGCACTCCTTACGGTACCGACCTCAGAAACAATTAAGATAATAAACAACCTTGATTCCAAGTATATTAAGGGAATCCTTAATTTTACATCAACAATATTACCGGCGAGAAAAAATAATATCTATATTCGCAATATTGATCTTGCAAGAGAGCTTGAGGTTATCTCATTTTGTATGAATAGATGTAATATATGAAAGTCGTAAAAAAGATTGTTTTTCTATTACTTGCTCTCTTTGGAATCATTTTTTTCCTTCCGATAAACAAGGATTCTTCCCTTTCATTTTTAGTGTTTTGTAGGACCTGTCCAATCTATGCAGAGGGTTTTATGACAGATGTCTCCTTTATTATTTTTATTAAGGAGGTATTTCTCGGTATTTTTTATTATTCTGCGGCAACGATTCCTATCTTTGCTACCGCAACCTTAATCGCTGCATTAATAAAGAAAAAAATTTTTTTACAAAATCCAATACTTGCTTTCCTTTCCGCTGCAATACTTCCGATCTGTTCCTGTGCGGCATTTCCATTTGTTACCGGATACAACTCAAAAAACAGTATCGAAGAACTATCGAAACTTCTATTTTTAATAACAGCTCCGATACTCAGTCCCGTTATAATCATACTATCATTAAAGATACTTGGACTCTATCCGACAATTATAAGAATAATCTTTTCTTTTATCTTTGCTTTTTTGACATCGATCATCATAATTATATTTACTTCAAAAAAAAATAAAAAAGAGAAAAGCGTATTCAGATCGGGAATAAACCTGAATACAAGATCAAGAAATCCTATAAACAGCGGCAGTGACAATTTCTATCGTCTTTTAAAGTACCTATTTTTGGGGATTGTGATCACATCACTGTTAATTTTTTTAGTACCGAAAAATTATACGAAATGGTTCTTTTCAAAAAATATCTTATCGGCATTTTTGGTATCACTTGTAGGTATTCCGATCCATCTTTGCAATGGCGGAGATATTATATCCATTGCTCCGTTCATCTATTCAGGTATGCCCGTTGGAGCCGGCATTGCATTCGGTATTACAGGTACAGGTATTTGCTTTACCTCCATTCCATTGCTTTATAAGGTATTAAAGACAAAAGGATTTATTTTATACCTTATATCATTTATAATTATTCCTCCAATACTTGCAATTGTTTTAAATATAATATTTCCGATAATTCCGCTTGCACAGAGGGGATTTTAATGAAGAAAATAATTTTTATCGGCATAATTCTGTTCAATATGATTTCCTACGCAAATCAGGTACCGTTAGCATATAATGTAAAAAAAGAGAGTCATAAGAATTCAATTACCATTTCTTTTAAACTTTATGATAGGGAAAAGAACGATTTAGAGGTCTATCTTATAGATACAAAAGATGATAATCTATACAAAAAAGAGAACGATTTTATCAGAGGGGATATTGGAAAGATTGAAACAAAAAAGAATTATCAGATCATCATAAATAACCGCACACTTCGGGATTTTTCTCCGGTTATTTTAGTATATGACGGGGAAGCCCTTGGAAGCGAGATGATAGAATTTTTAAAAACAAAGAAAACAACTACATTTATTTCAAGTTATGAAACAATGAACATTCAATTTTGTGAGTTTGTTGATATCGGCGGATACTCCGATGAAAACTATTGGCATATCACAGATAAAGTAATAACGCTTGATACCCTTGCCTGGAAGTATAATACGGATTATCAATGGACAAACCCGCGCTATTGGAACCTTTCCGATGATCCATACTGGAAAAACGACAGATCATCGAATAAAAAAGGAACTCCGGTAATCGGTGTCAGCTGGTGGGAGATTATGGCGTATATCAAATGGATAGATGGTGAAATAATAACAAGAAATGATTGGGCAAAGTTAGTCATTAAAAAAGATATATTTCCAAAGAAAGAATTTTATTTCATCAAATTAAATGAGACGGAAAAGCCGAAATTTAAAGATGCGAACCTCAGATTTTCAAATAGCAAATATAAGTATAAAGGTTTTAATGATGACGGCAGTAAATACACATCGGTTGTCGGTTCTTATCCGCCCATCATCTATAACGGCAAAAAGATATATGATCTTGTTGGAAATATATATGAATGGACCGCTGATGTTGTCAAGGTGATCCAATATCCCAAATTTACCTGTGCGGATAGATATATAATCGGGGGTTCATACAAGGCGGCAATTGAACAGATGAACTATCCCGTTATCGGGCTTTGTCCTCTTTACCGAACAGATGGCATCGGTTTCAGATACAAGGTTGAGATACCTAAGAAGAGGTTAGAGGTTGGAGGTTAGAGGATAGTGAAAAACAATATTAAATTCAGAAAACAAGCGGGACATACGTTTAATAGTTGTGAGTTGCGAGTTATGAGTTTTGAGTTAAAATGCAAAAGCATGTATAATATTTTTTCTTGATTTTTGACTTTGAACCTTTGAACTTTTGAACTTTTTAACCTTTTAATCTTTTTTTTGGTGTGTCCCGTTTAGGGCGTGGCAATCTCATTTCTTTCCTCTTGTCATTCAAAGGAAACAAAGTTTCCGTAGGAATCTCATTAATTTTCCTAAATTTCTATCGGTATTGTCATTCCTGCCCCGCATCAAGTGCGGGATAAACTCCGGCACGAATCCATTTGTTCATTTTTTCTCAAATCTTTATTTCCTCATCTACTCATAAACCCATTTACACTAAATCTTATTATATTGGTTTCTTTGGCAATTTTTCTACTTTTGCAACCACCGTCCCCATTTTTAAAAGAAAAATAAAAGAAAAGAATGAGATTATTACGGATTTTTTCAAAATCCTCATAATAACGGGATAAATGAAGAATAATAAGAACGGATGGATTCTTTCCGATAAACCGGAATTTGAATAATCGGCTGATAAATCCCTCAGAATGACAAATGGGTTAACAACTGGAACTTTAATTTTCTTCAAATGGAATTATTTCACGGTAAAAATTGATAAAGAAATTAATTAAAGTTATAAAGTAAACAATCATTAGGAAGGGGAAAAAACCAATTATTATTTTAGGTAAATGTTCAAACAATTTAAATAATAAACAAAATTTTTCCAGCACAAGAATTGATATACCGATAATTGCTCCCCCGATAGAATTTTTTAGCGCCGGCTTTACACTATGATAGAAAATAATAAAAAAGATAAGCGAAAAAATTGACAATAACTATCGATTTTGATATAATTAAATATGAAGAAGATCAAAAATCAGTTCGTCTGTCAAAATTGCGGCTATATCTCTTCTAAATGGCTCGGACAGTGTCCAAGTTGTGAAGCGTGGAACAGTTTTGTTGAAGAAAAAGTAGGTCCTCGGCAAAAAATAAATAAAAGGCAGGGGGAATTTTACACACTTGATAAAATAGAAAAACTTAAATATGAAAGAACTAAAACTGAGATACCGGAATTTGATCGTGTTCTTGGCGGAGGTTTTGTTCCCGGTGAGGTTGTCCTTCTTGCGGGAGAGCCCGGTATCGGTAAATCAACGATCTTGATGCAAATCGCTAATGAACTCGGAAAGAAAGGAAGAAAAGTTGCTTATATTTCGGCGGAGGAATCACTTGAACAGCAAAAGATAAGAGCGAATAGATTGCATATTGATTCCTTAAATATTTATTTTATGTCTGAAACGGAAATAGAAGCGATCATAGGAACATTGAGAGAAGAAAAGCCGGAAATAGTAATATTGGATTCAGTTCAATCTACTTATTCCTCTTCTCTACAATCATCTCCGGGAACCGTATCGCAGGTAAGAGAAGTAGCTTACAGGATAATAGAATTTTCAAAATCCCATAAGATCCCATCCATTATTGTAGGGCATGTAACAAAAGAAGGCATATCCGCCGGTCCAAAAACACTTGAACATATGGTTGATGCGGTCTTGTATTTTGAAGGCGATAGATACCACCAATTTAGAATGATCCGTCCGATGAAAAATCGATTTGGATCAACTCAGGAGATCGGTCTTTTTGAAATGAAAGAATCGGGACTTTCCGAGATATTGGATCCGTCTTCATACCTCCTTTCTGAACGTCCGAAAGATTCAAGCGGAACGGTAATATCGATTATAAACGAAGGCTCCAGATCAATACTTGTTGAGATTCAAGCACTTGTAACACCGTCAAAATTCGGGATACCAAAACGATTAACGATCGGATATGATCAACAACGGGTTTTTATGCTGATTTCACTTCTTGAAAAGATCGGCGGATTTTTCCTTTCAAATGAAGATATATTCGTTAATGTGATCGGCGGTATAAAGGTTAGGGAAACCTCACTTGATCTTGCGATCATAGCAGCGATACTTTCTTCATTCAGAGATAAAAAACTTAATCCCAATGCCGTCATCGTGGGTGAGGTTGGTTTAACGGGAGAGGTTAGAAGTGTTACAAAGATCGGACAGAGAATAAAACAGGCGAAAAAACTTGGGTTTGACAATTTTTTTATTCCAAAATCCAATGCCGGAGAATTAAAAAACAAAACACATATTAAAAGTATTCACAATATAAAAAATTTAATCGAGGGTATATAATTATGGATGATAGATTTATTGAATGGATGTCCGAGTTAGAGCGGTACAGCAAAAATATAGCGGTGGACGAAGAATTTAAGAAGGTGATTCAACTAATTGCTCCCGGAATGCCGCTAAGAACAGGTATTGATTATATTGTTCAGGCAAAATTAGGCGGATTGATCGTACTTGGCTTTCCCAAGAAAAAAGGTATTATGGAGATCGGTTTTGAACATAATAAGGATTTTACCCCGACCGGACTTTATGAATTATCAAAAATGGATGGGGCATTAGTCCTTACAAAAAATGCCGATAAGATACTCTATAGCAATGTTCATTTACATCCGTCCACATTAGCGAAATCTACTGAAACAGGCACAAGACATCGGGTTGCCGAAAGGTTTGCGAAAGAAACAGGACTTTCGGTTCTTGCGATCTCAAAAAAGAGAAATGTTGTTACATTGTTCTTCAAAAACATAAAATATTCCTTAAAATATATTCCGGAACTACTTGCCGAAGCATCACAAGCAGTGATAACCTATGAACATTACATAAAGAAACTATCTGATAGATACAGTGCTATCACCATATCTGAGATTAAGGGTACGACAACACTTCAAGACATAGTTAATGGTATATTACAGTATCTTAAATTAAAGAAAATACTCTGGCTCATAGAAAGAAAGATCATAGAACTTGGAGAAGCAGGCAGACTTTTAAAAATGAGAATTGATGAATTATCTCAAGAAATTAAAGATGGTGTATATCTTATAAGGGATTATATTACAGATGAAAATAAAATTCCGGAAGATGACATTATAAATATCTTTGATATGTTTGCTAAATTCAACTACCTTGAGCCCTTGAATATTCTTTCGGTATTGGGTTATCAAAAAACACTTGTAACCCTGGAAAAAAGAGTCGAACCAAGAGGATATAGAATGCTGTTAAAGATCCCGAAGATTCCTGAAAATACAATAGAAAAGATTATTGAAAAATTTCCAAGTTTTCAGAAGATATTTGCAGCATCGCAAAAGGAACTTGTAGAAGTAGAAGGCGTTGGCGATGTCAGAGCTTCCCTTATTAAAGAAGAGATGTTAAAATTGAGGGATAATATATTATGAGAAAAATACTTTATTTACTCGCCGGTGGTGCCGCTAAACGTTTTGGCAATGACAAACTAATGATGATGTTTGGGAATGAACTTGTTTTTACTTATGTCTTGAAAAATATAATTGAATTTAATGTCTTTGATGATATTGTTGTTGTTGCCGATAGTAAAAAGATGAAAAAAATAAAGGAAGAAAACATTACCGGCATTTATATGGCAACTGCCGGAGATATAAGATTTGCTTCACTTGTTTCAGCATACTATACCGTAAAACCGGAAGTAAACGATATTATACTTGTTCATGATGCGGCAAGGCCGAACATAAAAAAGGATCTGGTTGAAAAAATAATAGAAGAAACGGAAAAAAATGGAAACTGTTTTCCTGCTATAAAGGTTACCGATACTTTGCGATTGTATAATGAAAATGAAACAAAAACAATTGAAAGGAAAGATATTTATCAAATACAAACCCCGCAGGGATTTAACGGCGAAATATTGAGAAGGATTATTGAGTATAATGGTAAAGAGATGCAGGATATTACCGATGAAGGTGTTATATTGGAAAAGCTTGGTTTAAAAATACATCTCATAGTAGGAGATAGATTGAATTTTAAGATAACCTATCTTTCCGATTATATGGATATGGTGAAAATAATTAAGTGAAAATTACTATTTTGTCAGAAATCATTAATGAGGGTATAAGAGAGATCATTATAAATAAGATGAGATCTTTTTTGACCATTCTCGGAATAATTCTTGGTGTTTCATCACTTATAGTTATGTTCACACTTATAAGCGCCGGACAAAAAAGAAGTGCACAATGGATGAAAAGATGGGTAAATCGAGTTACTATTTCTTATCTACCACCTTCTCGTATTGCAAAAGGCGAGACTATCCATTCAAAGGAGTACGGCATATCTTACTACGACTATCTTGCAATAAAAGATGCAAAGTTAAAAAAGATATATCAGATAAGTCCGAATCAATCGGTATACGGTTCGGTAAAAACAAGAAAAAATAAAAAGGAAACAAGAATTGTCGGAGCAATGAACAATTATCTTTTAGATGAAGATTATAAAATAGAACAGGGACGGCTGTTTGTTTCGGATGATGAACAGTATGGCGAAAAGGTCTGTATTATTGGAGCATATATTGCGAAACGGTTTTTTGACTCACCCAATTGTATTGGTAAAACAATAAAATTAAAAGGCAAAAATTTTAGGGTTATCGGTAGATTAAAGGAAATTGAATCAGGGCGCCGCGGTCATAGCCGATGGACAGAATGGCGTAATTCCGTAATTGTTATTCCTCTTAGAACAATGATATTACGACTAAGTGGAAATAAAAAAATTACCCTCTCATACCGATTAGATGATGATGTCATAAAAAACGATGCTCTCAACGAAAAGATAGAAACAAAAATTAAAAATATTCTCATAACAAGGCGCGGTACTGAGGATTTTACACTTGAAAGTAGGGCGGAAAACATTGAAGAATTCCAAAAAACCCAAAGAATGTGGAATTTTATTCTTGGGCTCATTTCCATAATTTCACTTGTGGTCGGAGGAATTGGGATTACAAATATTATGCTTGCTACCATAAAAGAAAGGATTCGGGAAATAGGATTAAAAAAGGCAATCGGTGCTACAACAAATGATATAAAATTACAATTTTTAATGGAATCAACCATTCTATCACTTTTTGGCGGGTTTATCGGAGCAATTATAGGAATTGTTGCTACTATTTTTGCACTTAGGTCAATAGAAATAACCGTCTCATTAAATATATTTATTGTAGCTATTGGACTTTTATTCGCAATTATTGTCGGCATAGTATCGGGACTTTATCCTGCAATAAAAGCCGGCAAAACAACCCCGATGGATGCTTTGCGATATGAATAAGGAAAAGAGGCATTTGCGAAATTTTAAACCACTAATAACACAGGATTTAGGATGACGGGAATTTTCTTTCACCCATAAAAGTAAGAGTATTAACCACAGATTAGACAGATTTGACAGATTAAAATTATTAAAATCAGAAAAATCTTTAGAATTCATCTTTAAATTTTCAGTTATGAAATGAAATTTCATTATTCGAAATCTTTTTAATTAGGAGAAAATTAATTTTCTACTTTAAAAAAAGGATTTAATGAAAAGTGATTTAGTAAAATCACTTAAACTGAAAATTTAAAAGACTTTGAAATCCGTGTAATCCGTACAATCCGTGGTTAAATAAATTATATTATTTTTTTTTCTTTTATTTCTTCTTTTTTTAACTCAGTGTGCTCCGCGTGCTCTGTGGTAATTATATTTCTTATTTCGCAAAAAACTAGGAAAAACAGATTCTTGATTTATTTTGAAAAATTTGGTATCATTAAGAAATAATTTAGAGGTGGGCTATGAATAAAAAGCTTTTACTGTTGATTTTTGTTTTAATGCTTTCGGTAAACTGTTTTTCAGTTGAAAGATCGGTTGTAAAGGGAGATCTTAACATTACTTACGATAATTTTACAAATAAGGATATCCAGGATATGAAGGATGCAGTCGGCGTTTATGAACCCGGTAAAAATTATAATGTTATTGTGGACGGTCATTGCACCGGATTCGCTCCACTTACGGAAGGACAATACAACAATATGCTAAAAAATGGAAAGGTTGTAAAATCGATCTTGCCGCTGATGAAAGGAGTAAAAGCTCCCGTATTTTATGACAATTCTACTTCTAACTACTTTCCTCCTGTTGGAGATCAAAGATATGAAGGTTCCTGTACATGCTGGTCAATCGGATATTATATCAAAACATTTCAAGAAGCAATTGACCAAAGTTGGGATCTTTCCGGTGCATCATGGGATGCTCCAAACAATCAACCAACGCCTTCATCTTACCATTCAAAAATAATGAGTCCCGATTTTGTTTATCATCAAATAAACAGCGGGGCTGATAATGGCTCTACATTTCAAGATGCTATTGATTTATTAGATAAATCAGGAGCATGTTCTTGGGGAAAGATGCCTTATGATGATAGTCAGGTAACCTCCTGGCCCAGCGAGGCAGCCTGGAGGGAAGCAATAAAATATAGAAGTTTGAGAGGTGCGGTCTATTATATATATTTTCCTGATGCAAATGCAGTCAATGACATAAAAAATCTTGTCAGCAGCAAGGTGCTCGTATCATTTTGTGTTGATGCGGGAGAATTTGCAAATTTTGATGCAAATGATCTTCTAACAAAAGATACTTATAGTAATACGGCAAGTTGTAACCATGCTCAAACAATTGTTGGATACGACGATAACTATGGACCTTATTCGGAAGATGGAACAACAAGATCCGGTGCATTCAAGGTAGTAAATTCATGGGGTGCAGGCATATATGCATGGGAGAATGTTCCGGATGGTTTTTACTATATATCTTATGAATTGATCAAGAAAATTGATTATCAATGGGGATTTTTCTTTTATGATAAAGTTGGTTATACGCCGAAATATGTGGCGGCAATAAATATTTCTCACACAGCAAGAGGTGATGTAATAAAAAAAATACGAAGAACCGATGTTGCAGGTACAGTGGAATTTGATGAAAGATATGGAAGAGGTGGAAATCATTCTTTCCCTACAAATGATATTGTCCTTGATATTACAGACCTTATTTCATCCAATCCGAGGGGTGATTATTATTTTGATGTTTTTGATGTAGCTAATGGTGTTCATTATCCTGATCAATATGGTGATGCAGGAACATCAAATACCGGTACAGTAAATAAATTTTGGATAGAGGATTATGATTCTACCTATGCAGATTACTCAATTTCCTCACCCATTGCGATATATTCATCCACAGATACACCAATGGCAACTGCCAATGGAACAACAAAAAATCTTTATTGTTATACTAATTATGCTCCAGAACTTGATTGGATCGGCACCGTCGGATATATTACCGATGGGGTTGAACCTGATTCTGGCACTGCTGGGGTTACTACATTTACTTTTATGATAAAATATAGTGATGAAAATAATAACGCGCCTACATCACAATTTGAGGTATGGATCGATGCCGATGATTCCGGTATTTATGAATCCGGCGAGAAACATACGCTTACAAAAATCGGTGGAAGTGATTATTATAAAGGTGGAGTTGGATATGTTTATACCTCTTCCCCAATATCCTATACAGTCGATGGTATAATTAATTATTGTTTTAGATTCAATGACGGTAAGGACGC
>JAUXGM010000076.1 GCA_030622125.1 bacterium | reverse complement strand
TCTAAGGAAGAATTCGGGACACACCTCAACTTTCTTGGGACGCACCTTCGGAGTTTATCCCGTATCTGATACGGGAAGGTACGTCCCGCTTGTTTTCTGAATTTAATATTTTTTCACTTATTCCCTTATTAACTTATTTTCTTATTACCTTGGCTATATTGTTCTCGGGAGGTTTATCGTTATCTAAGGAAGAGTCCGGGACACACCTCAACAAAAAAAATCAGTTTGTTGAGGTAATGTCCCTCTTTTGTTTGAAACGGAGATTAATATTGTTTTACTTATTGTCTTATCAATTGGCATTTTATTATTTGCAAAAAAAAATAAATAATGTTATAATAAATAATATTATTTGGGAGATGTCTATGAATGAAGAACTAAAAAGAGAAGATCCTGAAATTTATGATGCAATCTATAACGAAACAAAAAGGCAAGCATACAATCTTGAACTCATTGCTTCTGAGAATTTCGTTTCTGAGGCGGTATTACAAGCTGCCGGCTCTGTTATGACAAATAAGTATGCAGAAGGGTATCCGGCAAAAAGATACTATGGCGGTTGTGAATTCGTCGATGTTGCGGAAGACCTTGCGAGAGATAGAGCAAAGCAATTGTTCGGATGTGATCATGTGAATGTTCAGCCGCATTCCGGTTCACAAGCAAATATGGCAGCATATTTTACATTAGTGGAACCTGGAGATACAATAATGGGACTTGATCTTTCTCATGGCGGTCACCTTTCCCATGGTCATCCTCTAAGTTTTTCCGGTAAGTATTTCAATATTGTTCATTACGGTGTTTCCAGGGAGACAGAAGTAATTGATTATGATCAACTGTTGAAAGAAGCATTTGAAGCAAAACCTAAACTTATAATTGCCGGTGCTTCTGCTTATCCACGAACATTGGATTTTAAAAAGTTCAGAGAGATATGCGATGAAGTAAATGCCTATCTTGTTGTTGATATTGCTCATATTGCAGGACTTGTTGCGACGGAACTCCATCCGTCACCTATACCTTATGCGGATATCGTTACAACGACAACTCATAAAACATTAAGAGGTCCCCGAGGTGGAATGGTAATGTGTAAAGAAGAGTATGCGGAAAAATTGGATAAGATCGTATTCCCCGGTGTCCAGGGCGGACCGTTAATGCATGTTATTGCCGCAAAGGCGGTTGCTTTTAAAGAAGCATTAAAACCGGAATTCAAAGAATATCAAAAAAAGATACTTGAAAATGCTCAGGCGCTTGCAAAGGCACTTGAAGAAAAAGGATTTCGCCTTGTTGCAGGCGGCACCGATACACATCTTATGCTTTGTGATCTCGACTCAAAAAATATAAAAGGATTAAATGGAAAAAGAGCGGAAAATGCATTAGAAAAATCCGGTATTACGGTAAATAAGAACACGATTCCGTTTGATGAAAGAAGTCCGTTCATAGCAAGCGGTATCAGACTCGGAACACCCGCTGTTACTACAAGAAGAATGGGAACCAATGAAATGAAGATAATCGCTGACTTTATAAATAGGGTTCTTGAGGACAGGAAAAACGAAGAGAACAGAGCACAGGTGAAAAAAGAAGTTAAGGAATTTTGCAAAAAATTTCCACTGTATAAAAATCATTTATGAAAATTAAGATAGGAACGGACATAGTGTCGGTAGAAAGAATTAAAAAAGTCTTTTCAGATAGAAAAAAATTAGGTAGATTATTTACTGATAATGAGATAAATTATATTGACAAACACAGCGATCCGTTCCCTGTAATAGCCGGTAGATTTGCTGCAAAAGAAGCGATCTTTAAAGCACTCTCCCCACTCAATATAAAATTTGATTTTAGTGAAATATCCATAATTACCGATAAGAAAAGAGGTCCTTATATTTCTTTTGAAAGGAGCGACTTGAAGAATAAATTGGAGAATTATAAACTTGAGATATCCATATCTCATGAAAGCGAATATGCCACCGCTTTTTGTGTTGTTTACAATGAAAATTAAAATATTTATCTTCCTTACTGTTCTTGTACTGGTCTTTACTTCTTGCAAAACAAATATTATTAAACAGGAAAATAATTATGCAATAAAAATGATGCGATTATCATTTGATAAAGAAGCGGAATTTAGATGGCAGCAGCTTATTAAAGAAAATGATCGAGATTGGATCGCACATAATAATCTTGGTGTATGTCTCGAAAAACAAGGTAAATATGATGAGGCGTTATTGGAATACGAAACCGCCCTTTCTATTGTCAAAAAAAATAAAGGTGTTGAAAAAAATTATGAAAGGTTATCTAAAAAAATAAATGAAGGCACGGATTAAATTTTTATTTATTTTCTTACTATCGATTATTTTTACTACATCCTGCTTACATTATGCCGTATATGATTTTGAAAGATCAATTCAACCACAGGTTGATACAAAACAATTGGGGGAAATTACGATCATTCCCGTGTATCTGAATACCAATATAGATGACGAAAACTTTTCCACTATGATCAAGGGCGATATAATAGGGATTACAAAGGATACATTTGATGAGATACCTATAAAATATACCGTAAATGAAACATTTAACTATAAGATTGAATTCAAGGATAAAAAAAAGAAAGAGATAATTTTTGAGAACATTAAATTTACAAATGATAACAAAAATTGGAAGTATCTTTTTTCTTATATCTATTTTACCACAGACAATATTGAGGGATTTGTTTATAAAAATGTTTGGGATCCTCAATACCACTCTTATTATTATAGACAGGTTTACGAAAAAAAAGTGGTTTACAATTTTACGATCCATTTTTTTCTATACGATACTAAGATCAAGAAATTGCTTATTGATAAAAAGTTCTCTACTTCTAATGAATTTGTCAAAAATCATCCGGCTGACGATGAATACATTTATGAAAATTATGAAACATATTTGAAAGATCTATTTAAAAAATATTTGCCAAAAAAGAAAATTGTACGGAGGTATCTAATTGCAAGGTAAAAAATATTTTTTTCTCTTATTTTTTTTAGTTATTCCGCTTTTTGTATATGGTTTTGGAAAAAATAAGGTTCATTACAAAACTTTTAAATGGTATATGAAGGAATCGGAGCACTTTAATATCTATTATTATGAGACGGATGATGAACAGCTTTTGAGTATTGTGGAAATATTGGAATCTGCCTATAATCACCATTCAAGCTACCTCCATTTTAATTTTAAGGATAAGACGACTGTGATACTCTATAGAACCCACCGAGATTTCGAGCAGACAAATATTTTATCAGGTTTTTTACCACCGCAAGTCGGAGGTTTTGCCGATGTTCTTATGAATAGATTGGTCGTTCCCATAGATGCTCCTTATGAGGAGTTAAAGCCGCTTCTCTGGCATGAACTTACGCATATATTTCAATATCACATATTTAAATCGTCAATTGTTTCACGACAACCGCCAATGTGGTTTATGGAAGGAACCGCAGAACATTTAAGTCAGCATTGGGATATGAAAGGTATCATGGTTTTGAGAGATACCATAATGAATGGTCATTTTTTCACCCTTTCAGAAATGGAAAATTTTTATTATACCCCGAATGTTTACCAATGTTATAAAGAAAGTCAAAGTTTCATTGATTGGTTTGTGGATGTCTATGGTGTTGAAAAATTAAGAAAGATGATAAGATATCTAAAAAGGCCGGCTCAATACAATTTAAATCAGGTCTTTAAAAAAACGGTCGATCAATCCTATAAGGAGATCAATGATCGGTGGTATAACTACCTAAAAAAGAAGTATTGGCCGAAGATCAAAGATTCAGAAGAACCGAACATAGATTACGGTAGACCAATTTTAAGTGAAAAACTTGGAAGAGATCTCTGGCTTCAGCCTGTGTATTTTCCGTCAGGTGAGATATTAGCAGGAATTACGAACAAAAATAATACCCTCGATATTTATTTTTATAACAATAAAGGGAATAAAATCATAAAACGATTGACCCCATTATCACCCAAACGATATGAGTATCTGATTGTAGAAGAGAATTCTATGGATATTTCACCCGATGGAAGAAAACTTGCAATATTTGCAAGGGATGGGAAATCGGATGTCTTGCTCGTTTTTAATATTTTTGATGGGAAATACAAAAAATACCGATTCAATGATATTTTAAAGCCGAGACATCCTTGCTGGAAAAATGGTAATGATTTATTTTTTACCGGAGAAGTAAGTGGAGGCAGAAATATATTTTTATATGATTTCAAAGATAAACCGCAACAGATCACATTTCAAAAAGCATTTATAAATTATGTAAATTACGATAGAAGTAAAAATATTGTTTACTATACGAAAAGAGTAAATAGATTTGATAAGATATTTTCTTTGTCTTTAAATACCAATGAAGAAGTTCAACTTACTTACAGGATCGGTAATGATGTAGAGATCTCTCTTTCTTCGGATGGAAAAAAGATCCTCTTTACATCCGATAGATTTCAAAATATCCCAAATCTTTACATATACGATATTGAGAAAAAAGCAACCAGCCGAATAACTTCAACTCTTGGCGGAAATTTTATGGCAAAATTTTCACCTGACGGAAAAGAGATCGCCTTTACTTCGTACTATAATTCTTCATATAAAACTTATATAAAAGAAGTTAAAGATTTCAAGATATATAAGGAAGAAATAGAAAATAAGGTGCCGACTACAATAGAAAAAAGAGATTATGCAAATATTAAATTCCTGAAAAATATTAAAAAATATAAATTAAAACTACGAGCTACAAATGTTTCATCATATCTTACTTATGAAAACGGTGTCCTTGAGAATTATTCTAACATTACACTTTCGGACATATTCGGTAATGTAAGAGTTGCCCTAAATATTGATGCCATAAGACAATTTAATAATTTTTATATTTATGCCTTCGATCAAACTCATCGTTTAAATTACGGTCTTGCATTTTACAATCAAAGAAAAGATTACTATTTTTGGGACGAAGGAAAAACAAGTTCACAAGGCAACTTCGGCGGGGCTTTGTTATTTTTGTATCCGACAAGTAAATATAGGCGGTTTGAATTAGAGGTCCAATTTGCAAAACTTTATTGGGGAAGTCTTTTTCGAAATATGGGATTTCCTTCGGAAAAAAGGGTATTTTCCACAACACTAAATTTTGTAAGTGATACCACAAAGCCCGGCTTTTTTACCTATAACCATGGAAGTAGATATATCCTTTCTCTTACAAGAGGTTACCCCTTAACCGATACCTACTATGATGTTTACAATGCAATGGTTGATTATAGAAGGTATTGGAAACTTACATTCAGAGGAACACTTGCCTGGCATCTTTTGGGGTATTCTTCATTCGGAAGGGACAAGGATTATATCTATCTTGGTGGGATCGGTTCGGTAAGAGGATATTCTCCAATGAGCATTTATGGAAGTAATGCAGCATTTTCAAGCCTTGAGATGAGAATTCCATTTATTGATATAATAAGATTTGCAGGACTTTTTGATCTTTACTACATAAGGGGCTTATTGTTTATGGATGTTGGTGATGCCTGGAATGATGATAATTTTCATGCTTTCAAAAAAGTAGATAATAACTTATGTTTTGATGATTTAAAGGGCTCGGTTGGTTTTGGAATAAGGTTTAGATGGGGATATTTTGATCTTATGTTTGATTTTGCAAAAAAATGGAATTTTTATAAGGTCTATCCAAAAACAATTTTCCAATTTAATATCGGGACTGATTTTTGATGTGTCCCGATGCGATTCTTGATGTGTCAAATTGTGTTAATATCGGATTCGCTTCGGATGAAATTATCTTGATGTTATAATAATTAAAACCTTGAGAAAGTGTCTTTAATGTCTTTTTCAAGACCTCCTCTATCTCGGTTTTATGAATTGTTAAGAATTCCGCTATAATTTTTTCAATCTTTTCCTTTCCCATTTCAATAAGTTCATTTCGTTCTTCCACCGATTTCTTTACTTGAGATGAAAGAATTTCCGGCAACATAAATGGGAGTATCTTTGCTTCTTTCTCATCTACAAATTTAATATCTTTTACATTCATAGAATATTGGATCGGCGGAAGCGAAAATGTTACCTCACTTGCTTCATAATCGGCAATGATCAAAAAATTCGGATCCCTTAAATTGATCTTAAAATCCGCCGTAAATTCTATCATAAGAATTATCATTCTTTTGGAAATAAAGAATTTTTTCAGAAAAGCAAATCTATTACCCTTCAAAATATCCCTTGATTCAATTATTATCTCCTTTGAATATAATCGGTAAAATGAAAGCTCCCCGATCTCTTTTACCCTTTCTATTACCGGATGGATCTCGCATATCCCATTTCCTTTTCGTAAAATCAAAAGAAAAATAATTCCAGCAAGTGAAATAACAAGCAGAACAAGTAAGATTATTGTTATTACCGACATAATATCTCTCCTAAATCAGATTGAAATATATAAATGCTTTTTTCACGGCATCTTTTTTAAATGGAGGCAATTTATTTAATAATTCATCAAAACTCATCCATTTGAAGGAAATAAATTCGTTGTTTTTTTTAAATTTCCACTCATTATTTAATTTACATAAAAAATAAATATGACATTGTCCCTCATATTCGTTATTATCTTTTTTGAACGGCTTTTTATAACAGATTTCTTTGTCACATTTTTTGATGATCGTTATATCTTCAATACCGGTTTCCTCATTCAGCTCTCGTAATAATGTCTCTTTTATATCCTCATTTTTTCCAATGCCGCCTTGCGGTAATTGATATGTTGTTTGATAATCCCTTCTTTGAAATGCCAGAACTTTACCTTTATCATTTGTTATAATCGCAACTGCTCCCTTTCTGAACATCAGATATCTTCCATCAGATTATTAAATTCATTAATATCTTTATTTTTTGCGTTATCCGGATTGATATCAATTACCTTGACTTCATCACCGATCTTTGGCGAACTTATCAGAACAATCCCGGCAGGATCAACGATCTGAGAACCGCCTGTAAATGAATTTTTTTCTATTCCGTTTATTTCCTTTCCGTACCTATTTGAAATTATTATAAAAACACGATTCTCAAGTGCACGCACCCTTGATGCCATTTGATAGAACGGTAGAACAAGATTGGTAGAATGCAAGATGATCTGCGCTCCGTTAAGTGCAAGGCTTCGCATTGCTTCGGGAAAGATCCAATCAAAACAGATCAGCATTCCAACCTTTACACCTTTTATCTCATATATCGGATAACCGAGATTGCCCCTTTTGAAAAAAAGTTTTTCCTTATAATAAAGATGAACCTTTCTGTATTTTCCGATATAACCATTCGGACCGACAAAAGCGGATGAATTGTAGAGATCATCACCGTCAATCTCGGAAATACCACCGGAGATGAAGATATTATGTTTTTTTGCAATTCCGATTAAGAATTGAGTTGTCCTTCCACCCGGTATTTTTTCCGATACATTTTTTACCTCATTCATACTCTTAAAGGTATATCCTGTATTAAAAAGCTCGGGAAGAACGATCAGATCGGCATCTATATTTTTTAAAAGTGATTCGACCCGCTTTAAATTTTCTTCAATTTTCAATAAGTTCGGATTAAATTGCACATACCCGATTTTCATAATCTATTATACAAAAATTATTCGATTTTTTCAAATTCGAGAGTTTATTTGATTTTTTACAAAAAATTCGGTATATTTTAATGAATTGCAGCATATTTTGTGATTTCTGTTCTGCCTGTGCGTTCCTTACGCAGACAGGCAAATACAAATCGCACAATTTAGGTATAAGCATAGACAAATTGACGGTTTTCAATATTGTCTTCTTCGGATTTATTTTGGGATTATTTGCAGGATATTATCGGGAAAGATCGGGAAGTATCATCCCAGCAATTATCGTACATATACTTTTTAATATAGGTGGGACATTAGCAATGTTATCAATTGGAATGAAATTCAACAAAAATTGAAAAAAGTATAAAAAAAAGATATAATGTCATTAACAGGAGGTTTTATGTTTAAGAAAATTTTTCCCATTGTTATTATTTTTGTTATCTCTTGGATAGCATGGTTAGTACTCGGTGGAATTACCGGTTCAAGATCAAACATGAGTTACGGTGAATTGAGAAAAAAGGTTTACAATTTATGGGGTACGAATCAGATTCAATTGCAACCTAATGTTTACTGGCATAAGAAAGTTCTAAGAACAAACAGTAAGGGTAAAAAATATTATGAAACTCAATGGATAAATATTCCGCTTGAAAAGAATGATATCAATGTTGATATAAAATATACCCCGAGAAAAAAAGGATTACTCTGGTATAATCTCTACGGTGTACATTTTAAGGCAGACTATTCCTTTATATATAAAGGCAGTCAGGGAAAATCGGGAAAGATAGTATTTTCATTTCCACAAACAAGAGCGGTCTATGATAATTTTCATTTCATTGTAAATGGAAAAGAGGTAGAAATAAATGTATTTTCAAAAGATATTTCAAAAGAACTCATATTAAAACCAAACGAAGAAATTGATTTCTCAATTGAATATGTGTCAAGAGGTGCAAATAATTGGATTTACAACATATCAAATAATGGCAATGTCGGCAGGGTAAAAAATTTCTCTCTGATCTTGAAAACAAATTTTTTAAGATATGATTTTCCGGAAACCAGCCTATCACCAACAATGAAAAAAGAGAGTGAAGATAGTGCTACATTGACATGGAAATTTACAAGCTTGCTTACGGGATTTAATATAGGAATAGCTGTTCCGGAAAAACTCAATCCGGGACCATGGGTTGCGAAGGTTACATATTTTGCACCTATTTCTTTATTCTTTTTCTTTTTAATGATATTCATCCTTTCAATATTAAAAAATATGAAATTCCATCCGATGCACTACATATTTCTTGCCGCATCTTTCTTTTCCTTTCATCTTTTGATGGCATATCTTGTTGATCATATACCGTTATTTCTTGGTTTTATAATATCATCTGTTGTTTCGATCTTTCTTGTAGTAAGTTATTTAAGGATCGTTGTAGGAACCAAATTTGCATTTTTTGAAGCAGGTATTGCTCAATTTGTTTACCTTATTGTATTTACTTTCGTTCATTTTTTTAAAGGGTATACCGGATTGATGGTTACAATTATGTCTATATTAACGCTCTTTTTGATCATGCAGAAAACTGCAAAAATTGAATGGGATAAGGCATTTAAAAATTAAAAAGTTTAATTTTTTAGGAAAGAGTTTTAATTTTAAATGTGATAATTTGGGAGGAATCATAGAAAAAAACTTTGTATCGGATTCGCTCTTTCCCTTTGAAAGTTCTATGAATTTTATTGAAGCAATGCCGACAAATTTTACAGGCAGATTTTTTTCATACAAAGATCTCTATCTTTTTCAGAACCATAAGAATAATTACTTTTACTTAAAGGATAAGAGCAATATTGATTATGAGCTTACCTTGACAACCTGGATAAGATACAACATATCCTATTCCCTAAGTAAAAGATTTATAAATATTCATGCTGCATTGGTTGAATATAAGGGGAAAAAATACATATTTGTCGGTGAAAGTAAAAGCGGAAAAACATCAATCGCCTATCTTTTCCATAAAAAGGGAGCAAGGGTTTATACCGATGAATATGTTTTAATGAATGAAAATGAGGTTTCCTTTATTCCAAGACCGCTTTTTGTAAATTCAAGATGGGATAAAAAAGAGGCATCATTTTATTCAAATATTATCGGAGAAAAGGTTTTTAAGATAGATTCTATAAAAAAAATGGAGGTATTGGATAATAATGTAGAGATATTTTTCTTATGCAAAAGAAAAAGGCTAAGGACAGAGGCATTTTTAAATTCAATACATAATTTTGGTTTTTATAGTAAGGATTACTTTAAAAGAGGATTTTATTTGTGGGATCTTTATGAAAAAAAATCAGATGTTTTCGTATGGAAAAAGATAGGGGAATTAAAAGATTTTGTGGACGGATTCTGAGCTGAATTTTCTTATTTTATCTTCAATGAAGCCCGATCTTTCAAGATTGAGGAAAAATTTTGATGAAAATAGAATGAGAAAACTTTTCAATTTTCATAAAACAGGAGGTATTGCCTATAAGAATCTTATAGATTACAATAAAAATCCATTTTCGGATGGGTTTATGAAATTTTTAATGAGATTTTATAATAAAAATATGGTACGAAATACCATCTTTTATGATTTTTATCTGAACCTGAAAAAAAGATTCCCCGATATTATCCCATTAAAGGGAATTTATCTATTGCAAAATATTTACCGCGAGAATTACGGTATAAGATTTATGTCCGATATCGATATCTTTATTGATGGATATAATATCTATGAGATATTGGATTATCTGAGGGAATTGGATTTTCATCTTCCCGATAGATCCGAGATTGAACATTGCATAAGATTTCGTTCACATATTACGGTATGGGGAGATTATAAAAATTTTCAAATCAATTTTGAACCCCACTGGCAGCCGTTTGAGATCCCATTAAAATTCAATAAAAAAATGATATATAATAAGTTCTTTGTATCAACGATCCATTCCGTCTTTCATTACTTTACCGATAGGCTCTATCATTTTACCGAGTGGTGCTATATTGATGATATGGAAATGGATAAAAAAACGGTCTTAAATGAATTAAAAGAAATTGGACTTTTTAATGATTATAAAAAATTGTTAAAATTGAAGGAAGACTTTTATAATGTGAGAAATTTTCCCTATCCCTTTAACCGTTTTATCAAAGCTTGCAAGAGGCCGGGAATTTTTGAAAGGTTTTATTTCTGGTTTTTTATTGAGAAAGAATTAAAAAGGAACAAAAAATATTTCAAAAGATTTATTGGAAGGGAACTACTAAGATAACGGAATACCGCCTTTACAGGGTGCAAGATATTGAGGATTTGTTGCATCGCATCTTTCAGTTTGGGGTTTAGCCGGATTACACGGTGGTGGTGGTTTTGCATTGATATTTATCATCATAATTTCAGGCTTTGACCATTTTTTCTTCATTTTTCTCTCCTTTTTTT
>JAUXGM010000174.1 GCA_030622125.1 bacterium | reverse complement strand
TCTAAGGAAGAATCCGGGACACATCTCAACTTTAAAACATCCAAAGTTGAGGTATGTCCCTCTTTTATTGGGGGACGGATTTTTATATTGTTTTTCTTACTAACCTCTAACCTCGAACCTCTAACCTCTTCTTTTGTGGTTCTCAGTGTGCTCTGTGTGCTCTGTGGTTATTATATTTTTTATTTCGCAAAAAACTAAACTTTGTAAATAGTTGAAAATAATTCGTAAATCATATAAAATAATATTGTTATGATCTTACGACTTTTGGCAACCTTAATTATCTCAACATTTTTATTTATAAATAGAACGGTTACATTTGCAGGTCTGTTTTTTGGAATACTGGTTATATTCAGTATTATCTATAAGGCAAAATTGAGAGGAAAATTTCTAAAAATGCTTCTTATATCAAGTATGATAATTTTTATTTTTCAAATTCTATTTAGAAAAGGGAATATTCCTATTTTTCAGATCTGGATAATTAAGATATATCCCGAAGCGATCAAGATCGGAATAAATGTGGGGCTGGTTTTCCTTTCAATGGTATTTATAATCGGTATATTAAGAACATTAGATGAGGAAATTATCTTTTCAACCTTTGAAAGAACTCCCGTTTTAAAATTTTTAAAGATACCTCTTTATACAGCATATCGGTTTTTACCTGTTATCTCTTATCAGGCAATGGTAATGAATTTTCATGCAGTATGCCGATTAAAACGGAATAAGAAAAATTTTTTTAAGATCATAAGGGTTTATCAATCTCTTTTAGTGCCTTTTTTTGTTTCTGTTTTCAAAAGGATATTTTATATGTCACTCTCTGTTGAAAGACGGGGAATAGAAAAGGTTAAATATCTGTTTGAAAAGAAAAAAGATGTCCCGTCCTTTATTGATATTGTCTACCTTGTTTTTTCCCTTTGTTTCGCTTTTATGTATATATTTTTTTCAAATACGGTTGTAATATGATAGAGATACACAATTTGGCGGTCAATCGCGGAGAAAAAGAACTCTATAAAAATTTTGACCTTACTGTTGAAACCGGAGAAAAATTTGTCATAATGGGCAAAATCGGCTGCGGAAAAACCACTCTCTTTAATATTTTAACAGGATTTGATAAAAATTATACGGGTGATATATCCATTGCCGGAAAGAATATTAAAGATTGTGATCTTCCAAATATGATTAGTTTTATCGGGCAAAATCCGGATTATCAATTATTAACATTAAATGTGAAAAATGAAGTAGAGTTTCTCTCCGGAAAAAAAATAAATAAAAAGATCATTCGGGATTTTGAACTTGAAAGATTGCTTGAAAGAAATCCAATGACACTTTCCTCTTCGGAAAAACGGAAAGTACTTTTCGCCGGAGTTTTTTTGGCAGATCTCCCTTACCTAATACTTGATGAGCCAACTGCCGATCTGGATAAATATTGGTCAAATAAGATACTTGATAAGATATGGACATCAGATAAAACCATAATAATCTTTACGCACAGGAAAATTAAATGTGAAAACATTTTCAATATCAAATAATATTAACCACAAATTAGACAGAGAAGAAGAGGTTAGAGGTTCGAGGTTAGTAAAAAAAATATTAAATTCCGAAAAGCCATAAAAGAGGGACATACCCAAATACAGAGGTTAGAGGTTTGAGGTTAGAGGTTAGTAAAAAACAATATTAAATTCCGTAAACATATAAAAGAGGGACATACCTCATCAAACTGATTTTTTTTGTTGAGATGTGTCCCGGACTCTACATTAGATAACTATAAACCTCCCGAAAACAGTATTGCCAAAGGAAATAGAATGAGACTGTGTCCCGGATTCATTTCATAACTGAAAATTTAGAAATCCGTACAATCCGTCAAATCCGTGGTTAAGAAAATCTTATTTCGCAAAAAACTAACACGGAAGCCACTTGACATTAGAATATTAAAATGTTATAATACTTTAAAATATAATTTGGATGTATTATGAAAACAAAATTGGAAGACATATTTAAAGTGTTATCAAACAGCAACCGTTTGAAGATACTTTTTACCATCTTTGAAAAAAAATGTTGCGTTTCCGAGATATCACGGATCAGTGGGGTTTCACAATCTATGGTTTCTCAAAGTTTAAGCAAATTTCTGCTCCTTGAATTAGTAGAGCAAAAGAAAAATGGGAATAGGCATATCTATTGTATTCGAGATAAAAAGTTATTTAAGATATTAAAGGAGTTAAAGAATTATGTTGAAAAAAATTAGAGGAAAAAAATGATAGAAAAGGATGTTGTAATTATTGGCGGCGGTCCTGCGGGATTAACTGCCGGTATATACCTTAAGAGAGCAAGGTTGGACACGATCTTGATAGAAAAACTTGCTGTTGGCGGGCAAATTATTTTAACGGATGTTATTGAGAATTATCCCGGATTTCCGGAACCGATTACAGGTATGGAACTTGCGAATAGGATGAAGGATCAGGCAAAGAATTTCGGATTAGAGATAATTTCGGATGAGGTATTAGAGATTAAAAAAAACGATGAAAAATTTATTGTTAAAACATGGGGAGAAGAATTTTCTTGCAAAGGAATAGTTATTGCAGCCGGCTCACAGCCGAGAAAATTAAATATTCCCGGGGAAGTAAAATTCACGGGACGAGGCGTCAGTTATTGTGCTACCTGTGACGGACCTTTTTTCAAGGATAAAAAGATAGTTGTTATCGGTGGTGGTGATACTGCAATCGAAGAGGGGCTTTACCTCACTAAACATGCGAGTAAGGTTTATATAATGCATAGAAGAGACAAACTAAGAGCAACAAAGATATTACAGGAAAGAGCATTTAAAAACGATAAAATTGAATTTATCTGGAATGGCTTACCACAATCTTTTGAAGGCGAAAATAAAATTGAAAAATTGATGTATAAAGATAAATTATCCGGCAAAAAGAATGAACTTGTCATAGATGGAATATTTATTTTTGTTGGGATTGCTCCCAATAATGATTTTATAAAAAAATCGAATATAGGACTTAAACTTGATGAAAAGGGGTCTGTGATCGTTGATAAAGATCTAAAAACAAACATTGATGGTATATATGGTGCCGGGGATATTATAAAAAAATCCCTTTATCAGGTTGTAACTGCCGTCGGTGATGGTGCACAGGCAGCATTTAATTTGCAAAAATATATAGAGGAGAAGTATAATGGATGAAATTATATTAAATAATTCAAATTTTGCTACTGAGATAGAAGCCTATAACGGTTTAGCTCTTATTGATTTTTGGGCGGTATGGTGTATGCCGTGTAAAATGGTTGAACCGTCGGTTAAACAAATTGCAGAAGAGTATAAAGGCAGAGTCAAGGTTGGGAAAATAAATGTGGATGAGAATCGGGAAATTGCTTCAAAATTCGGCATTATGAGTATCCCAACGCTTCTGATATTCAAGGATGGAAAAATGGTAGATACAATTATAGGAGCGGTACCAAAATCTGTAATCGAATCAAAATTGAAGCAGCACTTATAGGGGACGGAGTTTAATATTGTTTTTCCTTATCTACTTATTTCTATGTTTGACTTATCCGTACTTAAAAAAATCTTATTTCGCAAAAAACTCATCTGAGGCATTTGCGAAATTCTAAACCCTCAACAATACAGAATTTAGAACAACAGAAATTTTCTTTCATTAGACGGGACACTCTTCCCTTCGGAAAGAGATGTCCCGATTGTTTTCGGTATTTACACCTAAAATGACGACGACTGTCCACAAGAAGAATCCAGTACTTAAATAAGAATATTAACCACAGATTAGACAGATTTGACAGATTAAAAATAATATTAAAACCAGTGAATAGTAAATC
>JAUXGM010000163.1 GCA_030622125.1 bacterium | reverse complement strand
TGCACCGTATTTATAAGTCCATTAAGCCGGAGATAATATTACGATTGGAGGAATTTAAGGAACTTTGGAAGACCGGAAGCGAAAAAGATGTATTTAAAGAACTTATTTTCTGTCTCCTTACTCCTCAATCAAAAGCCGAAAAGTGCTGGGACGCTGTGAAAAATCTTGAAGAGAGAGATTTATTATTTAATGGAAATGTAAATGAGATAGCAAATGAATTAAAAAATGTGAGATTCAGGTTTAACAAATCGAGATATATTTTGGAGGCAAGAAAGAAATTTGTTGTTAATGGAAATCCAAAAATCAAGAAGCAGATTAAAGAGCTTGAAAATATCTTTGATGCAAGGGATTGGTTGGTTGAAAATGTGAAAGGGTTGGGCTATAAGGAAGCAAGCCATTTTTTAAGAAATATTGGAATTGGTGAAAATCTAACAATCTTAGATAGACACATTTTGAAGAATTTAAAATTATCGGGTGTGATAGATGAAGTGCCAAAAAATCTACCCGGAAAGATTTATTTTGAAATTGAAAGAAAGATGATAGAGTTTTCACAAAAAGTTAAGATTTCTATATCACATCTTGACCTTGTCCTGTGGTATAAGGAAGCAGGAAAAATATTTAAATGAAGGAGGCTTAAAATGGATTTTAAAGCACTGCATAAGATCAGCTATGGAATGTATGTAATTAGTTCCATAAAGAAGGAAAAACTTAATGGACAGATTGCCAATACGGTATTTCAAATAACATCTGAGCCACAAACAATAGCGGTAAGTATAAATAAAATGAATTTAACCCATGAATTTATTGAGGAGAGTAGGGTTTTTACTGTTTCAGTTTTATCAAAAGAAACGCCGATGAAGTTCATAGGACATTTTGGTTTCAAGTCCGGAAAGGAGATAGACAAATTCAAAGATATCAATTATAAATTAGGAGTGACCGGTGCCCCTGTGGCTTTAGAGCATTCTGTAGCCTACATGGAAACCGAAGTTATCAACATAATTGATAATGGAACACACACAATCTTTATTGGAAAGATAATTGGTGCCGAAGTAATGACAGATGATGAACCAATGACTTATGCATACTATCATGAGATCAAAGGAGGAAAATCACCCAAAACAGCACCAACATACATTGAAATAAAAAATAAATTGGAGGTAAATGGTATGAAAAAGTACAAATGTACAGTATGCGGGTATATATACGACCCTGAAAAAGGAGACCCTGATAGCGGTATTGCCCCCGGAACCTCATTTGAAGAGATACCCGATGATTGGGTGTGTCCTGTTTGTGGAGTTTCCAAGGAAAAATTTGAGGAGGTATGAAAATGACGGCAAGAGAAATTAAATCCGGAATTAACTGGGTAGGAGCAATAGACTGGGATAGAAGAATGTTTGATGAACTTATTCCTTTACCCAATGGTACAACTTACAATGCATATCTTGTTAAAGGCAGTGATAAAACAGCATTGATCGATACCGTAGATTCCACTAAGGAAAGCGAACTTATGAATAGTCTTAAGCAACTTGGGATAAATAAGATTGATTATGTGATCGCAAACCATGCTGAGCAAGACCACTCGGGAACCATTCCCGTTATTCTCGATACATACCCCGATGCAAAGGTTGTTACAAATGAAAAGTGTAAAAAGTTCTTAATAGACCTTCTTCTCTTACCGGAGGATAAGTTCATAGTGGTAAAAGATAACGATGAGATTTCTTTGGGCGATAAACGCCTTAAATTCATTATTACCCCTTGGGTCCATTGGCCTGAGACAATGGTTACATACCTTGTGGAGGACAAAATCCTTTTCAGTTGCGACTTTTTGGGTTCACATCTTGCAACTTCATCTCTATACGCGGTTGAAGGAGAGAATCTACTGGAGTCTGCAAAAAGATATTACGCCGAGATAATGATGCCGTTCAAGGTAAGTATAAAAAAGAATCTGGAGAAAATATCACAGCTGAATATAGAAATGATAGCGCCCAGTCACGGACCTATATATAAAAATCCGGAGTTCATTATCAATGCTTATAAAGAATGGGTAGATGATAAAGTGAAAAATGAGGTTGTAATACCTTATGTATCTATGCATGGGACCACAGAAAGGATGATAAATTATTTTATAGATATTCTTGTCGGGAAGGGTATAACCGTTAAACCTTTCAACCTGACAAAGACTGATATCGGAGAACTTGCGATGGCACTTGTTGATGCTGCAACCGTGATTATAGGTACACCTATGGTTCTCTCGGGAGCACATCCACAGGCGGTTTATGCTGCATATCTTGCAAATGCTCTGCGTCCAAAAACAAAGTTTGTTTCCATTATCGGTTCTTACGGCTGGGGCGGAAAATTCATAGACCAGTTAAAAGGAATGTTGGGAAATCTGAAAGTAGAATTACTTGAACCGGTGGTGGTGAAGGGATATCCGAGGAAAGATGATTTCAAAGCATTAGAAAGATTGGCTGACGAAATTCTTAAAAAACATAAGGCATTACAGTTATGAAAAAGGAGGTATGAAAATGACAAAGAAAATGCAAATATATAAGTGTGAAATATGTGGTAATATTGTTGAGGTACTCCATGAAGGAGTAGGAGAACTTGTGTGTTGCGGGCAGCCTATGAAACTCTTTGAGGAAAAAACAGCAGATACATCAACAGAGAAGCATGTTCCATTTATAAAAAGAGAAGAGAATAAATATGTGGTTAAAATTGGAGAAAATGCTTTACATCCAATGGAAGAGAAACATTACATTGAATGGATAGAACTCATTGTAGATGGAGTAATTCATAGAAAGCATCTAAATCCCGGTGATGCACCCGAGGCGATATTTGAAGTGCCGAAAGGCAGCGAAGTATCGGCAAGAGAAATGTGTAACATCCATGGATTATGGATTAAAAATAAATAAGGAGGAATACAAATGAAAAGCGTAAAAGGAACTCAAACGGAGAAAAATCTATTGACTGCATTTGCAGGAGAATCGCAGGCGAGGAATCGTTATACATACTTTGCTTCACAAGCAAAGAAAGATGGTTATGTTCAGATATCGGCGATTTTTACCGAGACTGCACAACAAGAAAAGGAACATGCAGAAAGACTTTTTAAATTTCTTGAAGGCGGGGAAGTTGAAATTACCGCAAGTTTTCCTGCCGGTATTATAGGTATTACGAAAGAGAACCTAAAAGCTTCGGCAGCAGGTGAAAATTATGAACATACGCAAATGTATCCGGAATTTGCAAAGATAGCAGAAGAAGAAGGTTTTTCTGAGATTGCACAAGTTTTTAGAGCTATAGCAGTTGCAGAAAAACAGCATGAGAAAAGATTTCTTGCTTTATATGATAACATTGAGAAGGAGAGAGTTTTTAAGAGCGATAAATCCGTAAAGTGGAGATGCAGAAACTGCGGATATATTCATGAAGGTACTGAACCACCTGAAAAATGTCCGGCATGTGCTCATCCGAAAGCATATTTTGAACTGCTTGGCGAGAATTATTAAAAAGAATACTGTAGTTAAAAAATATTGGCGAATCATCTATGACGGTTAAAGAAAATATTCCTGATTTTATTCATCTTATTCACAACATCTCATATTCGTTTTATTTGTCCCTTTTATTGTATAATTCGCACTGAATAATTTGATTTTTGCGATTTAATGTGTTATAATTGAGCAAATGAAAAAGAATAAAATCAAAATAACTAAATGGCAGATTGGTAGAATAGTGAGTCCTTCGGATAGTTTAGAAAAGGGAAGGGGTGATAAATGAAAAAGAGCAACTATTGCGATATGTCCGAACCATTCGGATATACAATGTTATATGAAATTTTGCTAAGGAGGGTTTCAAAATGTCAACACTAATACCCATAAAGATAAATAATGGTATAGAGATTGGAGAGACAGAATTAGTTACTTCTTCTTTTAAAGAGCTTGCTTTAAAGGAAAATAATATCGAGGAATTTTTAAGAAAAAACATCGAGGTAATATTTGAAGGTGAAGAAACTCTTTTGATTGTCGGGCAACAAGTCTCTAATATTGCAAGAGGTCGAAGTGACTTAATTGCTGTTGATGAAAATGGTTACATTGTCTTGATTGAAATTAAAAGAGATATCGAGGATATAAAAGCAAGGAAAGAACCCTTTGAATTTCAGGCTATAAGATATGCTGCAAGTTATGCCAAAATTGAGACTCCAGAGGAACTTGTAGATAAGATCTTTTCGTCATATATTGAAAAACACAATACTGATCCTAACTTGAAGGAATTAACAGCGAGTGAACAAGGTAGAAGAATTCTAAACAATTTTTTGAAAGAAAATAAAGCCACCAAAACATTTAATCAGAAACAAAGAATTATCCTGACTGCTTCTTCTTTCGATTCTCAAACTCTATCGGCGGTATCGTGGCTAATTTCCAACAAAGTAGATATTAGTTGCTTTACCCTTACTCCTGTAAAAATTGATAAACAAACATTTTTACAGATTGACAAGCTCCTTCCTCCGCCGCAAATAGAAGATTTTTACATTGACATTTTAGAAAGAGAATTACCAAGCCGGAAGTCGGATCGTAG
>JAUXGM010000171.1 GCA_030622125.1 bacterium | reverse complement strand
TTGCTCATCCATCTCCCTATCCTTTGATCAAGGTATCTCGCCTTTGCGTAATGAAGATCAATGGAATGTTCATATTCATGTCCTGTATATCCGTCCTTATTTTCGTATTTCTCTGTTGCTTTTATAATATTTCCATAAGGACCGTATTTGTATTTATTTTCTATATTTCCGGCATAATCTGTTATAAGGACTGGAGAACCTAAAATGTCATAGTAATAATAATGAGAACCTTTAACATCTTTTTTCATAATCTTTTTATTTCCCATATAATAGTAGGTTGTGATATTTCCCTTTTCGTCAAGCTCTGCCAACACCCTTCCGTTTGCACCTCTGAAATAATAGGTTTTCTTTTTATTTTCCTTTAAATCGTCCTTTGATTTATAAATCCTCAAACCATTAAAATCATAGTTATAGTTAAGGACAAGAAGGGAGGAAATTTCCTTTCCTATATTATTTCTCATAATTGTTCTTTCAATCCTTCCATCTGCATTATACAAAAAATTTGCCCTATTTGTCAAATTTACGAAATCCATTCTTCAAATCTACTAATAGTATACAAGAATTGAAAAATTTGGAAATATAGATTATAATATGGTGTGGGAGATGATTGACCGCTCTGATATTCAGAGAGGAAAGTCCGGACTTCACAGAGCAGGTAGTCCTTCGGGATTCCGTAAGGAAGGAAAGTGCCACAGAAAAGAAGTAGCCGAACCATTTCTTATTAGGGAATGGTATTCGGTGATAGTGAAAATGCAATTTTTTGCAGTTATCATTAGAAATAATGGTAATTGGTAAACCCCTACCGAAGCAAGATCAAACAGACAGCATTAGAGGGCTGCTCGCCCGAGTTGACAGGTTGATCGCTTAGATAAATGGTCATTAAAACAGAATCCGGCTTACTCTCCCCGTTTCATATTTCCCAGTATCTTTTATTTGTTGTGGGGGGGTTTTCTTCGCCTTTGTAATTCCCGCACCAGTTATTTAAACCGTTTATTTCATCTTTATCAATCTTTTTCTGTAAAAATTCAAGCATCCTTTCTTCATCGGCGAAACCAAGTACCTTCATCTTTTGAACCGTCGGAACACCATTCGGTGTCCAGCCTCTTCTATAATAAACCGCATCGGTTAATTTCTCATATTGATTTCTTCTATGATCGTAAAGAATCTTCACTTTTTCGGAAACACTAATTTTTTCAATCTCCTCGATCTGCTTATTTAAAATATCTGCAAGCTGCTTATCGTATCTTTCTTTTCTTGAAATATATTCAAGTTCCGTAAGAGGACCCATTGATCTATACGGTATCCAGTCGTCCTTCCTCTGTCCTCTGCCAAGCCAAACATTCATTGCCCTTTGCCAATTATAGACCCGTTCACTTTGCAGGATCAATTCTTTTTTATCAATATTCCATCCTGTAACTGCATTTTGCAGATCCACATAATTCTGAACATGTCCGGGAACCTTTGCCGGATCATCGGTTTCGGCATTATCCGCCGGTTCAACATCATTCCACGGTAATTTGCAAAGTCCGTTCAGCCCGAACCATGTTCTCCACATAGGATAGTAGTGAAGTGCCTCCGCTTTATCCTCAAATGTCGGTATCTGATTATTGACCATATCCATAAATATAAGCCAGGCTTCATCATGCTGCGGTCCTTTTAAAGTAAGTCCGTATCCACCCTGCATTGCAAGGGATTCCTTGGTTACATATTCGGAATATTCAAGACCTTTGCTTTCCATTCCTGCATCAAGAATAAGTTTTTCATCGCCCCATTTTTTGTCGATCAACCAATCCTTCACTCTTTTTATGCCTCTTGCGGCAACCTTAACAAATTCATTATTATCACCACGAGCAATTTTGTGTATAAGTTCCATTGCAGCCTCTGCATTTCCGAATGAAAGTTCAATCCCACCACATCTTTCCTTGTTTAAAATCCCGTATTCATACATCTCCATATAAAAAGCGATAGCCGTCCCCGTTGAAATGGTATCAATTCCATAAGTATCGCAATAAAAATTGAATTCAATTGTCCATTTTGGGTCCCAGATACTCATATTTGCACTGCATCCGACCGTTTCATATTCGGGTCCATCTACCGTAACCTTATTTCCCTTATATGGACCGGTCAATACCGTAAAACTATCTACTGTTTTTGCACACGCCATTGTGCAGCCATGCCAGCAGCCGTCAGGAAGTATCCTTGTAAAATTCTTAAAAAACTCAGTTGAATAGAGTTTCGGTGCCTTTGGAAAACTTCCGAATCGATAATTCTCACAGGGAAAAAGATCATACTCATCCATTATCTCTGCTAAATGAGCAGTTCCGACCTGTCTCATACTGCATTGTTCCCGATCAAGTTCTTTAATTTCTTTATGCATTTTTATACCGATCTCTGCAATTTTTTCAACATCTACCGGATGATTTTCAAGACCGTCAAATCTTGCTACCTTTGTAATCACCGCTTTAATTTTTTTATCTCTGAAAACCGTTCCGAGACCACCTCTGCCCGCCTGCTTTACTCTGGCAACTTTTCTTCTGATATCCCAGAATGAAAAATTGAGACAGCCCCAATAACTATGTTCGGCTGCTTGCCCTGATGTTACTGTTGAAACTTTTAGCCGAGATTGTTCATCATCCTTTGAAGCATACATATAGGTTAATTGTTCGCTTAATAAATGCGTATTTGTCTCTTCCAACGGAGCAGTTTCAATCCGTATCTCCGAATTTTCTCCATCAACAACAATGATAACATCTTCCTTTGCTTTACCTTGAACTTCAACGGCATCAAAACCGCAAAATTTAAGATACGGTCCGAAATAACCGCCGACATTGGAATCAATGATTATATCGGTGGCGGGTGAGATTGCCACACAAATAGATTTCCCGGCACCGGGATATTGTGTAACCCCGCAAATCGGTCCTGTTGTAATAATTATATCATTTTCTTCGCTGTTCCAGCGGGTTTGTGGATTTATTGCATCCCACAAAAGTTTTACTCCGAATCCTCTTCCACCGGTAAATTTTTTCTTCATTTCATCCGATACCGGTTTCTCTTTTATTTCATTTGTAGATAAATTTATATAGAGTGTTCTGTTCGTAAATCCTTTTTCTATATTGTTTTTTTTATATTTATATTCTGCTAATACCTTATGCGCCGCTTTGATCTTATCTAAATTCCATGTGTGTTTTGTGTTTTCAGCATCATATTTTTTCCATGATATTTGACCATTGTTCATTCTTTACTCCTATTTTTCATAATCGTTATAGACGATCTTTTTTACATCGCTTATATCCACTTCAACTAATTCCAAAGCATCTTCCGGACAGGCTTGGACACAGGCACCACAGGAAAAACACTTAAAGGGTTCAATTCTAACGGCTGATCTTCTCATTGCCCCGGTAGGGCAAAATCCGACACAAGCTTCACAACCGATACAGGTATTTTTATTCAATATAACAACCCCGTTGGGCATTCGTGTCAGGGCACCGACCTGACACATATCAATACAAAGACCGCATTGATTACAAACGCTCATCTCATAGCCCCCCGCTTTCCGATAGATCCTTATCGCAGATTTATCGCCGCCGTCAAATACTTGAAAATGGACATTTGAACATGCTTTTTCACATTCAAGGCAACCCGTGCATTTTGCCGAATCAAGTTTTAAAATCTTTGTTTTTCCGGGATCGCTCATATTGTCCTCCATTATTTATCTAATAGAAAAATTATATCACAAGTTTTTTTTAAAGTCAAGATTGTTTTTCATAGAGTTTTTTGCGAAATAGGATTTTTTTAACCACGGATTTAACGGATTATGCGGATTTCAAAGTCCTTTAAATTTTCAGTTTAAGTGATTTTACTAAATCACTTTTCATTAAATCTTTTTTTTAAAGTAGAAAATTAATTTTCTAATAATTAAAAAAATTTCGAATAATGAAATTTCATTTCATAACTGAAAATTTAA
>JAUXGM010000077.1 GCA_030622125.1 bacterium | reverse complement strand
TCAGTACCCAGTATACCGTATTCCGTGTTGAGTAAATAGAAATGGAATTTCTTAAACTCAGTACGAAAAACTTAGTACTTAGTACGATTACTCCTTGAACCTTCGACCTTCTAAATGAGATTATTACGCCTTTGATGTGAATCAAAGGCTCATAATGACTTCGTCACTTTTGACTTGTATCTTTTTTTACTTCATACTTCATACTTCCTCACTTCCCACTTCTATTGGGTGTACGGGATAAACTCACAACTATTAAAGGTATGTCCCGCCTGTTTTCGGTGCATTTTCTTTTAACCTTAGATTCTATTTCCTTTGACTATACTATTCTCGGGTGGGCTATCGTTATCTAATGTAGAGTCCGGGACACATCTCAACAAAAAAATTCAGTTTGATGAGGTATGTCCCTCTTTTATGGCTTTTCGGAGTTTAATATTGTTTTTCTTATTTCCTTATTTTCCTATTTTAGACTTTAGACTTTTGACCTTCGACTTTTGACTTGTTTTTAACTAACCTCTACCCTCTTCTTCCCTTTTCTTTGAATTTAATAGAGTAAATACTCCAGCCCGACTTCCGCCTGGGTTAATGCCCTGCTGTTAAGCTTGCGGTTATCAAAAAAGAATGCTGCCTTTGCGCCCCTGAGATTTATTTTTATATGTGGTGTTATGAAAAATTTAATTTCCATTGCAGGTAGAAAACTGAAAATATTCAACCCGAGATCATAAAAATTCATCTGGAAATTAGGCATGAAAAAAAGGGATACAAATTTGTATCTAAAGATTTTTATTTCGTTAAGAACACCAATGGATACCCCTATGGAACTCAAGTTCTTGGGATCGCTTGCAAGATCGAAAATACCCGAACTTCCCGTAGGCAATTCCACAGAGAAATTGAAACCGGATATGAACCAGTCGGTGAACCCGTATTTAAAAGAAAATCTGATAGGAAGTTGTGAAAATTCGTAAAGATCCTGACAGCTGATTCCTTTCAATTTATACCAACTAATGGAGAAGTCCACAGCCCACATTCCGTAGTAATTCAACATATAAGGTTTGTATTCATAAGGTTTTCTGATAGCCATTCTCCTTTTTACTTCATTGAGAATCTCTTTCTTTTCTTGGTTTTTATTTTCTCCGGATATTGGACTAATAAGAAAGATAATAAGAAAGATCAAGAAAAACTTTTTTACAATTTTCATTTTAAATTGCTTTTCGTTTCCATTGTATCAACAAGTTTTCTGCATATATTTTTGAAAACGGTGCTGAAATTCTTCCCTGATTCAAAATGAGACCCCACCCAGATGATCTCGCCTGTTTTACCATCTATTAATCTCGCCGATAAACCCCCATGAAAAACTTTTATGGTTACGGGGAAAGAAATCAACGGCAGGGGAGAAAGGCTTGTTGTGGTGGATATTGCCCTGTAATCTGTTACTGCTCCGATAATGAATCCGTCAACCTTTAAAAAGGAAGCCAATTCTTTTGACTGATCAGTGGTCAGACCTGAAATTTCAAGTTTCATTTCAGCAATGAGTTTGTTAAGTGTCTCCCGTTCCACAACCTTATAACCACGCTCCATAAATTCAACCGTCAAGATGTTGGAAGCAAGAGTTCCTGAGGTTTCCATCCCGGTATAATTATCAAATGGCAAAATGGCGATCCTTGCAATCTCTTTTTGTATAAGTGTGTTCTGTGTATAGTATATGGGTCTTTGCATTGTAATACATCCGCTTAACAGTATAAATAACAATGGAAATATTTTTTTTACATAACTTGACATAATATTATACTCCCGAAGAACATTAGTCCCTCTTTCCTTATTTTTACCAAAATTTTAAAACAAATGAAATGTAAATTCTCGGTTGCCGATGGTAAATAGATCGGCATCCTTTAATAATTTCTTCTTTATTCTGACATTATTAATAAAAGTTCCATTTGTTGAATCCATATCTTCTATTATAAAATTGACATCCGTGTCGAAAATGCTACAATGTATTCGAGATATGGACGGATCATCTACCATTAGATCACAATCATGTGAACGACCGATCATAAACCTTTTCCTTGAAATTAAAGTTCTTGTATTTGTGGCTTTATCAACGATATATCCTCGCGGCGTATATGACCTGTCCTTATTATTCATAATATTGGTTTCTTCACTCCAATTATCTTTGTCATTAACCATTTTTTACCTCAAAATAGGGAATATTCCCAATTCTTTTTACGATCTTAACAATACCTTTTTTCTTATATTTATTCAAAAGGGTTGAAACATAAGTTCGCGAATAATTAAATTTTTCAACAACATCAAGGGTTGTTCTTGGTACCGATAGAAATCTTAATAATTTTTCATCACGCTCCTGTCCTCTTTTATTTTTCTTGGTCAAATTTTTAGAGCTCTTAGGTTTTAATTCATCCAAAACAGATTTTACATCTTGATGTGATCTTAAAAGTTTTTCAATATCCAATTTTATATCACTCAACAATTCAAGTTTTTTTTCAACTGTTTCTACTCGTGCCTCCATTTGATTTATTCTCGCCAGGACCTTTGTTTCACTGTCCTTGATTACCTCTAAATAATCATCATATTTTGAAGATCCGAACATGCCCGTTTAACTCAGAGCAAATATCAAACTTACAATTGAAATAATAAATGAACCCACCGAAAGGTAGAGGAGGGTATTATTATCTTTTTTTGAGGAACTATCAAATTTATCTTCAAGTTCCTTAACTTTCTCAATTGTTTTGTTGATGGAATTTTTATTCATATTGACCTGTACCTGCATATTTGCTACCGAATTTTTTATTTCGGTTAACAGATTGGATTGTAACTTAAATGTTTCATCACTCAAATCAAGATCAATATCTTCCGTTTTATTGCTGCTGTTCAGATTCAAGATTCTGTTCAACAATCTATCCATTGCTACTGCAAATTCGTATCTTGTTAATGATTTGTTTCCTTGAAATGTTAATTGACCGTTTTTCACTATTCCCTTAAACAAACCGTACTTTGTCATTCTTATTACCGAACCATAAGCCCAATGGTCTTTTTTTAGATCAGTGTAATTCTCTTCTGCAAATAAGCAAATCCCAAGAATTAGGATCAAAAAAATGATAGTTTTTTTCATAACTACTCCTTGTATTTTAAATAAATCGTTTTTATTTCCTCTATTCCCTTAAAAAAAGCATCAACTACATAAGAACAGAAATGTTCGCCGCTTTCTTCTTTTATCAGGGCAACTACTTTCTCAAATGGCCATGCCGGTTTATAGACCCTTTTAACACTCAATGCATCAAAAACATCTGCTAACGCAGTTATTCTACCTTCAATCGGTATTTCTTCACCCTTTAAATGATTTGGATAGCCTGTTCCATTCCATTTCTCATGATGGGTGAGTGCAATTGTTTGTGCCATCTTTAGCAGGTCGGTTTCCGGGTCTTTTAATATATCAGCTCCTATAAGTGAATGTTTTTCCATGATCTTTCTTTCTTCAGAGGTCAATTTGCCGGGCTTATCAAGTATCTTATCGGGAATTCCGATCTTCCCGATGTCATGCATTGGTGAAGCATATAACATGGTCTCTTGAAATTCTTCATCATACCCCATATATCGGGCAATTATTTTCGAGTAATTACTCATTCGTTCAAGGTGATCTCCAGTATCCGGATCCTTATATTCTGCTGCACTAACAAGTCGATAAATAGTGGAAAGATGCGCATCTTTCACATTCTGTGTAAGAAGTGCAGTTTTAAGTGATACTGCTGCAAATGAAGCAAGCGTATTAACAAGATTTATTTCTTTTTCATCGAATTTTACTATATTTCCACCCTTATCTTTTGCATTGATGAGTTGTAATACGCCTATGACATTATTTTCTCTATCCTTTAAAGGTAAACCAAGCATTGAGGTTGTTTTGTATTCATATTTTTTATCAAATGATCTATAGAAATGGTAGGGAGCGGATTCATCTATCTTGTAAACATCTTCAATATTAAGGATTTCTCCTGTCAGACAAACATATCCGGCAATATTTTCCCTTGTCAAAGAAAGGGTGAACGGTTTAAAAAGGCGATCACTTTTAACATTAAATCTTTTTTCAAGTGTGTCATTCTGACTGATAATAAAATCCAATTCATTTTCTTTTTTTATATACAAACTACCGGCATCGGCATTTGTGATCTCTCTTGAAGTCGACAATATCTTACTAAATAACTTATCAATATTGGTTTCCGATGAAAGAATCATTCCGATCGCTATTATTTTTTTAGTATCTTTACTTTTCATAACTAAATTATATAACAAATAACAAAAAAAATCAAATTGCAAAATCTCAAAAACATATTGGACTATGCTTGTAATGGCTTTTTCTTCTCCGTTTCACTTTTTTGAAATAAAAATTTCAACCGCAAATTTCCGATACTAAAATTCAATAACTCACTACGAAATATCCGTAGTTCAAACAAATTGTAATTTTTCCTAATGGAACGTATCTTCAATTTACTAAAAGTTCAAATGTCGTTTAAAAAGCCATTTACAACCATATTTTTATAGAATTGGATTTTTAAAAAAAAGTCCAAAATGTATTGAAAATACGACAAATATTTGACTTTTTTTCCATAATTCCTTATAATCATAAAATAAATAAGGAGGTTATTATGCCTGCGGAGTATTGGTGGTTCTGGGTTGTTTTTGCTGTAATATTTTTTATTATGGAAATGTTTACAGCAGGTTTTTTTATATTATGGTTCGGTATCGGTGCATTGTGTTCTTTGCTTGCACTTAAACTCGGATTAGGAATTGCATGGCAGTGGGTTGTTTTTGTTGTAATATCTTCCGTATTTGCCTTTTTTTCAAGAAAATTTGCAAATAAGATATCTGAAAAACCGACTAAGATCGCTGCCGAAGAGGTAATTGATACGATAGGAATTGTCATAAATGAATTAAAAAAGGACAATCTCGCTGTTCTTGCCAAATTCAATTCTGTTTCCTGGCGGTTTTTTCCGGATGATGAAAATACAATTTTAAGGATTGGTGATAAAGTAAAAGCTCTTAAGATAGAGGGAACTCATCTGATAGTAAAAAAGGAGGTCTAAAATGACTGTATTTATTATTGTTGTTATTATTGTTTTTGCAATTATATTTTTTGCGAACACAATCAAGGTTATTAGACCCTGGCAGCGGGGTGTGCTTGAAAGATTGGGACGGTATCAGAGAACATTGGACAGCGGTATACATATAATCATACCTTTTTTTGATAAGATACTATATGTTGATATTAGAGAAAAGGTAATTGATGTACCGCCGCAGGATGTTATTACAAAGGATAATGTTGTTGTAACGGTAGATGCAGTGATCTATTATCTTGTAACCGATCCGCCAAAATCAATTTATAATGTTAGAAACTTCACATTTGCAATAACAAAACTTGCTCAAACCAATCTTAGAAATTTGATCGGTACACTTATGCTTGACGAAACATTGACATCAAGAGAAAAGGTAAATACCGAACTGAGAATGATACTTGATGAAGCGACGGATCCCTGGGGAACCAAGGTTGGAAGGGTTGAACTTCAAAGGATCGAGCCGCCGGCGGATGTTATGGAAGCAATGCACAGACAGATGAAGGCGGAAAGAGATAGAAGAGCAATAATATTAGAGGCAGAGGGACAGAAAAGAGCAAAGATTGAGATCGCAACAGGTGAAAAGCAAGCGGCAATATTGATGGCAGAAGGTCAGGCAGAAGCGATCAAAAAGGTTGCAGATGCAGATAAGTATAAAAAAATTGCACTCGCCACGGGTGAATCGGAAGCGGTCATCAGGGTTTATGATGCTATCCATAAAGGGAATCCCACAAAAGATCTTATTGCTATAAAATATTTGGAAGCACTTCAAAAGGTTGCAGACGGCAAATCCACAAAACTGATCGTTCCATTTGAATCATCAGGTATACTCGGTAGTTTAGCACAGATAAAAGAACTTTTTGATAAGGATAAGGAAAATAAAAAGGAGGAATAAAGCAAAGTTTCCTCCCTTTCTATGAATTTTTATATCGGTACATCGGGATATTATTATGATTCGTGGAAGGATGGTTTTTTGCCTAATAATACAAAAGATCATCTTGAATACTACTCAAAGTATTTCAATTCGGTAGAAGTAAATAATACCTTTTATCGAATATTCAGTCAGGATCATTATAAAAAAATGATTGACAAAGTTCCGGATAATTTTAAATTCATTGTAAAAGTGAATCAAACAATAACCCATATACGCGATAACCATTATCTCGATGAGATCAAGGCATTCAATAGATCTATCAGACCACTTATAAAGAGTCAAAAATACGGTGGAATTCTAATTCAATTCCCTTATGCTTTTAAATACGGGAAAGAAAATATGCGGTACCTTGAAAAACTTATTAGGTACCTTCCTATAAAAAAAACGATAGAATTTAGACATCATTCATGGAGTACACCTTTTGTTATCAACTATTTGAACGAACAGATGGTTGCAATAGCAAATCTTGATATGCCCGACAATCTTGATCTTTTCCCACCTTTAAATTTGATCACATCAAATAATATTTATTATCGATTTCACGGCAGATCAAAAGAGAAATGGTGGAATTATAAGGAACCTTACGAAAGGCATAACTACTATTATTCTAAAGAGGAACTAAGCAGTTTGAAGAAAAGAATAGAAGATACCGTTAAAGATAAAGATCTGGAGAATGTTTATATTTTTTTTAATAATTATCACTGTGCAAAATCAATCAAAAATGCTTTGACACTTGGAGGTATGATGGGTATATTGGATAAAAGTCCTTTACTGCAGGATTCGCTTTTTGAGTAAAAAACGAGGTAGAAGATGGATGATAAAAAGTTAGTTGATGAAATATTAAAATTAAAAAAAGAGAAAAATGCAAGTATTTTGGCACATAATTACCAGAGTGAGGAGATTCAACTTATAGCGGATCATCTTGGCGATTCACTTGAACTTGCAAGGATCTCTTCTGATTTAAATAACGATGTAATTGTCTTTTGCGGTGTCTCATTTATGGCGGAATCCGCAAAGGTTCTCTCTCCTGAAAAGGTCATTTTGCATCCTGTTAGAGAAGCAAGATGTCCAATGGCGGATATGATAAATGCCAAAAAAGTAAGAGAATTAAGAAAGAAATATCCAAAAGCAACATTCGTCGCCTACATCAACACAAATGTAGAAACAAAGATGGAGATAGATGTCGTATGTACATCTGCGAATGCTGTTGATATCGTAAGAAAAATCCCAAATGATAGGATTGTTTTTCTGCCTGACAAAAATCTCGGTAGATTTGTCAAAGATCAGGTACCTGAAAAAGATGTTGTTTTATATGATGGATATTGTTATGTTCATGATGACCTTGATAAAGATCAGTTATTGAAACTAAAAGAAAAATACCACGATGCGATTACATTGACACATCCTGAGGCAAATGAAGAAGTATCCAATTTATCCGATCATCTTCTCGGCACAGGTGGAATGTTGAAATTTGTAAAAAACTCTAAAAATAAAAGATTTATCATCGGAACGGAAGAGGGGATGATCCAGAGATTGGCAAGAGAAAATCCAAACAAGGAATTTTTTGCAACACAATCAAGGATAATATGTAAGGATATGAAAAAAATAACCTTGAATAATGTTTACAATTCACTAAAAAATAATAGATATGAGATAAAACTCTCGGAAGAGATCATAAAAAAAGCAGAAAAACCACTGGAAATGATGTTGAAATACAGTCATGATTAATATATGAAAAAAAAAGAAGAGGAGGAATAAATGAGCAATATTGATAAAGATTTTTTGGAGATCAAGATTAGTGTTCCGTACTATACGGATATTCTCGGAAAAGAGGTATCAGATGTTATAGTATCTGAGTATGACCATATTATGCGAGAAGCCAAAAAAATGGTAGTTCCCGAAGAAGAGAGCGAATCATATTTTATTCTTGTTCGGCAGTTGAAAAAAATGAATGATAGAAACTACCCTCCGGCAAAAAGATATATGGAGATAAACTTAAAGAAATTTGCCAAAAAAGCCGGCTTGTCTTATGATCTGATGCCCTATTTTATTATTGCCATTTTCGGCAAACAGCCGTTAGAAGGAAAAATGTTTCTTGATACGGTATTTCATACTGCTATTGAATTTGTAGCCCTGATGAAAATAGCAAAGAAAAAACAAGGAAATAATTCAAGTTCGTTATAATTTAAAAGATATTAAAACAAGAGAGATAACTAATAACCTTATTTAGAGCAAGTAAAGAGTTGAGATGTAATGACTTTCTTATTATTATAATAAAGAGGAGAAGATAAGTTGACTAAGGATAAAGAAAAAAGTAAAATTTATTTCATTGTGGAAGTGGTTATTGCAATAGAGCAATAGGCAAATGAGAAATTAAAAATGAAAAGTGAAAAACTTAAATTAGTTGTAACCTATAGGAGTGAAAAATGAAGATAAGTGAGCAGGAAAAAAGAACATTGCAGTTATTTAGTTTGTTAAGTAACTCAACAAGGCTAATGATAGTAAAATATTGCAGAGAGGTGAAGCAAATGTATCTAAAATGGTTAGATTGACAAATAAAAGGCAACCTGTTATATCCCAACATTTGCGACTATTGAGAAATTTAGACATAGTATCTTTTAGTACCCATGATCAAAAGGTTTATTATAGTTTAAAAAAAAGAGAGGTAATTGATTTAATAGGTAAAGCTATGCAAATTATGAAAAGGACTAAAAAAAAGTGATATGCGAATATGCGAATATGCGAATATGCGAATATATGCATATGCAAATATGTGAATATGTATAAGGAGAAAAAATGGTAAAGGTTTACGGCGAAATTCCAACGAGATTTGGCTACGGTGACGGGCTTGTTGAACTTGGAAAAAAAGATGAGAGAATTTTTGTTCTATCTGCTGATTTAACAAGTTCCACCTGTTCCGACCGTTTTCAGAAAAGCTTTCCTGATAGATTTATTGAAATGGGAATTGCAGAGCAGGATATGCTTGGTACTGCTGCTGGACTTGCTCTTTCCGGAAAGATTCCCTTCGTTTCTACATACAGTGTTTTTGTAACGGGAAGGGCATTCGACCAGATCAGAACTACTATCTGTTACGCAAATCTTAATGTAAAGATAGGCGGTGCTCATGGTGGAATATCGGTTGGTCCCGACGGTGCAACACATCAGGCATTGGAGGATATTGCTCTTATGAGGGTGCTTCCCAATATGAAGGTCATTGTGCCTGCTGATTATTGGGAGACGAAAAAGGCAACAATGCTTGCCCCCTATATTGATGGTCCTGTTTTTATCCGATTTGGAAGAGAAAAAGTGCCGGTGATCACTAAGGAAAATGATCATTTTGATTTTGGCAAGGGAATAATATTAAAAGAAGGGAAAGATATCGCTATTATTGCAAATGGTCTTATGGTCCATCAAGCACTTTTTGCAGTAGAAATACTACAAAAAAAGGGAATATTTGCAACGGTCATAAATTTACATACGGTAAAGCCGCTTGATAAAGAAATGATACTTGATATTGCAAAACTTACAAATGGAATCGTTACTGCGGAGGAACATCAGATATATGGAGGATTAGGCAGTGCTGTTGCAGAATTTTTATCGCAAAATTATCCGATACCAATAAAAATAATAGGGATAAAAGACCGTTTTGGTGAAAGCGGTAAACCGAAAGAACTTCTTGAGAAATTTGGACTTACAGCAGATCATATTGTTCGGGAATGTTTAAAAGTAATGGAAATGAAAAATGGAAAATAAATATCCTGTTTTTATCCATCTGCCATACAGAATGATTCCTCAATGGAGTAATGAAGCAAAAAAATACGGTCATCTGAACGGTTTTGAACTTTTCATTTATGGGGAGACATACAGCAAGATAACGGAAAAGGATATTCAATTTATAGAGGAAAATACGAAAGGGTACGAACTTACATTACACGCTCCATATATGGACATTGGACTTGCTCCTTTTGATGATGATATTTATGAAATAGCAAGAAAACGATTACTTGATGCAATTGCATTGGGATCTACATTAAATGTAAAATCAATTATTATTCACACAAGTTTTGATTATATACGAATACAAACAGAAAGGATTGAGAAAAAGTGGGTGAATCGGGCAAAAAAAATGATTGAAAGTATTATATCAAAAGGAAATATTCCACAGTTGTTGCTCGAAAATGTTTTTGAATCCGATCCTGAAATGTTTTTTAGAATCTTTGATAAATTAACAACTGTTTATCCCTTTGGTGTTTGTTTTGATACGGGGCATTGTAACTATCTTTCAAAAGTTCCGATGAAAGATTGGTATGAATATTTTAATAAGAATTTAAAACAGATACATCTGCATGATAATGATGGTAGCTGGGATCAGCATCTCCCGCCCGGAATGGGAAAGATCAATTTTGACCGTCTCTTTTCAAAATTAGTGGAAAAAAAATTGACGCCGCGCCTTGTTATGGAAATGCACAAATTAAGTTATGTAAATGAAGGATTGAAAAGAATAAAAAAGATAATAAATAAAGAAAAACAATATTAAACTCCGAAAACAAAAAAACAATAGCATCAATGTCAAAGTGGGGCACCCCTTTTCGCAAAGCGAAAAAGAGTGAACCCAGTTACCAAGGGAATCCAGTTGCAAACTCAAAAGACAAAAAAACAATAGAAGCAAAATTAAAAGATAGATTCTTCAATCGCTAACGCTCAATCAGAATGACGTTATCGTGTTTTTTTTACTTCATACTTTTTACCCCGCACCATATTGGTGCTGGGCATGCTTCTTC
>JAUXGM010000062.1 GCA_030622125.1 bacterium | reverse complement strand
TTGAAGACGGTATTTTCAGTCAAATAGTCGTTTGACTGTTTGACTATGTTTTTTAATAATTTATGACATGTTCGTCATTTATTAAAATAATTTTGCAACTTTTGCAACCACCGTCCCCGTTTTTACTTTAGAAAGACAATAAATAAAGATGGATTCCTGATCGGGTCAGGAATGACAAGAAAAAACAGGAGTGACTCCGAAACAAAGCCTGTCCCGATGAAAATCGGGATACGGGGTAAACTCCATGGTTAAAAAGTCTTATTTTGCAAAAAAAACCGATCTTTTCTTGACATATTTAGAAAATACCTTATAATATAAGGTGTGCAGTCATATTACACAAAACAGGAGCGTTCTATGGACAGGAATGAAACAATCTTATCAAAAGAAGTTGTAATTGAAAGCAAAAAGTTTTATTTTGACCTTAAACAAAACGATAGAGGGAAATTTTTAAGGATCACCGAAAAACATGTAAATCGGAAAAGTCGGATATTTATTCCAGCTTCGGGGATAAATGATATTATAAGTATATTTAAAGAAATTGGAGAAAATATTGACTGATTATAGAAACCCTGTTCCGACGGTTGATATTATCATTGAAACAGGTGACAATAAAATTTTACTGATCAAAAGAAAAAATCCACCTTATGGTTGGGCGATCCCCGGGGGTTTTGTTGACTATGGAGAATCACTTAAAAATGCAGCAATTAGGGAAGCAAAGGAAGAAACTTCGTTAAAAGTTGAACTTGTGGAACAATTCTTCACCTATTCGGAGCCAAAAAGAGATCCGAGACAGCATACGATCTCAACTGTTTTTATAGCAAAAATAAGATCGGGCAGACCAAAAGCAGCAGATGATGCAAAAGAGATCATTTCAATTGATGAAGATAATCTGCCGGATCCCATTGTTTTTGATCATAGAAAAATAATTTCCGATTATTTTAGATACAAAAAAACAGGGATAAAAAAGAAATTGGAATGAATATATATTGGGGATTAGATTCTTATGATTCCGATGAACATACAATAGTTATCGGAAACTTTGACGGATTGCATCTTGGTCATTTAAAATTATTGGAAAAAGCATACGAATTAAAACCGAAAACGGAAAAATTGGGAGTTATTACTTTTTACCCTCATCCCGAGTCGGTATTAAGGGCAAGGGGTGATAATTTTTCACTTACAACAATTGATGAAAAGATAAAGATATTTGAGAAATCGGGTGTCCATACCATTTTTTTTACAGAATTTACATCTGAATTTTCCCGCCAAGATCCGGAGCAATTTGTTGATTATTTTTTGAATTTAACTAATATAAAAAGAGTTGTTGTCGGTGAAAATTTTAAATTCGGGAAAAACGGTAAGGGTAATGCCAAATTTTTACAAGAAAAACTTAACACTTTAAATATAAATGTTGACATTATTCCGCTTTTAAAAATAAAAGGAACGATTGTTTCCTCTACCTTGATAAGAAATTGCATCCATGATCGCTTCTTTAAAGAAGCAGAGGATTATCTTGGAAGAGATTATATAATAAGCGGTATCGTTATGTACGGAAAATCAATCGGCAAAAAAATAGGCTTCCCTACTGCAAATCTTAATGTTCAAGGAAAGATTCTGCCACAGAGTGGTGTTTACAGCGGCAGTGTTTATTTTAATGAAAAAAAATATTTTGCAATGATCTTTATAGGAACTCCGATGCTCAGACTTGATGAAAGTGAGGTGGTTGAAGTTTGGATCGAGAATTTCGATCTGAATATCTATGGGAGATCATTATCATTACATATAGAAAAATATATACGTCCGGTAAAGAAAATTGATAATCTGAAAAAACTAAAAAAACTAATCGTTCAGGATCTTAAAAAAGCAAAAAATGAAATTTAGTTTGACCAAAATTTATTCAAAATTATTCGGATTTAAGGAATCAACGCTTATCTATGCAGGAAAATATAAGGCAACATTTAAATTCGCAATTGTAAGTTTTACTTTTGCCCAAAATGCAATAGATGCAATCTTTCTGAAAAGAATCGGTCCTGAATTTCTGCCGTTGGCATATATGCTATTTCCATTTTTGATCATCATTTTATCCGTTATATTTTCTATCATTTCCCCTTATATAAATAAGAAAAAAACTATGTCCGGTTACCTTGTTTTTGCTTCTATAATCTATATATTTCTTAGGTTTTTTGGAGATAATAAGGGTTGGCAGTTCTTTGCATATCTCTTTATTGAGGTCTACTTATCTTTTTTTACAATTTTATTTTTTACAAGTTTGAACGAAACAATGAATTCTCGCGAAAGGAAAAAGGCAATACCGTATATTCTTGCAGGAGCAAGTGCTGCAAGTGCTATAAGTGCTTTTACAATAGCAATTCTCTCTAAGTATATCATAATAAATATTAAGGATTATCTGTTGTTCGCCGCTGTTTTTAATTTTATGGCACTTTACCATGTCGTAAGGATACCTAAAAGAGGAATTAAAGGAATATTTAAACATAATTATTTCTCTAAATATACATCAAGGGAGGAAAAAAAGGATCTTTTTAAGATTGCATCCGTTAAATCGAAATATCTAAGGATATTTTTAATAATGATGTTCATCTCCTTTATACTCGGGACTTTGATCGATTATCAATTTAAATTAAAATTGACACAAAACGCTCTTACCGAACAAGATCTGTCCGGTTTTTTAGGGATGTTCAGAGGTATAGCAAATACCGGACTTTCAATCTTTCAAAACTATCTTTTTTCACGATTAATACCGTTTATCGGAACAATAAATATTTTCAATATATATCCGATAATTCTCGCAATAAATGCATTCTTTCTTGTCTATTTTGCCGGTTTTTATGCCTCCTTTATTATGAAACTTACCGCTGAGATATTTAAAAAAATGTTTGAGGATCCTGCAATTCAATTCGGTTATAATCCGATACCGTTACTTTATAAGGGCAGAGTAATATCTTCGGTAGAGGGAACGATAAAACCATTTGCAATGATCCTTACCGGAAGTATCCTTATTTACGCCAAACGGTTTGATCCTCAATTTATATTTATCTCAATTTTAATGCTTTCTATTTTGTATCTTCTGGTCTCCCTTTTGTTGAAGAAGGAATATTTTAATGCGTTTTATAAAAAGATCAAAACGGAAAGTGCATTGCTTAAACCTAAAATACCAAAGTTTGATAAGAAGGATCTAAGTGATGCGGAACTCAAAAAAATGTTGGATGATAATAAAATAATTGACAGTGAGTTTTCATTATATTTCCTTGCAAAGATAGAAAAGAAGATAGAAAAGGAATTTTTAGAAAAAATAGTTGCTAAATACGGAGATCTCCATCCAAGCATCATAGCAAACTACTTAACTAAATACTACGGTTACAATACGATCGTAAATTCCACACAAAACGGATCGGAAAAATTAAAAGAAGAAACAATAAAGGGACTGATCAAAAATAAAAAATTGCAAACAGGGTTGAAAAAAAGATATAAGAACATAAAAAAATTCTACCGTTCACTACCGTTAAGGTATTCAAAAGAACTTTATTATACCGTTGATAATGAAAAAATAGATATAAAAAACTCTGCGCATCTCATTAGAGTGCTTAAAAAAACTCCTTATAAAATAAAGAAGATTGTAAAAAATCTTCAGAGTGTAGAATTCAAAAGATCCGATTTTGAGGAACTTTTTATACTTGTCAGGACATTTAATCTTACCGAGTTATTTTCATATTTTGAGTCCGTATGGGAAAAGCTGAACAGCGAAGAGATATACAGAATAATTCAAATACAAATAAAAAACGGATTGTCGGTAGATATTGGAAATGATATAAAGAAGAATGTGATCCTTCAAGAAATTGAACATATAAAATTATTTCTTGCGATCTGTCAAACAAATAAAAATATCGAGTATATGAATAATTTTAGTAACTATATTGAGGAGAGAAGCCTTGATCTTCTCATCACGGCGGTCTCTTTCTTTATGGAGTCAGCGGACAAAAAGATACTGCTTGAATCTCGTATCCAGAAAGAATATGTTGTTTCCGAAATGTTTCTCTACCTTGAGGAAAAGATACAAAAAATGAAGGGAAAATATAAACGAGTGATGAAAGAAGCATATAAGATCGTTTCTATGGTCTATGACAAAAAAAAGATTAAATATTTGTCCCCCGATTTTAAAGTTCTTTTTTCACCAATTGACACCTATTACATAAATTATTATAAAGAAAAAAAGATAGATCTTATTGAAAGTAAAAATTTGATTTTAAAGGAGAGCAAAAAAATGGATATATTAATGGAAAAACTTATGCTGCTGAGAAAAGTTGAAATATTTAATGAAATTGATCTTGAAAAACTTGAAGGATTAGCCTTAATGGCTGTCACAAAAAAGTATAAAAGAGATGATATCATTATAAGAAAAGATGAAATAGGCGACCGACTCTATATTATTCAAAAGGGAAAAGCTGAAATATATAAACGAGTAGGACCATTAAATTCGCCGATAAAAATGATAACCTGTGGTGATTGGTTCGGAGAGCTCTCACTTATTTCGGATAAAGAACATCTTGCTTCCGTGAGAGCATTAAGTGACCTTGTTACACTTGAAATACCAAAGTCCATTTTCAGAACCTTTGTTATTCAAAATCCGGAAATAAGTTTTAAAATTTTCCAAATTTTGGTATCATATATGAAGAGCAGTGAAATGATAGGAGAAGGTTATGAGATTAGATGATAAAAACATCGCAATTCCCGATCTATTTAAGATCGCTTACGGTGATGAAAAAATTAAAATAAGAGAAAAAGATTTTTATGCACTCAAAAAATGCCGAAGATTTGTTGAAAAATTAATAAAAGAAGATAAAATAATGTACGGTGTAAATACCGGTTTCGGTGAGCTTGCAAGAGTAAAGATATCAAAAAGAGACCTTAACAAACTACAAAAAAATATCATTCTTTCGCATTCCGTCGGTGTCGGCAAACGAATGGAAAAAGAATATATAAAAGCAGCTGTCTGCCTGAAAATAAAGACATTCTTAAACGGTTACTCGGGGGTTAGGAAAGAACTTGTCGATGCAATACTTAAAATGATCAATAGCGGCTTGATCCCGGTTGCTTATGAGATCGGTTCACTCGGAGCCTCCGGGGATCTAATTCCCTTTGCTCATATCTTCGCCACTCTTTACGGAGAAGGGAAATTTTATTATAAAGGAAAGATCATTGATGCCAAAAAGGGATTAAAAATAGCCGATATCAAAGATTTTAAACTTGAAGCAAAAGAAGGGCTTGCTCTAACAAACGGGATGCAATTCTCTGCGGCTATCGGCGGTATTTCTCTTTATAAACTTAAAAAGATAATAGGACTTTATTTAAAAGGTGCTGCTTTTCTCTTTGAGATCGAAAATGCTAATCCTTCACCATTTAAAATGGATGTTTATAATCTCAGAAAATTCATAGGGATCAAGATCGTTCTCACTCACCTCAATAAATATCTTTCAAAAAGAAAAATAGATAAAAAAGGGGTCAATGTTCAGGATGCTTATACGACAAGATGTCTTCCGCAGGTCATCGGTGGAATTATTGACAATCTATTGTATGTAGAAAAAGAGATTGAAATAGAACTGAATTCAACATCCGACAATCCCTTATTCATTCCGGAAAAAGAACTTTACCTTTCAACGGGGAATTTTCATGGTGAATCTATTGCCATTGCTCTTGATTCCGCTGCTATTTCTGCATCCGTTCTGTTCTCTTTTATGGAAAGACAGATGAATCGAATTATCAATCCGAATATATCACAATTTCCACCGTTTTTAGTTGAAAATTCCGGATTAAATTCCGGATTTATGCTTGTTCAATATGCGATGGCAGCTCTTGCGAACAGGAACACCATTCTTGCAACGCCTGCCTCCATACATTCGCTTCCCGTCTCGGGAGATCAGGAAGATTTTGTTTCTATGGCAGGCAATTCCGCTATGAAATTTAAGGAATCAATAGAAAATCTAAAAGAAGGATTGTCGCTATTTTTAATAAGTGCAGCACAGGCGTCAACATTTTATAAAAATAGGCTTTCGGAAAATGGAAAGAAAATGCGGAATTTTATATTTTCTTCTGTGAAACCATATAAGAACGATCGCTTTTTTAGAAGCGATATTGAGAAGATCAATAAGAAGATAGATGAATGGATATTAGATGATGATAAAACCATCTATTGATAGATTGACATTTTTACAAAGGATCTACGATATAGTAGAAATTAAAAAATTAGACGGGGATGCTTCGGATAGAATGTATTATCGAATCGTTATAAGGAATGGAAAGTCAATTATTGCTCAGGTTTATTGCGATAAAAACGATCTGCTTTTCGATGCACAGCATAACAGTTCAAAATTTCTTAAAAAAAACGGTATCTCCATTCCGGGGACCGAACTTATGTTTAAAAAGGAAAGGGTTATTGTCTTTGAAGATGTAGGCGATATGTCTCTGTATAGATATTTAACCGATGGCGGTGATATAAAAAAGTATCAACCTCAGATAGAAAATCTCCTTGTAAAATTTGGTGATCTGCCGTATAAAAAATATGATTCACCGTATCCCCCTGTTGATTTCAAAAAATATATGTGGGGGTTTCATTTTTTTGAAAAATATTTCTTGAAAATGGACATAAAAATAGAACTTTCCGCATCGGATAAAAAAGAACTCCACAATGAATTTGAAGATATCTCTGCCTACCTTTCAAAAAATTATTTTTCTCTCATCCATCGGGATTTTCATTCTAAGAATATGTTTATCAAAGATGAAAATATATATATTATCGACTATCAAGATCTTCGGCTTGGAGATCCTTTTTATGACAGAGCATCTTTTTTATGGGATGTTTATTTTGATTATGGTGATGATAGAAAATTATTTTTTCCATCTATTGATAGATATATTTACCGAATATATCTTCTTGCTATTCAGCGATTATTTAAGATACTGGGAAATTTTTCATATCTCAAGATCGAAAAAAATAAACCGTCATACATTGAAAATTACAGATCAATGATCATTAACTATCTGCACGACCTGCTTTCATTGGTTGGCTACAAGGCATTATATAATGTCTATGAGATCATAAAAGAGAAGACAAATGGATCTTGAGAAAAAGATAGATATAGAACTTAATCATAGAAAATTCTTTTCACAATTACCATTGAAATTAAAAAAGGGACTTTATCTTGTTGGTGGAATATTCTCATCATTGTATTTTGGTAAAGGGGTGAAGGATATTGACCTTGTCGTTAATGATGTAGAAAATTATAAGAAATTGCTTGAGGGACATTTCAAAAGAAAGTTCCACATTATCATTGATAAAAAAGGGCATAAATTAATAAAATTTATGATGCAATCAACATTCTTCGATATAAATGAATTGGAAAGGAACATTATAAATGATGCAAAAAGGCGGGATTTTACAATAAATTCTATTTATTACGATATCGGCGAAAAAAAGATAATGGATCCATTAAACGGACTAAATGATATCAGATCACGAACGATTAAGATGTCCTCTGATAATTTCTTATGCCTCGATCCTGTCCGATTTTTAAGGTACTATCGGTTTATAGCGGAATATGATCTGATCCCGGAAGAAAAAACGAATTTTCAAATAGAAAATTTTTCCATTAACGAGGTAATTAAAATGCCTATTGAAAGAGTAGCATTGGAGTTCAAAAAATTAATATCTCTAAAAAATAGTTTTCATACAATAAATGAACTTGAAAAAAAACAATTTTTAACAGCACTTTTTCCATTTATGAAGATCACAAAAGAAGTTGAGCAAAATGAATACCATTCTTTTGATCTTTATTCTCATTCTTTACTTGCATTAAAATGGGCGGAGCATTATATAGATAAATTCAATTATTCGGGTGATATTTATACACTTAAACTTGCGATCTTTTTTCATGATATCGGCAAGGCAAAAACAAAGAGTATAAAGGATCAGAAAGTTCATTTTTACGGACATGAGAATGTAGGGGCGGAAATAATAAGAAAAGAATTAAAGAACTACAGTATTTCAAAAAAAGAGATAAATAAAATATCCCTTCTTGTAAAAGAACATATGTATCTTTCTTATTTAAAATTTCATAATACGGTTTCGGAAAAAGTGATCAGAAAATTTATTAGAAAAAATGAAGATATTACAAACGAACTTCTCATAATTTTTTTATCTGATGGTGCTGCTGCACATGATAGGATAGATGCGGGGCAGGAAAGATTTGCAGAGATATTTCGGGAAAAATTAAAAGAAATAAAGGAAGCGGATCGAGAAAAGGAAAAAAAGATAATAACAGGTATGGATCTATTAAAATTAGGATACAAAAATGGTCCGATAATTGGTAAAATGATAAAAAAGATATGCGAGTTATATGATGAAGGAAAAATTAAAGATAAAAGGGATGCGGTGGAGTATGCAAAAAAACATATTAAAGATCAGTAAATATTTCCTTATTATAATATTTATAATAACATCATTCATTTTTCTTGCTCATTATTATTACCTCTCAAAGGGAGAAGACTATTATTACCGTGCAATCGAAAGCAAAGATATTAGTTATCTAAAAAGATCATCTTTCTATATTGAAAAGAGTTTAAAATTTTACCCCTACAACAGAAGGGCATTGAAATTACTGAAAAAAATTAAACGGATCAAATAATGTAATCGGTATGTTTTCCTTTAAATTGTATGGATATTATGTTATATTCAAGATAAATACCGATATCATAGGAGTTTCTTTTTTGCTCAAAAGATAAATAGATTGAATTTCCCAACGCAAATAATTTTCTATCAATAAAATCCTTAAACAAGTCATCCGATAGATATCTCATGATAATAAAAGAAAGCATTTTATATGGAAAAAGATTTTCAACAAACAAGTTCTTAACACGAACTTTAAACTCCTCTTTATCAAATAAATTGTATATTTCTACTTTCCGTTTAGATGGTATCAATATATTCATATCCATTGTATGTATTTTTATGTGATTATCGGCAATCGTAAGATTAAGGTCATAAGTTTTTTGCTTTACTGCTTTTTCCATACTATTATTCCTGCAAACTTCATACCAGAATTTAATTTTCCAATATATCTAAATTTGATGTGAAGCATAGTGTTTGAAAATGTAGAATTTTCCAAAGTTTCAGAAAAAGTGTTAGAAAAATGTGCAAAGTTTACCAACCACTCTTGTTACCCTTTTAACTTTACGGCATATTCAAGGCGTTCGGTATGAAAAAATGCCTCTTTGAGAGTAGGTGAGAAGGCAACCGTACCATGTCGTTCAAGTATTATTATCCCGTCATCATTTTTTAATTTGGATGCGACATTATTCGCAAGATCCTTTGTTCCGGCAGGAAAGTAAGGAATTATTATTACCTCCTTTAAAAATTCCGCCGCCTCGGGAATATCCGATATGTCGATCTTATTATGTTTAAATGAATACGAGGTAGCATAAGGTGGATGGGAATGAATTATTGCCCTTATATTTTTTAAGCAACGGTAGATAGCAAGATGCATAAGATACTCGGATGACGGTGATAAATCCGAAAATTTCACATTTCCATTTATGTCCATTGTAACAATATTCTGAGGACTTACATCGCCTTTTGAAATATTTGTCGGTGTAATATAGATCGTATTTTCATCGTATCTCATAGAAATATTTCCTTGATTTGCCACAACAAGTCCCTTTTCATATAAAAGATGTGAATATTTGGTAATTTCGTTTCTGCATTCTATTATATTCATTTTAGAAATTCCGGCATTCTAATCTTGTTCTTGTTGAGTTCTTTTTCAAATTCTTCATCTGTCAAACGATTGCTCATAGGCATCTTAAATTCATAATAATTAAATACCGGACCTACAAATATCATATTAGTTTTTGTTATCTTCTCAATAACAAATAATCGTGAAAAACCACCGACACCCTCTTCTAAAACCCGACCCGAATTGCTATCGGTATGAACATCGGCGACCATAATTGCTTTTTTCGTTTTTTTATCTATGTTCCTCAGTATTTTTCCCAGAGTATCCGGAAATTTGTAAAAGTATTCACTGTCAAAATCAGTAATTTTACCATTGTTATTCAGGATCTCAGCCATTTGTCCGCCTATTTTTTTTAAAAGAAGAAATCTATTTTTGAGATCGAAGTCATCATCATAAAAATTTTCCGTTAGTGTGCAAAGTTCTATAAACCTTTCCCAGAATTTCAGGTTATTCTCGGGAAATCCCGGCAATCGATTCTTTTGTTCCTGTCGTCTCGGACGAAATGAAGTTGCCTTCATTGTATATGATTGCTTTACATAGAGGATCGTATCATGTCTTAGTTCTGCCCAACTTCCTAAAAATGTTCTTATTAACCTCTTGAACCATCCGCCTTTCTTATTGCTCTTTCCACCGAAAAGCATTGAAAGTGTCTGTATCCATTTTGTATAGATAGTCTTGTTCCATTCCGCGTCTTTTAATGAACGGAAATAATTTCTAAAGTGTTCAATTCCCTTGTCATAACCGATATAATTGGAATTTCCCGTTTCTTTTAAGATATCCGCTGCTTTGTCAATAGAGAGACAATTCAGTATATCAAGACCCATTGGAAAGGCACGGAGACCATCACAACAGGTAAACGGTTTGCCCGATCCCTGATATTTACCGACAAATGGATAAACAAGACGGGAAAAGATAAAGGAATCAATAACAAATCTCTGTCCGAAAAATCGTAAACCCTGGGTTCCTTTAATTGCTTCCGAACCCTCCTTTTTATTTTCTACCATTATATCGCCAAGTCCGGAATATATCTTGGGCATCGGGAGCAATTTTACCTTTTCTCTAAATAGATCCAGTGCTTTTTGATTAAGATTACGATAATCAAAACCAAAATTTTCTTCTACGATTAAATTTTTATAATTTCTGATCGTGAGATCATCGGATGCCCCGACAAGAAATGAGATCGGATCAAATAGACTGCTCCATAAATTTTGAAGTTCCGTATCCTTTGAAACGATCGTCGTTAGTATTATTGCAGCAGCAGTTTGAATACCAAGATCTTCTTTTTTCAGAAATTGATAATTTGCTAAAAAGGTCATTCGTCCCATATACATCATTGAACGAAAATATTTTTCAAGCTCCGGCTTTTGTGTGTAGTGTCCCCTTGGTTTATACTGTGAATAATCCTCCTTGTATTTAAAGAGCTTACTTCCCGAAAATCCTGATCCGTTCAGGATTTGATCTACCTCTTTTGTTGCAATATCTGCCAATTTAATGCTTTCTTTTCCATTTAAAAGAGCATAAGCAACCATAAGATAACTTATCAGAAGATCGCTTCCTTTTTTTGAATAATCTGTATAAGTATCCGCCTCAACTTTTCTTATTACCTTTTTTATAAGAGAACTAAGATTCGGTATAAATTCATCCAATTCCTTTTTTTTCAAAGCGTAATCAAAAAGTATATGGTAGGTATGGATCATACAGTCTGCTGATATAAATATCGGGATATTTTTAGTTCTAAGGTTCTTATAGAAATCTTCAAGATCGGTAATTCTATCCTCTTGAATTGAAAAACCGTTAAGGTTAATGGATCTATCAATATTATAGATCTTATTGATCTCGTTGTAATTTACCGCATTAAAATTTACCTTTTTTGCTCTCATTCCACTTCCTAAAAAAAGAACAAAGATAATTGAAATAATGATCTCTTTTTTCATAGTTTTACCTCTTATTTTATGACTGCAATTTTCCCAATCCTTTTTTCACCTTGATCGTTGGTGATCAAATAGATATAAACACCGGAGGAAATCTTATTGTCTTTTTTATTTTGTAAATACCAATCGTAAGATATTGTATCATTTTCACCCTGAAAAACCATTTCACCTACAATATTATAGATAGTTATTGTGCAATTTTCTGTTAAATTGTCGAATGTTATGCGATCATAAGTTTTAGTTATACAGGGATTTGGATATGCAATTACATTATCAAGTGTTTTAGCAAATAATTTTTCACTTCCGAAATTATATGTTTCGTTAGAGGAAAGATCAATAAAAATTGCATTCTCGGGGATCAATTTATAATTTTCTTTTTGCGCAGCAACCGTATATGTTGCACCTGCTAACAGGTCTGTAAATTCATAATATCCGGTTAACCCTGTTGTTTGGGAATCGCTTTTATCTCCGGATAAAACAACCAAGGCATCGGAGAGAGGATCTGCATTTTCATATATAATACCTGAAATTGTCCACATATTTCTTGTACCAATGAAATTGGAATTTGTGATACTACTACTCAAATCCAAATAAGAATTTTGCGTAGGGCTAAATGTATAATGATTAAATGACGGTATAATAGTATAACTACTGCCGGCATCAAGAGCACTAAAAATATAATTGCCAAGCGAATT
>JAUXGM010000005.1 GCA_030622125.1 bacterium | reverse complement strand
GTTTTTCTTTCTAATCTCAAACCTCAAACCCCAAATTTCAAATCTTTTTTACCTATCAACGGGTAGACACACAGGTCTACCCCTACGAATTACTGGTGCTTTTGTATTTTAACTCTCAACTCTCAACTCTCAATTCTCAATTGTTTTTCCCTATTCCCTTGTTAAAACAGTTATCTCTCTGTCCAGTATCTTTAACTTTAATGAATCGGAAAAAGCCAGGTCGCCGTCTTTTTCATAGTACAATCCATCGGGTTTGTTTATTTCCAATTCTTTTGCCTTAAAAGTGTGCACATTTTTATTATGGATATGTAGTCCCAGATAAATCTCCGGAAAAAGACAAAAAAGTTTAAACCTACTAAGACCTTCAACAATAATTATATCAAAGTAGCCATCGTCAAGACGGGCTTCCGGAGCAATGAACATTTTATGTCCGAAATACTTGCCGTTTGCAATTGCTATTAAATTTACATTTTCAAATATTTTCTTTTTGCCGTCAATACTAATATCATAATTATACGGTTGATGATCTTTTAACGCCTTATAAAATCCGGCAAAATATTTTTTTGAACCTTTTAATACACGAACTACCTCGCTATCAATACCGGTACCAATAACATTTATTCCCACTGAATTACCGTTTACAGAGATAAGATCAATTTTTTTCGGGCGATAATTGCAAAGATTTTTCAATATTAATAATGGATTTTTATGAAGGTTTAAACTTCTTGCGAAATCATTTCCCGAACCGGTCGGAATAATACCCAAATTTACATTATATCCTCTAATTCCGGTTATTATTTCATTCAAGGTACCATCGCCCCCGACGGAAATAATGGTTTTTACCCCATTTTTAGCGGCTTTATACGCGATCTCCGTTGCATGAAGAGGAGATTTTGTTATTTCAATATATGATTTCTTGATAATTCTTTTAATATTTTTTACCAATGCGTCTAACTTTCCTCTTTGTTTAAGTTTTCCCGAATTGGGGTTAATAATTAACTTCATTTATCTGGTATAATCCAAAATTACCAATTTATTCGTATCATCTTCAAAATTATTTCTTTCCAATAAATCGCCTGCTTTTTCAACATTATCAAACAATGTCAAAAAATTGTTTACCGTATCGATATTAAATCCGAGTTTTTCCGTTTTATAGTGCATAGGTATAATTATATTGGGAGTTATTTTTTCAATTATTTTCTTTGCCTCTCTGTAATCTACCGTAAATGTACCTCCGATCGGGATCATAACAACATTAGCATTTTTTACCTTATTGATAATATATTGATCAGGCATACAACCCTGATCGCCAAAATGAACAACCCTAATGCCATCATCAAATGTTATAATAGAAATAAGATTATCGCCTCTTAAATTACCTCTTTTCTGATCATGAAAAGATTTTAATAACTCGATTTTTGCATCAAATATTTTATATTCCCCTTCCTTTTCCAAAATTTTAGGATCGCCCTTTACCTCTTTCAATCCATAATGGTCGTCATGTTTGTGTGATGCAATAACGATATCAGCAGTTTCGTCTATCGGATCATACCCGACGGCACCATTATAAGAACCGCTTATATAAGGATCGGTAATTATTTTTATTTCATCCTCAATTGAAAATGCGGAATGTCCAAACCATCTAATTTTCATTTTTTACCTCCATTTCTTTTATGAAGTACTTTTTTATCATATTTAGAATAAGATTTTTTTCATCATCATTCAAGGTTAAAAGTGTCGAGATATCTCTTCTTCCAATAATGTTAAAATAGATAAAGCTATTAAGAAACCCCGATTCATTCATATTTATGATCTTTTCTACCTTTAAATTCTTTTTATGGTCTTCCGATGCATAAGCAATAATAAGATTCCATAATGCCTCATATTCACATTTAAAATTTTTGTAATTAAATATATCCGGATCAGTTTTTTCAAAATAATGTTTCAGATGGATATTAATATATGCCTTCCAATATTCAGACAATTCCTGATCCATCAATACCTTTATCTTACCACCTTTTATTTCATAACTTATTGGCGGATTAAATATATAATCGTTATAGATCTTTTTATCTTCTTTTAAAACAGAATTCAATAATTGGATTGTTTCCCTATTATTCGGATTATTGACAAGACTTTTTAAAAGATATTCCAACGCAAAAAGAGTATCTTTCTTTTTTATCGCTATCTTTCCAAGAAGATTATAAAGATAGAAGTTGGAATGATTTTGATTTGTTCCCATTACCGCATATTCAGTTGCTTTGTCATAATCTTTCAGTAAAAAATAAGAAAGAGCAATCTTATTGTAGATCAAATTGTATTCTGCTCCTTTTTTTAGTGCATATTTATAATTTGAAATCGCTTTCTTATACAATTTCGAGATAAAAAATTCGTTGCCTTCATTAATTTCTTTTGTTATATCGGTATCTATTTTGTATGTTTTTAATTCATATTTTTCTGTATTTGGGTTTTTTATAACCGTAAAATCGGTCCTAAAATCAGCGAAATAAGTGTTCGGTTTGACATCACTTTTAATTATTTCATAATCTTTATCGGCTAAATATTTTACCACATCTTCCGGCATCATAAAATCATCCGCAAATATTGAAATTGATAATAAAAATAATATTATTCCAAATAATTTACCCATTTTTTCGTTTCCATTTGTAAGGGATCTTATCCGTGTTCCATGGAAGACGGTATTCGTCTGGCTCTTCTCTATTGTATGGCTTTGTTACAATATTTATAACATACGCCTCACTTTCGGAAACACACATAAATCCATGATAAACATGCCTTGGGATTTTTACCAATATCGGATTATACTCCCCGACATATAATTCATTTACCTCACCCTTTGTATGTGAATCTTCTCGTCCATCATATAAAACGATCTTCATCATTCCCTTTACAACGGCCATATGGTCATCCTGAAATTTATGATAATGCCACGCCTTAACAATGTCCGGAAACCCCGTTGTAACATATACCTGACCTATTTCCGAGTATATCTCATCATCATTTCTTAATATCTCCATCAATTTCCCTCTCTCATCGGGATTCCATTTTAATTTTTTGATCTTTACTCCTTCTATCATTTTATTCTCCTAAATTAATTATTGAATTATCACCGATCATAAATGAATGTGCATTCGGTTTCTCATTGTGAGAAATTATGGTTGCATTCTTTCCTATTAGTGAATTTTGAATTCTTTTCTTTATTGATCCTATTGTTGTATTATTAAGGATTATTGAATTTTCGATCTCACTATGAATGATAACGCAGTTATCGGCGATTGAACTATACGGTCCAATATAAGCATTATCTATTTCAACACTATTCCCAATAATAACCGGACCTCTGATTACGGTATTATGAATTTTACAATCTTCTCCTATTTCCACCCTTCCTTCAATAGAAACGGTATCATCTAAATCCAATTTGATGTTCAGCTTTAAATTACGATCAAGAACAATTCTATTTGCCGCAAGAAGGTCCTCTAATTTTCCGGTATCCTTCCACCAACCCTTGACAAGTGAATATCCCAATTTATACCCCTTGTCAAATAAATTCTGTATTGCCTCTGTAATTTCATATTCTCCGCGATGCGATGGTTTAAGTTCATCAATAATAGGATGAATATTCTTATTAAAAATATAGATACCGCAAAGTGCAAGGTTTGAAGGCGGATTTTTGGGCTTTTCAATAAGGCGAACGATCTTTTTATCCTTAAACTCAACTACACCGAACATCTCAGGATGTTTTACCTCTGTTAAAAGTATCTTTTCATCAAGTTCCTTTTCGTTAAAATCATCGATAAAACTCCTCAGGTCATCATTCAAAAGATTATCCCCAAGATATAATAGAAAATCATCATCATCCAAAAAATCTCTTGATACCTTAATTGCATGTGCAATTCCAAGAGGTTCTTTCTGATGAATATATGTAATATTTATATTCCATTTTTGTCCATCGCCGACGATTCTTTTTATCTCATCTTTGCTGTCCCCGACAACAATACCAATATCCTTGATACCACAAAAAACCAGTTGCTCAATTCCATAGAAGAGTATCGGTTTATTTGCAATAGGTATTAGTTGCTTAGATGAGGTATAGGTCAGCGGTCTTAATCGTGTTCCTTTACCTCCGCTTAATATTAATCCCTTCATAGATCCTTTCTCAATATATTTTATTTTACCGCTACTTTTACTTTACCGGATATCTTTACATTATATTCTTTTTCTTCTTCTCCTCTTTTGATCTTCGCCTTTTGAGAACCATTTTGTTCATAATTATACTTTATCATTTTTCCTTTCTTTCGGTCGAATTCAATATTCCCTTTGACCGTAAAATCACTCATATCCAATTCAAGCGAATTTTCGCCCTCTTCTTGTGTAAAAACGGCATTTCCAACAACACCGCCGCTAATCTTGTATGTTGCTTTTTTCTTGCCGATCTTTTCCGGTTCAAAAAAGGTCTCAAAATTGAGTATTTGTCCCTCTCCAAATTCCGATTTATTTAAGATCTTGAATGGAGATTTCAGATCAATATTTTCCTTTACTACAAATGGAAATTCAAATACTTCTTGTATTATACGAAGAAGGGCTGCCTTATAGAGTCCTTTCTTTGATGGGAACAATCTGAATTTTTCCCTTGCGAATTTGAATAATTTGTCCCAATTTACCAGATCGGTAACCCCATATTCCGAATTATATACAAATGTTACATCGGTAGATAGGAGTATGTTGTAACCGAACAGAACCTTTTTATCTAATTTTTCCAGATCCTCTTCGTTCTCGGAATCAAATTCAAAGGTTCCGCCTTTATCCGGCCAGGAAAGGTATAAACTATTCAAACTTAATGTAATAATTGCATCTCCCGTATCATTTTTTGATACATAGTTTACACTACAATCCATATCATAAAGCTCCGTTTGATTCATTCCCTGCCCCTGGTCGATGATAATCTCTTTTGAAAGAGAATAGGTGACTGGTTTTCCCATTGTAATAGCATTCAAATTATCTGCACATAAACAACCCGTAAAAGCAATCATAAAGATAACTGCAATAAAAAACCTTTTCATCATTACATCCTCCATAAATTTATATAAGGTAGATCCTTTGTTAAACATTCCACATTAGCTACCACCTTTTCTAAATTATAATACTTTATCATAATATATTCAAATATTTTCTCATTTTTTTTTACATTTTGAATAAATAGAAAGCTGCAATCAATCTTTTGAATGGCACTTGCGATCTGTAGAGTTCCGTTTATATAGGTCATTGTCTTAAAATTAAAATAATTATTCAACAGTCCTCGTTTAATGATTGGAATAAATAATTCATTATCTTCCGACCAATATTTAAGCCGTTTTTTTATATATCCTTTACTATTGATCCCATTTATTAAAAATGGAGCGACCAAGAGTTTTTTTCCATTCAACCTATTACCGCCCCAAAAATCAATAGTCTTTCTTTTTCCAATCTTCTTTCCATCGAATAAAACAACAATATCCTTGATCTTTAAATAATCAATGATCTGTAATACCAGGAACTCAATAAATCCACGGTTGACCTTAGAGAACGGATATTTGGAAAAATTAAATACATCCCGTTCTTTTTTATTTAACAAGGATTCTTTTGATATCTTTAACATCCAAAGATACGGCAAAATAATTTTCTTTTTAATGGAATAATTAACCTTCAAAAAATCATTTCTCAGAGATTCAATAATTAGGGGATTGTCAATTTTGTATTTGTGTTTGAATAATAACACCTCCTCGGTAAATTCAGAAGAAAAACTCCGTTTCATAATATCAACGACAACAAGCTTTCCCTTTATCGTAAGATTTTTATGTAGATCTATGATCTCTTTTTGTGAGATGTTTTCATTAGGAAAGAGAACCAAAATAAGATCGTATTTTCGGTTTTTTGAAAATTTAAGAAAATCCACTCCCTCCATAGTAATTGGTGTTGAAGATAAAACGGTAAATTTCCCTTTCCTGAAATGACCATTTTTACCAATTATATCAAAAAATTTTAGATTATCTCTCTCGTTTAAAATTTTTAGGATTTCTTCTTCGTACATTTTATTATGGAATACGGTGGGAAAAAGGATTGTCTCTCTTTTAATTCGGAAAATTCATTTTTAACGATTGAAATAATTTTATCAAAAGAGCTTTCTTTATCAATATTCTTTGGTAAAAGATCATTTAATAATTCTTCTTTTTTTTCATCTGAGATTGTATCTCCGCCCTGAGGCAGAATATTTTCGATATTAAATTTATATTCCTTTAATGCAAATTTAAGATCATTTAAAAAAAAATGCGGTTTTAATGGAATATAATAGTCGGAAAAGAGATTACCAAGCAAATTTTTTCTACTTCTATACCAATTGTAAAAACTATATTCAGGTCGGTTGTTGTTTGCCGTAGCCATTTTTTCCTGTATAACTACCAAACCGTCATCTTTAAGAATTCTATAGACCTCTTTAAATGCTTGAATGACCTTCAAAGGTCTAATATTGATAGATGACAATGTAGATGGTAGGATAACATAATCAAGACTTACTTCTTTAATAAATGAAACATCACATAGATCGGCTGCAATGAATTCAAGGGAATCACTATCGTTTTTAAATTTTTCTTTGTATTCGGATATAAGGTTTCCACATATATCAATAACCTTTGCCTTGAAAAATTCACCTTGCTTTGCTTTTGATTGTAATATATCTATTGTATTGTTTTTTGATATACCGGCAATCAATATCTTTTTGTTCCTAATACTAATATCCTTTAAAAGGTATTCTTTTTTCATGATTTTATTGTAACACATTTTTTGCTTTTTGGCAAATTTTGTTTTTATCTATTTGAAAATTTTGAGATTTGTGATAAAATGTTTACAGTATGAAAAAAGAAAATATCATCGAATCCATCACTATTTTAATTATTCTCGGAATTGCACTTATTCTCCGATTTTCCTCCTTAAAAGTTATTGGATTTCAGGCAGATGAAGCGGGAAATGCCGAACTTGCATACAATGTATTTAGGGGAAACTTTCCACTTACAGGATTAGCTACAAGCACTGGAATAATGCATTTCCCACTTTTAATATATATCCTCTCTATTCCGTTTCTGCTTTCTAATAATATTATCTTTGGTAGTTTATTTATATGCTTTGTAAACATTGCAGCAATTTTAATTGTATATTTAATTGGCAAAAAGTATTATAATAAATTTATTGGCATAATGTCTTCTGTCCTTTTTGCTGTTTCACCTTGGGCTGTTCACTATTCAATATATGTATGGTCGCAGGATGTTATGATCCCATTACTTGTATTCCTTTATTGGGCATTGATCTCATTTATAAAAACAGGTAAAGGAAAATCACTAATGTGTGCTGTTTTTCTTTCATTTTACATATTCCAACTTCATTTTACTGCTGTTACCATTTTTTTAGTGATAATAGCAGTGATTATTATTAAATGGAGAAGTATTAGTATAAAACATTTATTGTTAGGAATATTAATCGGCATTATTCCAATGATCCCTTTCTTTATATATCAAGAAAAGACGGGCTTTAAAGACATTAAAAACTTATTATTGATATCAAAAAAATATATTGTTAGAACGGAAGCTCCCGGCACATTCTCACCAGATGGTTCTTTATACCGAACTAAGAATCCTTTCAATTATACAATTGGAACTGTGAATGACGGGTATTTTCAAGATATATTAGGTTTTGATAAGGAGAAATTTTACAAAAAAGTAGTTTTAGAAAAAATACTAAGTATTATTGAGCAAATAATTTTAGTTTTAGCTATCATTTATCTTTTTATCTTGTTTACATTTACCATTGTTATGCGAAAAAAACCTTATAGTAATTTAAATGGGAAAAATATTTTTATAAAAGTCTTCCCACTTATTTGGATTTTGATACAACCAATTTTTTTGGTTATCTTTGGATTTGGCGTTACAGCATCATACTTTGTAATTATCTATCCAGCATGTTATTTTGCAATTTCTATATTTCTTTATGATCTTGCAAGCCTACTGAAATTTAAAAAATATGTTTTAATAATAATATTTTTTTCATTTTCTTTGATCACATTTTCTCAGATATTTTTTAATGTGAAATTTAACGGATTTTTAAAAAAAAATGGTGGCACAAGGGGCAGTTACAATGTATTATACTCCTATAAATATAATATTGTTGAATACATATTATCTGAAACAAATGGAAAAATACCTATAATTTACGATAAACCAAGTGATGCTAATCCATTAAACAGAGAATATCAATATCTCATAAATTACATAAGAAATAAGAAATATAAAAACTTAACGGTATCGGAAAATAAATATTATAAACAAAAGATCTATTTCATTATAAATACACTTTCTAAAAACTCTTTAAAAATGGAAAAATTTATTCAAAAAAAAGGAACCCTCATCAAAAATTTTGGCCCGTTGAAACTACATTCATTATAATTAGATTTAATAATTTTAAAAGATTTTTGTACTAAAATTTCAAAATATTAGTGTAATTCTTTAGATATTCGAAATAAACAATAGATAAGTGAAATAAGTGAAACACCGTCCCCAAATTTATTGTTTTTCCTTCTTCTTTGTAGACTTTTTAACAATTTTTTTTGGTTTTTTGATTGTTTTTTTAGTTCTTTCTTCTTTTCCCTCTGTTTTTTCTTTGTCTTTTTCTTCTTCTTTTGTTTTTTCTTCACTTTTCACTTCTAACTTCTCACTTCCTACTTCTTTTTCCTCACTATTCATTGTCTTTTCTTCTTTCTTTTTTTCTTTCTCCTCACTATTCACTTCTTTATAATTGTCAATTGTCAATTGTCCATTGTCAATTGTTTTTTCTTCCTCTGTGGTTGTGGATTCTTCGGCTGAAGCCTCAGAATGACTGGAGGGGGTAACTTCTTCTTTTTTTTCTCCATTGTCCATTGTCAATTGTCCATTGTCCATTTCTTTATTGCCCCCAACCTCTTCTTTTATGGTTTCTTCTTTTTTTTCTTCACTATTCACTACCTGTCCAGCACTTTGGAAAGGTGCTGTGATTAACTGTTCACTATTCACTGTCTTTTCTTCCTCTTTTTCCTTAACTTTTTTCTTCATAAGTTCAATGATCTCCGGTGAGAAGGCATCGCTTAAAGTTACTTCCTTCTCTTCTTCTTTTGGAGCCTCTTCTTGAGACACACCAGAGGAATGTCCCGCTGCCTTTACTGTTCTTTTAATATTAGCCTCTTCTAAAAGAGATATTTGGATTTTATTCTCTCCGGCATTTATATGAATAATTGTTCCTTCAACTTCTTTTCCGATTTCAAGTTTATCCTTCCAATTTTCTGCTTCACTTTTGGCTGATACCTTAGAACGATGTAAAAAAGCATCAAAATTCTCATCAAGATTAATAAAAGCCCCCGCATCTATTATTTTAACCACAATTCCTTTTGCTTTACTACCAATCGGATATTTTTCTTCTACGTTATCCCACGGATTTGGCAATATCTGCTTAACACCAAAATCAATCTGTCTTTTAAAGGTATCTATTGAAAGTATTTTTGCTTCGACTATTTCACCTTCCTTTATTAGATTTTGTGCATTTCTGACTTTTTTACTCCAGGAAATATCCTCAACCTTTAAAAGTCCCGTAACACCGGGTTCCAATTCTACAAATGCACCATATTTTTCTACTTTTATTACTTTCCCCTTTACAATATCACCGGTGTTATACTTTTGTAATATTATATCCTTTATAGAAACAATAATTTTCCGATTGTCAATATCTATTCTTTTTATTATACCTTTTAATCTTTCACCGATATGTATTATGTCTTTTGGATTTTTTACTCTTCTTGTCAATGTCAATTCTTCATTTGGTATCAGTGCCCTGAAATCACTGTTTAGATTTATAACAGCTCCAAAATCAAAAATTCTATATACTTCCCCTTCAACAATATCCCCAATTTTAAAGATTTCTTCAACATTTTCCCATGGGTCATCTGTTAGGTCCTTTAAACTAAGATAAACTTCTTTCGTTTCTTTATTGAAATCAACCACAACAACCTCAACCGTATCCCCGATTTTTATCCTTTCTCTTGGATTTTGATACCTGTCCCATGATACATTTTCAAACTTCATTTTTCCGATCAATCCGTTAAGGTCAATAATAAATGCCTTTTTTTCTATGTCTGCTCTGATAACTTTGCCTTTAAGAATAACCCCAATATCCAATTTCTCTAAAAGCTCTTCTCTTCTTTTGTATCGTTCTTCAAGAACAAACATTTTTTCCGAAGCAACTATAACTTTGTCTCTTCCCATTAGCATAATTATTTTAACCGGTAACTTTAATCCGGTGAGGTTCTTATGTTCTCTTTTTGATTCTCTTGAAATCTCATTTTCCGGTATGAAAACCTTAAAGTTAAGATAAGCTCCCCAATATCCTTTTCTTGAAATAAATCTATTTCTATGTAAATATTCACCGAATTCCTTGAATTCAACAAGTATCTGCTGCCTTTTTTCTTTGGTTGTTCTAAGCATTGACCATTGGTCTGCTTTTTCAGCTTCTATTTTGGAGAAAGTGAGCATACCTTCTCTAAATCCCACAGCCATTACTCTTATTTTAGCCCCTTCTTTTAATTGCTTTAATTCTCTTTCTGTAAATTCTGATGCAGGAATTTGCCCGTCATTTTTATAATCGGTTTCTACAATTACATACTCATCGGTTTTTTTTGCTACAACAACTTCTGTTACATCTCCCCGTTTTGGACCTTTTGGATTATCTATCATTTTTTTGCCTCCCTGGCTAAGCTTTTAACCTTACCATACAAATATTCAGATATTTTAGTATAATTTTTTTCGTTTTTCATATCTTGTTTTATCTCTTTATATTCTATCATTTCTCCTACCACCATTGACATAGGCCAACGGAAATGTAGTTTACCTTTTTTAGGTATTACACGGTCAAAACCTTTTATATATACAGGAAGAACATTACATTTTGCTTTACTTGCAATGTAACCGACTCCTCTTTTAAAGGGACCCATTTTACCATCAGTTGTTCGCGTTCCTTCGGGAAACATCATCAATGCGCCATTTGCTTTTAGAATAGTTATTGCTTTTCGCAGGGCATCGATATCCGCTTCGCCTCTTTTTACGGGGAAAGCATTTAAAAGTATAATAACTTTTCTTAAAACCGGAACCTTAAAAAGTTCCGCCTTTGCAAAAACCGAAAGATAAAGTTCAGTTATGAAACTCCCTATTATCGGAGGATCAAGTAAGCTTTGATGGTTGGAAATTACAAGAATGTTTCCTCTTTTCTTGATGCTTTTTTCCAATTTTATCAACTTAAACCGTAAAAAAAATCTAACAAAGAACCTTACTAATAATGTCATTGTTTGGTAAAAATAGTACCTAAATATTTTCATTATACCTTTTCTTTCAAATAAAATCAATCTTTTTTTAAAAAAAATAATATTTTTTCTAAAACTTCTTTCAATGTCATATCACTGCTGTTTATTATTATAGCGTCTTTTGCTTTTTTCAAGGCACCAAAATCTCTGTTTTTATCCCTTTTGTCACGAGCGATTATATCTTTCAGAACGCTACTAAAATTTTTTTTAATATTTAATTTTTTATAATCCTTTAATCTCCTTTTTGCTCTTATCTCGGGAGAAGCGATCAAGAAAAATTTATAATCAGCGAACGGAAGAACAAGGGTTTGAATATCCCTGCCTTCAAGAATACCCCCGTTTTTCTCTGCCATTCTCCTTAATCCCTTATTTATTTCTATTCTCACATTTTTTATATCGGCAACATCAGACACCAGTTCGGTTACATCGGATCCTCTTATTATCTCGGTTACATCCTCACCATTTAAGAAAATTCCGGTAATTTCCGATGTTTCTTTAAATTTTATGGTCATATTTCGGGCGAATTGAGTAATTTCATCTTCTTTTGCATCTTTATTTCTGAGCTTAAATAATGCAACGCTTCGGTAAAATGCTCCGGTGTCGATATAAACAATGGAAAGCTTCTTCGATAATTCTCTTGCAATGGTTGATTTTCCGCTTCCTGCCGGACCATCAATTGCAATGGTTATATTTTTTTTAATGTTTTTACCTCCTCTTTCGATAAAAACCTATATTCGCCAATTTTTAATCCTCTTAATTTTATCGGTCCTTCTTGGGTTCTTTTTAAAGTAACAACAGGATGACCCATCTGCGCAAAGGCACGGCGGATTATTCTATTTTCACCGGAGTATATGGAAATATATAGGATCATATCGGATCTTTGCGGTTTAATCCTTTCAAAATTGCAGGTAAATTTTACCACTTTTTCTTTGGAGTTTACCGGAACCTTAACATAAACGCCTTTTTTAAATATCTCAATTTGTTTTTGAGAAAGGTGCTTGTATACCTTAACACGGTAATATTTTTTTATCTTATTGGTAGGATGCGATAGTTTATTTATAAGTTCTGAATCATTACTCATTAACAACAACCCCATTGTATTAAAATCAAGACGCCCTGCATAAAGCATGTTCAATTTTTTAAATTCTTTATATTTTCTGTAAATAGCTGATTCCGATAGATCAAACCAAAGAATGTTTGCTGCGATCTTAAAGAGCCGCTTTTCATAAATCAAGTCATATATTGTTTTTCTATGCTGCGGATCGGATTTTGTAACAACAATTTCTCTTGGTTTATTTACAACTAAATAATAAAAATCCGGAATTCCTTTGTATTGTTTTCCGTTATAAGAAACAATGTCCGTTTCTATATCTATTTCATTTGTAGAATTCCCCACAATTTTATTATTGACTTTTATTTCATTTTTTTTTAATAATTCTATTGCTTTTCTCCGTGAAGCAATATTATTCAAAACCAGGAAGCGTATCAGTTTCATTTTTTGTTTCCCTTGACTTAAATTCCTCTTTGATCTCGCTGATTTTCGGCAGATCCGAGAGTGATTTTAAACCAAAATAAATTAAAAATTGTTTTGTAGTTCCATATAAAAAGGGTCTTCCGGGAACTATCTTTTTTCCAACCATTTTTAAAAATCCCTTCTCAAGTAATGTTTTAATATGAAAAGAGGAGTCGACATTACCTCTAACGGCATCTACCTCAATTCTGGTAATCGGTTGATTATAAGCAATAATTGCAAGTACTTCGATATTAAGATCTGTTAATGACATTTGTTCTTCTAAACTGTAAAAATTCCTTATAATATCATCAAATTCAGGACAGGTAGCAAAGATGTAACCCTCTCCAATCTCTTCTATAAAAAAAGCATTTTGTTCTCTTTTGTATTTTTCATTTAATGTCTTTATAGCCGATACAATAGTATCCGGAGGAAGGTCCAGAAGCTTCACAATCTTTTTTAAGGAAATAGGTCTATTCGCAACGAATAGAATTGATTCTATTTTTCTTTTATTGAGTTCCTGAAAATCAATATTCATACTTTTCCAAATCTAAAACACTGTTTTCTTCTATCTGTGAGTTTATATATATTGGTCCGAAATGTACATTTTGTGTAAATCTTAAGAATTGTTGTTTTACCATAATGAGGAGAGCAAAAAATAGAGTTACTATTTCTTCTTTCTTTTTCCCCTCTGTTAACATTGAAAATTCCGTATATTTATTTTTTAAAAAGAAATCAAAGAGTTTTGATATCTCATCCTCAATATTAAAACTATCTTTTATTATGCTCGCAAAATCCTCATTTTTTTTATTTCGGTCCAACAGTTCAAGAACCTTTTTTGTCAGGGAATAAGGATCTAATTCATCAATGTCAAAATTTTTATGTTCAATATATCTACTCAATTCAGGGTCAGCTCTAAAATGAAGTTTTTCCTGCAAATTATGATATTCCTGAAGTTCAAAAGCGGCATCTTTTATAAGTTCATATTTTTTTATTATATCAAACAAATCATTGATCTCTGAAATAGCATCCTCTTCATCTTCTTCATCTTTTGGAAGCAGTAATCGTGATTTCAATAGGATTAAATACGATGCCATTCCCATAAAATCCGTAGTTAAATTTATACTTTCCTGTTTTGCCCTATTGATATATTCAATAAAATCCTCAATTATATTAACCATCTTAATCTTTAAAATATCAATATCATGCGATCTGGCAAGCTCAACAAGTAAATCAAGAGGACCACTAAAGATATTTGTTTTTATCTCAAACATTATTTATAACCTCATCCCCATGTTTTCTTTTACGATTTTTATCTTTTGCTTTGCTATTTTTGATGCTTTTTTTCTACCTTCTTCTAATATCTCTCTTACATATTCATTAGAAAATCGGCTTTTTTTCTTCCGATGTATTCCGATAATTTCCGACATAGTATTGCATAGATTCTTTTTACAGTCAACGCATCCGAGCTCTCCGCTTTTACAGGTTTTTTCAATTTCTTCTATATCAACGGTTCCAAATATGTTATGATACGAAAAAACATTACAAACATTCGGTTCTCCCGGATCATTTCTACGAACCTTATTTTTATCGGTTATCATTGACATGATCTTTTTTCTTAACAGCTCGTCATTTTCATTCAAATAAATACAATTATCATAACTCTTACTCATTTTTCTATTATCGGTTCCTATTAAAAGCGGAAATTTTGTAAGAAGTGATTTAGGTTCAACAAAGGTCTTCCCGAATATCCTGTTAAATCTTCTGACTATTTCACGAGCCAACTCAAGATGAGGTAACTGATCCTTGCCGACCGGAACAAAATTGGCATCATACAATACAACATCCGAGGTCATCAGAACGGGATAGGAAATAAGCCCAAGGGAGATCATTTCTTTATCATTTGTATTCGAGATCGCCTCTTTAAAGGTCGGGCATCTCTGCAACCAACCCAATGGTGTTACCATTGAAAGCAATGTTGAAAGTTCACTATGCTGCGAAATTTCCGATTGAACAAATAGAGTTGATTTATCGGGATTGATCCCCTCGGCTAAAAGATCCCTTACTATATCATAGTAAAATTCGGATTTTGCAGTTGAAAGATTAGTTGTATATGAATGGATATCCGCAATAAAATAAAAGGTCTCATATTCTTCTTGCAATTTGACCCAATTTTCAATAATTCCTTTTAGATGTCCGATGTGAAGCCGCCCTGTCGGTCTAATTCCCGATACTACCCTTTTCATTTATAGAGATATTCCTATAATTATTTTTGCAAAAAATCGTAAGATAAGAAAAAATAGCGGAGATATCACATTTATAAGAATAAGGATAATAATAAAGGAAAATGGTGCTATTCTCCGATAAACCTCTTTCGCTTTATAAGAAAGCATATTTTCAAGTACATGAGAACCATCAAGCGGCGGAATAGGAATAAGATTAAAAAAGGCAAGCAGTATATTTATAGCGAAGATGAGAAAAAGAAGGTTGAATAGAATATTATTCCCTATTTGTGCGCTAAAGAGAAATCTCATCAATAGCCCGACAACAGTAGCAAGAAGAAGATTTGAAAGCGGTCCTGCAAGCGAAACGATTATCTCTCCCTTTTTTCTATCTTCAAAGTTATTCGGATTAATTGGAACCGGTTTTGCCCACCCCACAACAAAACCAACCCTTGAAAGAATTAGTATCAATGGGATTATGATCGTTCCCCATAGATCTATGTGTTTCAAAGGGTTTAATGTTACCCTTCCGAGATGCATTGCCGTAGGATCACCCATTTTGTATGCGGCATAAGCGTGTGACGCCTCATGGACAGAAATGGAAATTAAAACAATAAGGGCTTGGGCAATACCCAACAATAACGGATTCATATTCACTTAACTTTTATTATATCAAAATATTTAATTTTTTTCAAATTAAGAAGCAGAATTTTTATGATTCTTCATTAATTTAATAACCACAGCCCGCCAATCCATCTGTCATTCCTGCGAAGGCAGGAATCCATCTTTTCTTATTATTCTTTACTTTACACTTTTAGTTTTTAGTTTGTATCTCGTCATTCCTGCGAAAGCAGGAATCCATCTTTGGAGTTTCCCCCGTTGATGCGGGGTAAACTCCATCGTGATAATCTCTCTTTTTGTTTTTTCACCAACCTCTATTTTTGATCCTCTTTCTTTGGTCTGTCCCGGGAAAAAAAATAATTTTGAAAAATAATGAAGAAATGATATAATATAAAAATGCTAATGAGAGAAATAAATGTTAAAATTTACCTTTATGAGAAGAAAATATGAATAAAGCGGAACTCGGTTCAAAAACCGCAAAGGGTGGATTCACAAATGAAAAAGATATCTGTAAAAAATTTAATAATTGGAAAAAAGATCAAGAGGCACAAGAATGGCTTAAAATTATGGGCTATAATATTAAAAAACTTAATTCTGTGAAAGCAATTCAAATTCCTGTTAGAATTAAAAAAAATGATTTAAGTAAATTTAAAGTAGATGAAAGGGAATATGAAAAATTCATTAAATTTAAAAAGGCAGATGTCCAAATAAGAATTATTATTAAGATTGGAAACATATTTAAAATAGAAAATCTATCACTTAAAAAAGCAAACTCTGATGCTGATTATAATCAAATAGACAAAAGAACTGTTAATGCTTATCAAAAAATGTGGGGATTTGATAATGAAATAGCTTTGTGGTTAAAACTTTTTACTGGTGAAATTCTCCCTAAAACTCAGAGAAAATTAATTGGTAAAATAAAATTGCAAGATAACAGAAGATTGTTTTTAAATGAAATACCGAATACGATTTTGAAAAAAATCATTCATTTCATTGACAAAAATAAAATTCTTATAGTAAGCGATATTATTAAAGGAAGAGGTGGACTTTCAGCTGGCTGGGTATTAGTTACAAGACTAAATAAACAGGAAAAGACAACAGACTGGATGCTTAAAGATATTAATACTACAATGAATTTTTTTGGCACTGGTGATGTAAAAATTTCACCAAGAGGAAGTTTGTATATTGGAAAAATTACTATGCAAAGGAAAGGTGGTACACCTGACCCGACAAAATTGCAATTCAAGATAAAACCATGTCAATTATTCAAAATAGGAGAATAATAATGGAATTAAATAAAGTGTATTTAGGTGATTGTATAGAAATTATGAAGGAATTCCCGAATAATTCCATAGATTTAATATTTGCTGATCCGCCTTTTAATATAGGAATAAAATATGATGTTCACAATGATAAGATGCCTTATGAAGAATATTATAATTGGTCAGAGAAATGGATAAAAGAATCTTATAGATTACTTAAAAAAAACGGAGCAATCTATATTGCAATCGGTGATGAATTCGCAGCGGAAATAAATTTAATTTTAAAAAAATTGGAGTTCTATTTTAGAAATTGGATTATATGGTATTATACTTTTGGACAAAATCAAAGGAAAAAATTTAATCGGGTACATACACATATTTTTTATTTTACAAAAGATAAAAAACAATTTACATTTAATGACAAACAAATACGAATTCCATCTGCAAGACAACTTATTTATAATGATAAAAGAGCAAATCCCCTTGGAAAAATTCCGGATGATGTTTGGCAATTTTCAAGAGTTTGTGGAACATTTAAAGAACGATTGGGAAATCATCCCTGCCAAATGCCCGAAGCTCTTTTAGAAAGAATAATCAGTGCAAGTTCTGATGAAAAAGATATCATCTTGGATCCTTTTGGAGGAACAGGAACAACAGCATCGGTTGCTAAAAAATTAAAAAGGCATTTTATAACAATGGAAATTTCAGAAGAATATTATAATCTTATATTAAAGAGATTGGATAATAACATTACCGAGATTAAAAAAGATATAACAGCTAAAAACAAAAGACAAGGAACATTATTTGATAATCTTGGAGTTTAATATGGAGGATGACCAATAAATGAAAAGAGTTATAGTTGCGGGTGTTCAAATTTCCGTTACACCGAATAATATTGAAAAAAATGTTGAAAAGGTATGTTACTGGTGCAAGAAAGCAGTGGAGGAAACAAATGCAAGATTAGTAATCTTTCCGGAAACGGTTACGACGGGATTTTCACCGGGAATGAAATTATCTGAATTTTATAAATTTTTACCGGATTCGATCGAAGATGCTTTAAAACCAATTATGAAGTTAAGTAAAGAGCAAAATACATACACGGTAATACCAAGTTATGAAAAGTCAAAAGAAAAAAATATTATCTACAACAGTGCATTTCTAATTGATCCCAATGGTGAAATTGCGGGAGTTTACAGAAAGACACATCTTTTCCCCACAGAGAGGATCACAAAAGAAGGCGGATGGACCACTCCGGGAGATAAATACAATATAATCGAAACGGAATTCGGGAAGATCGGAATGATGATATGTTATGATGGTGATTTCCCTGAGGTTGCAAGGATTCTTGCTGTCCAAGGTGCTGAGATCATTGTTAGACCTTCCGCTTTACTTAGAAGTTATGATATTTGGGAGATGACAAATAAGGCGAGAGCTTATGATAATCATACCTATATTGTTGCAGTAAATTCCATTGGACCGGATGCAGCAAATAATTATTTTTTTGGACATTCAATGATCGTTTCACCGATTGCTCGGGTATTGGCTCTTGGAAGAGGGACAGAGGAGATCATTTTTGCAGAACTTGATCCCGATCCGATAAAAAAAATTACATTCGGTTCAAATTCTCCAATGCTATTTGATCATTTGGAAGATAGAAATGTTAAATCATACAAAGACTATCTCACACTTGATGCAAAGAGTGGTTTTGAACCGTATAGAAGAATTAAAGGAAAGAAAAAATGAAATTTGATAAAAGAAAAACCAATTATGAAAAAAGATTGAAAAAGGGGAACAAATTAACCGATGGTAAAACAAAATATGTGAAAAGTTCCGATACAATTAATCTTTTTGAAAGTGTTATAAAATCAAAAGATAGGGTATGCCTTGAAGGCAACAATCAAAAACAAGCGGATTATCTTGCAAAAAAAATTGTAAAAATTGATCCTAAAAAAATAAATAACCTGCATATGGTTCAATCCTCCATAGTTTTACCCGAACATATTGAATTATTTGAAAAAGGGATTGCGAAAAAATTGGATTTTGCGTTTTCCGGACCACAGGCGAAACAATTGTATAATATTGTAAAAGAAAAAAAGGTTGAGATCGGTGCGATTCATACATATTTGGAACTTTTTGGAAGATACTTTATAGATCTATATCCTAATGTAAGTTTAATTGCCGCCGAATATGGAGACGAGAAAGGCAATCTTTATACGGGTTTTAATACCGAAGAAACACCCATAATCACGGAGGCAACAAAATTTAACGGCGGGATTGTAATTGCACAGGTTAAAAAAAAGGTAGATAAATTACCAAGAGTGGATATTCCCGGTGATTGGGTAGATTTCATTATTGAAACAGGAAAGGATTGTTATGTAAAACCGCTTTTTACAAGAGATCCTGCAAATATCACCGATAAACAGGTATTGATGGCAATGATGGTATTAAAGGGTATCTATAAAAAGTATGCAGTAAAAACATTGAATCATGGCATCGGTTATCCGACAGCTGCAATTGAATTGCTGTTACCTACTTATGGCGAAGAACTTGGTATGAAAGGAAAATATTGCACTCATTGGGCATTGAACCCTCACCCGACAATGATACCCGCCATTGAAGCAGGATTTGTTAAACATATTTATTCCTTTGGAAGTGAACCCGGTATGGAAAAGTATATCAAGGCGAGAGGCGATATTTTTAGTCTTGGACCTGACGGAACAATGAGGTCAAGTAGAAGTAATGCACACACTGCCGGTTTATATGCCATTGATCTTTTTATCGGTGCAACATTGCAAATAGATAAATATGGAAACAGCTCAACCGCTATTAAAGGAATGATCGCCGGTTTCGGTGGTGCTCCGAATTTAGGTTCTACTCCTCCCGGGAGGAGGCATTATACTAAAACCTTTAAAATGGCTGGACATAAAGAAAATGATGTTATATACGGTCGAAAACTTGTGGTTCAGATCACTCCCACAGTAAGTGAGAAAAAGGGAATTCCTGTTTTTAAAAATCAACTTGATGCAATGGATCTATGCAGAGAAGGTTTTTTTCGTGTTCCACCCATAATGATTTCAGGTGATCAGATAACGCATATTGTTACGGAAAAAGGTATTGGCTATCTACATAAATGTATGAATATTGAAACAAGAATGAAGGTAGTTGCCGGTATTGCAGGTGATACGGAAGTTGGGAAAACCATCTCCGAAAAAGAGATATTGCACTTGAGAAAGAAAAAGCTGATACAAACACCCGAAGATTTAGGTATTGATATTAAAAGGGCAAATAAAAAATTACTTGCTGCGAAATCCGTTAAGGATCTTGAAAAAATTTCAAATGGACTATATAGACCACCGATTTTATAAAATGAACTGTATTAATGAAAAATGGTATCTTAATATTCCAATTATTGCAGCAATATTCTCATGGTTAGTTGCACAAACAATAAAGCTAATTGTATTGGTTATTAAAAATAAAAAATTTGATTTTCATATTTATCTATCAACCGGCGGCATGCCTTCTGCACATTCTGCGATTGTAAGCGGATTGGCAACATCTATAGGATTATATTATGGATTTGGTAGCGGTTTATTTGCTATTTCGTGTATATTTGCGTTTATCGTTATGTTTGATGCTCAAAGTGTGCGAAGAGCCGTTGGAATGCAAGCACGTATTCTTAATAAGATGATGGATGAATTTTTTAAAGATAAAAAACTTATTCCAGGGAGATTTAAAGAATTACTTGGACATACAAGCTTTCAAGTCATAATTGGAATGTTCGTTGGAATATTTACAGCTCTTTTAATAGGGACGGTGGTTAGTTTACATTAACTTATTAAACTTTTATATGCCTATATATCAGAAATTAGGATTTTAACAAAAAAATCACAAAAACAATTCTTAAAACCGTTAAAGTAATACTTCCCAATGATAAAAGAAATATGGCGAAAAAGAATACATAGTAATATGTAAGTAAACTAATCAAACTAACCACCGTCCCCAAAAAAAAATATTTGACTGAAATTAAGGATTTTGCTATAATTATTTTAAATTAAAATGAAGTTAAAAATTAGTCCTACAATTATTTCTGTTGGTAAAGATATCTTGTTAAAAAAGCGGGAGCTGATAATTCAATCTCTTTTTACAAATGTTATCAATTTCATTGATGAAGACGACCATTTAATTTCAATCGTATCAAACAAGATCGGTGGAGGTCCCAATAATATTGTAGTTGATGATATAAAAGATTTTAACAATATGACTTTAATTATTAGGGATCATAGCGTTTGTATAAATGACTATGAATATTTTCAGGAGGAGCTAAATTATTATGATGATCGCTTGCCGAATATTTCTTTTGATAGAAGCATATTTATAAAAAATATTAAGATCTTAAAAAAAATGATTATTAAAAAAGGAAATCCGATAAGTGCTATCTTTCTTTTAGACAGTCTTAAAGAGAGAAATTTTAATTCTCCGTTCAAAAGAAATTTAATGCAATATCTGAAAAAGGGAACGAATGATCTTTTGGCAAGTGAATTTAAAAACGGTATAAAATTATCGGGGACAGGCATAGGATTGACGCCCCAAGGAGATGATCTTATCAATGGTATTTTATTGGGATTAGGTGTCTATGAAAAAATTACCGGAAAATCTACTTTTGATATTCGAAAATCTCTCTATAAAACATCAAATAAAACGAACATTATTTCAAAAACATTTCTTTATTATTCATATATCGGAAGATATTATATGAAATTTAAAAATTTATTCATTGCATTTACGGAAAACAAAGATATTAATGTAGCGATTATGAATTATTTAAATATCGGGGAAACATCAGGTGCGGATATATTGACGGGTTTCATAATTACAATGCAGAAATTATTTGATTTGGAGGATTGAATGTTTACGAAAGGTATTATAAAAAAAGGCGAGTACTACGATTCGGTCTCATTGATGCTTGTTTCAAAAGAGGCTACTAAAATGGAGGGCGTTATTGATGTTGCCATCGTTATGGGAACCGAACAAAATAAATCGATTTTAAAAACCTCTAAGTTACTTTTAAAAGAATTTACGGATGCCATTGATTCCGATCTTTTAATAGCGGTAAATGCGGAAACCGAGAATATTGCAGAATATGCCTTTCAAAAAATAGATGAGATTCTAAAAGAAAAGAAAAATAAAACGCTTAAAACGGGAGAATATCTGCCTAAAAGTATCGAAGGCGCGTTTGATTTTTTGCCGGATGCAAACCTTGCCATTATCTCTATTGCAGGTAAATATGCGGGAGATGAAGCAATGAAAGCATTAAAAAAAGGACTTCATATAATGCTTTTTTCGGATAATGTTTCTATAGAAAAGGAACTGGAATTAAAAAAATTCGGAAGAGAGAATGGATTGTTGGTAATGGGACCGGATTGTGGAACAGCAATAATAAATGGTACACCACTTGGTTTTGCCAATGTTGTTGAAAGAGGAGAAATCGGACTTGTTGCAGCATCCGGTACGGGATTGCAAGAGGTGAGTTCTATTATTTCAAATAATGGTTGCGGAATATCTCAGGGAATCGGTACCGGCGGCAGAGATGTAAAAAAAGATATTGGCGGCATAATGTTCTTAGAAGGGATTAAGGCATTAAATGAAGATGAGCAAACGAAGATAATAACTCTTATTTCCAAACCGCCTGCCGATACGGTAGTTTCCGATGTGGTCAATTATATTGAAGCAAATGTTTCAAAACCCGTTGTTGCCGTTTTCCTTGGCGGAAATTCCGAGAAAATACAAAGTGAAAAAATAATAAATGCAGAAACACTTGAAGAAGCGGCATTGATCTCCTGTTCTTTATCACAGAAAAAAGACCTTAATGAATTTAAAAGAGATATTGCAAAAAGAAACGAAGAAATTAAACGGATTGTTGAGAGTGAAACATATGGAAAAACGCTTGATCAAAAATATGTAAGGGGCTTGTTTTCGGGCGGAACGCTTTGTGATGAAGCAATGTTGATACATAGACAATACATTGGCGAGGTTTACGGAAATTCTCCTTTAAATCCCAAATATAAGTTAAAGGACTCCTGGAAAAGTCATAAAAATTCATTCATTGATCTCGGTGAAGATGAATTTACAGTAGGAAGACCACATCCAATGATCGATTTTACCCTTAGGAATAAAAAAATATTAGAAGAGGCAAATGATCCCGAAGTTGCAATTATCTTACTTGATGTTGTTTTAGGTTACGGTTCAAATATGGAACCGGCAGAAGAGCTTGCCCCTATCATAAAAAAGGCAAAGGAAATTGCAAAAAATGATGGATATAATATTACTATTATCATAACGATAACGGGAACAGATAAGGATCCGCAAAACAAAACCAAAGTAAAGGAAACCTTAGTGGAAGCCGGTGCGGTGGTTTTTGATTCAAATAGTTACGCTTCATTAGTCTCGGCATCGATAATTCGGAAATTAATGGAAGATAAATAAAAGAAAATTTAAAAGGATTTTCTTGGTTTTATTAAAAAATTTTGAAAAATTTAATATTTTTTGTTATAATAAAAATGGTAAGGAATGTGGTGAAAATCCGCAACTGTCCCCGCAACTGTGAGAGTTACAAATCCTTCATACCACTGGATGATACCGGGAAGGGAAGGACGAGGCTTGATACTCAAGTCAGGATATTTACCTAAATATTATTAGTACGGAGGATGCAATGAAACGACTAATTATTGTTCTGTTTCTCTTTTTTGCCACTGGTTATATTTTTTCGGTTGAAATTCTTGTTATCGGAACAAGAAATAATACCCGAACATTTACAATTACAACGGTAGATGCTCTCTATGATATTGAAGCATTTAAACTCAATTTGATCCCTAATGGATTTTATCAAGGAAGTGCTCTATTTCTAAATTCACCCGGACTTTCTTCAACTCACACAACGATCATGCTTAATTCCGTTGTCTTAAATGATCCGACAACCGGAAACCTTGATCTTTCTCTTTTCCCCGACTATCTTTTTGACAGTATACGATACTATCGATTTGATACATCATCTATCATTGGAGGAGAAGGTATAGGTGGAAATTTAAAAATAGATCATAATATCAAGATGCAATTGAGCTCCTATCTTTATATTGACACCAATCAACGGGATATCTGCACTACCATTCCCGTAAAAGGTAAAGAACTTAAAATAAATCTTATGTTTCAGGAAAAATCAGGAGATTGCGGCAGAAAAAATTCGGATTTCAAAAAAAATAATCTCGGATTAAACATGCAATTTAAGGATTTATTAAATTTTCTGCTGAATTATACCGATGAGGATCTCGGTACGCCGGGACCTGTTCCCGCCGATGGTTCTTATGATGATGCCCTCTATCCCGATAACCGACAAACGGGAAAATATTTCTGGTTTATTTTATCCGGATTAGGCAAAAAACTTAATGGAAATATTTTCTATAAAAACAGCAAAATAACATATCTTTCCGAATATTTTGGAACATATTACACAAGTAATATTGACTATGAACTTATCAGTGCCTCCAATTTATATAGAACTATTTTTGGCAATTACTTGCGGTTTACGGAAAAATTTAGTATCTGTTATACTAAATATAATGAGAAAAATGTAAAAAAAGAGGAATTTTCATTGGGCGCTGCCTATCTTCCTATTGGAATAGGTGGAAATTTAAAATTGAATAGTTCATCTTTCAATGATATTTTCTTTTCGGGAAATTTGTTCTTTGAAAGAAAATTTGGAACCGGCGATGTTCTGATCTATCTTTCAAGGGGATTGAAAGAACCTTCCTTAAATGACCTCTACTGGGAAATGGGAGGAAACGAGAATCTGAAAAATGAAGAGGCAACGAGCCTCTTTTTAAAATACAAGATCAATAAATTTTCTCTTTCATATAATTATAAGAATATTAAAAATATGATTGTTTGGATTTTGAAAGATCCCTCAACCTATTATTATCAGGCGGAAAATATAAACAAGGCACAGATCAACAGTATCTCATTGAATTATGAACTCAAATACAATTTTGTTACTATCTATGACAAAATATCGGCGAATTGGGGCGATCAAGAGAGATATTATAAAACGGATGTGGATATAAATGGAAACACCATATATGAAACTAAAAAATTTCCGGCAACTTATCTTCCCGACCTCGTCAATACATTATCGGTGCAAATTCAGGTTAAAAAGTGGAAAATTAAGATGGATTATCTTTACAGGGGACTTGAAAAAAATATCTATTTTAATGATCAATTAAAAAAGTTATTGCCCATCCATAAAGCAGATATTTTATTTCAATATGATATTAAAAGATTAAAGACCTCTTTCGGTATAAAAAATTTATTTGGCAGTAAGGGAAAAATAAATTTTGGCAATTCTCCTTCTGATGAAGATTATCCGTTGGCAAGAAGGAAATTCTTTGTGAAAATCGGTATTGAATGAAAAAATTCATTCTTTTTCTTTTAATGCTATTCGTTTTTGAGGTAGTTTTTTCAAATGGGATCATTTCACTTGCTCCTAATATTACCAAGATCCTTGTGGATCTGGAACTTTCAGATAGTATTACCGCTACAATTGCAGAGGATATATTTCCAACTACTTTAAAGGTCGGAAATTTTTCAAAGGTTAATATTGAAAAGATAATCAAGCTCAAACCCGATTATGTTTTTTATACAGCGATCTCTCAGGAAAAGGATGGCGAAAATCTCAAAAAATTTAAGGTACCTTCAAAAAAGATATATATCAGTTCAATTCAAGAATTAAAAGAAAGCTATATTCTTCTCGGAAAAATGTTGGATAGAGAAAAAAGAGCATCGGAGATCGTAAAAAATATAGATAAAATATTAAAAGATATTCCCAAGTTCAATGGCAAAAAAGTACTTGGTTTGATATGGACAAATCCGTACTATACATTTGGGGAAAGAACATTTCAAGGTGAATGTCTAAAAATTCTCGGTTTAAAAAATATTGCTTCAAATCTAAAAGATAGGTACGGTATCATAAAAAAGGAAGATATTATAAGAAGGAATCCCGATATAATTTTTATATTTATTGAAAATGGAGATCTTATAAAAAAAGATATTATAATCGACAGAGCATTTAATAATATTTCCGCAATAAGATCGGGACGAGTATATGTGATCAAAAATTATGATAATTTTTTACAGCCCTCTTTAAGAAGCATGATCTTTTTAAGGGATGTTTTAATAAAATATATTAAAAAATGAAATTTTTTAAAAATTATGGACCCTTTCTCATACTAATAATTCTTATTACGATCAGTTTATTTTTAAATCTTGGTTTTTTTGATAAAAATATATTTTTCAGGATAAGGATCCCGGAGACCATAACGGCAATAGTTGTTGGGTTCGCTCTTGGTTTTGCCGGAGCAATTTCACAAATATTGTTCAAAAATCCGCTCTCCGATCCCTATATTCTTGGGATATCCTCGGGATCCTCTCTTGGAATCGCCGTTGCTTTTTTAACGGGAATATACTATTTGTTCGGACAATATTCAATATTCATATTTTCATTGGCTTTCGGGTTAATTTCTATCTTTCTGATCTTTGGAATATATAGGGCGGTAGGAAGAAAAAATACGGTAACCTTACTTTTGATCGGTATTGTTTATGGGCTAATGACGAGTTCATTGACCTCGATTATTCTAACAAATATTACAAGAGAGAAGATCCACTCAATTATTGAGTGGCTATACGGGACAACTGAATTTTATGATATCAAGATCCTGATCCTATTTATTATTATTCTTCTTTTGGTATTATTATGGACGGAAAAAAAGGTTTTGATCCTTGACCAGATGAATTTCAGCGATAAAAAGGCAAGGAGTCTGGGGGTTGACATTGATAAATACAGAGTCATTTTTTTTGTTATTATTGCTCTTTTGGTTTCTTTTACAGTATCCATCAGCGGTATAATCGGTTTTTTGGGTCTGATGTCACCACACATTGCAAGAAATATATATGGTTCAAGGAGTAAATATCTAATATTTTACTCCGGCATTTATGGATCGAATCTGCTTTTGATCTCTCATATTGTTTCAAAGAATATAAATGCTTTCTATCTGCCGGTCGGGATGATACTGTCCATTGTTGGCGGGATCTATTTTTTGATTCTATTAAAAGGTAAAAATGATCTTAAATTTTGATAATGTGGAACTTAAACGAGACGGATTCACCTTTTTTCTAAATGTGGAATTTAGAGAAAACGGAATATATGGGATCATCGGTCCGAATGGAAGCGGAAAAACAACATTTATTGAACTTGCAACGGGGATAATAAAACCGGATTCAGGCGGAATATTTTATGAAGACAAAGCTCTGACAAAAATATGCATAGAGAAAAGAAGAGAATTATTCTCGGCAACATACATAAATGAAAATCCTATTCCGGGATTTACCGTATTGGATTATCTCACAATAACAACAAAAGAAAGGGAAATAAAACCGTTTTTTCTTGCTAAATTCGGGAGGTTTTCCAACTTCTTAAATAAGGATATCAAAAAACTTTCTCAAGGGCAATGGATAATGGTTCAAATAATTGAAAATCTGCTTCAATCAACACCGGTTGTTTTTCTTGATGAGGTGATCCTTTTTTTAGATATTAGATATAAGCATATTATGTTTGAGTATTTAAAACAATCGTCATCAGAGAAAAAAATCTTTGTGATCTCACACGATATTGGCATTCTTACCAAAAACAGCGATTTTATTTTTGCATTAGAGAATGGAAAACAAAGTTTTTTAGAAAAGAACTCCGACTTTGACCCAGAAGCATATATACAAAAAATGCAAGTTGATAAGTAAATAAGGAAAAAAGTGAATGGGTGGATGAGTTGATGGGTGTATGAGGAAAGAAAAAATGTAGGGGTAGACCTGTGTGTCTACCCGTTGAGAGGGTAAGAAGAGGTTAGAGGTTTGAGGTTAGTAAAAAATAATATAAAACTCCGTCCCCCATAAAAAGAGGGACATTACCTCATCAAACAGATTTTTTTTTGTTGAGGTGTGTCCCGGATTCTTCCTTAGATAACGATAGACCACCCGAGAACAATATAGCCAAAGGAAATAGAATCAAAGGTTCAAGAGAAAATACACCGCAAACAGGCGGGACATAAATACAAAGGTGTCGGGACACACCTTCGGAATTTATCCCGTATCTGATACGGGAAGGTATGTCCCTATTGTGTGACTTCGTCACTGTGTGTCCCAAGACTGTGTCCCGGATTCTTCCTTAGATAACGATAGACCACCCGAGAACAATAGGCGACCAAGGAAATCCAGTTGCCTGTCTGCGTGCAACGCACAGGCAGGCAAATTCGCTTGCCCATTTCGTCATTCTGATTGAGCCCCGAATCAAAGCCTGTCCCGATGAAAATCAGGATACGGGGTAAACTACACGATTGAAGAATCTATCTTTTGACCTTTGACATTGTTTTTTTGATTTGTAAATTTGTGTCCTGCTGCAAATCCGAAAGATTTGTAAACTCACGGACCCATTTTTTTATTTATTTATTTTCAACCCCACTTTGGAATCATAATAAATTTCCTTATAGCCAAATTTTTCCGGATTGGGACAGGATATTGTATAATGATCTTTTGTAATTAGTTTAAAAGAGTAATCAGTTCCGGTTATTGTATCAACGACAGGTTTTGCTAAGTACCCTTCTTGATTACAATTTAATAATCCAAGCATGCAAATAAGTGTAATTAACATTACAATACTCTTTTTCATACAACCTCCTAAATATATTTACATTTTTAAATAATTGTAACACTTTCTTCATTTTTTCGTAAATTCCTCTCGCTAAATTCTGAAAATAAAAATTCTAAAAGAACCTATAAAACAGAAATTTTACTTTTCTATCCGCTCAGCACTTTGAAAAGGTGCTGTGGTTCATTGTTCATTATATTCAACTGCCATTCCCATGCAAACGGGAATCTACAAACCCGTCATAAAGACATCCCCCGACCCCATTGTTTGGACTTCTGAAGAAAATCAATAATATTTTTTCTTTGAATTCCTTTAAATTCAGTATTAAAATATTTATCCAAGCTAATTACATATTTTGGATAATTGTCAGGGATTTTTAATAAATTTCCAAATTCCCTTTCAATAGTACTATCATTGTTTAGTAGATAACACACTTGAATATATATTCTCTTCCTATTTTTTTCAGCAACAAAATCAATTTCATACCTATTAAATTGGCCAAGATAAACTTTATAATCTTGACGAAGTAATTCCATATAAACAATATTTTCCAATAAACCAGGCAATTTAATATCATTATAACCCAATAAACCATTTAGTATACCGTGATCAGCAAGATAATACTTATTATATATTTCAAAAATCCTTTTTCCTTTTAAATCAAACCGTTTTAATTCATAAAGAATGTAGCTATCTTGAATGTATTTAATATAATGCTGAATAGTTTCAGATGCCACTTTAATTTTTTGAGATTTTAAATAGTCGGAGATACTTTTTGCTGAAAAAATATTCCCAATATTTTGGGCTAAAAAACTTACTACACTTTCTAATAAAACGGTTCTTCTTATATTTTTCCTTTCAATAATTTCCTTTAAAAGAATTGTATTATATACCGAAGTAATGTATTGATATACGGATATTTCATCTGACTCAAAAACATGCAAACCTGGTAAACCGCCCCATTTCAAATAATGTAAAAATTCTTTTTCTATATTTTTCCCTTTGTTTTTACGTATTTTTAAGAATTCCTCAAAACCAAAAGGATATATATTAATATCAATATACCTTCCTCCAATTAAGGTTGTCAATTCAGAAGATAATAATTTAGCATTTGAACCTGTAACATAAATATCATATTTTCCTTCTGCAAGTAAGCTGTTAATGGCTTTTTCCCATCCGATAATTTCCTGAACCTCATCTACAAATACATAATGAATATTTTTGTTTGTTTTTTGGTCTTTAATATATTTATAAAGAAGATGGTAATCTTTTATAAAATCATATTCAATGAGTTCTTTATTAATATAAATAATATTGTTTTTATTGATTTTTTTTTCTGTTAATAAATAATTTATAATCTGTTTTAAAAAGACACTTTTTCCAACCCTTCGCATACCTTTAATTACTTTAATAATCGGTTTATTAATATATGGTACAATTTTTCTTAAATATAAATCTCTTATTACCATAGCAGCTCCTATTTCATTTATAGTTGAAATATATCATATTTTTAAAAATATTTCAAGTATATCTGGAAAAATATTGCTATATGATCAACGACAAGGATTTTTTCCGCCCCAACGACAACTATTTTTCCCGTTTTTGCTAATAGATTATATCACAAATTTCTCAAAAATCAAATTTCTATTCATTTTATTTCAATTCCAATCAATAAATTCTGAAAATCAGCATTCTAAAAGAACCCATTAAGTAAAAATTCTACTTTTCTACCACCGTCCCCATTTTCATAACGCCAACACTATTTAGTCATTTTGTTTAAAAAACGTTCGAATAAATTTTTATAATCTTTATCATTAGAAAAAGAAAAATAATCTTTTATGCTCCCATTATCATCTACTATAATAATTGTTGACATATCATAATTAGCTTTTTCATAATAAATTGCATCAATATTTTTAGGTGCAAGATTTAAAATTATATTCATATCTTTTTGAAATTTAAATGTATTCTTAACATTTTTTAATATATCAAATTTATTTGAGGATAATATTAAATATCCATCAAATACATTTCCATATTTTTTCAAATAATTCGTTACAGTTTTATAACAATTAATAAAATTTTTTCTATTATCTCTCCATGTAAAAATGATGTGAAATTTTCCATTTTTTTTAATATAATCACTAATATATTTTTTCTTTTTGCTGAATAGATTAATAAATAGGTTTTCTTGTTGAGGCGCTTTGATGATAACATGATTTATATTATTAACAAAATTGGGGTTCTTTTTAAAAACATATTTTTTATGGCAACCACAAGATGAAATACCATTTTTGATTTTTTGATTTAAAATATCTATGCTTTCTTTAAATACCTTAGAACTATTTTTTAGATATTTCTTATAATCATTTTTTGTTATGAGTTTATATATTGAGAAATTAACTCTATCATCTTCAGCTCCATCATTCAAACAATATAATCTTTCATCATGTGAATTAATTATTAACCTATCTTGCAATTCCACTTGTCCTTCATATTTCTTGGTTTGAAAATTATAAATATCAAGATAATAAGGCGGAAAAATTCTCCTGGGAATAATAAAGTAATCTTTATATAATATTGGTTTTCCACCTAATGAAAAATTAAACGGGTAATCGGAAGAAATATTATTTTTTTTATTTTGAATTATTTCAATAATTTCTTTATTTGAAACATCACGACAACTTTTCAAACCCTTATAATCTTTAAAATTCAAAGGTTCTTTATTATAAACATATATAACATTACCTTTTTTATTATATTCAACAATTTTATAAAAATATCTGTTATAAATTATATAATTTCCATTTGGTAATTTTAAGGGGTAATATCTATAATTAGGTACATATGAATCCTCTACAAATTTTTTAATCATGACTTCATTTGAAAGTTTTATTATATTTCCATTTTTAATATTTATCATAGCTGTCAGAAAAACCTTATTTTTTTCATTTTCATTAGAAAAGTAACCATTTGAAAATATGAAATTATTATCAAAATAAAAGCTACATAAAGATGAACTCTTTGTAAATAACGGTAAATGTATATATTTTAATATATTTCCTTTCTTATCAAGTATTGCGATCTTTTTTCCCTGTATATCGGCAGTTATATAATCATTAAAAAGATTTACTGCCCATATTCCATCATCATTGCTTCCATTATATAATGATATTATTTTGTCTAAAAAACCTTCTTTATTAAACTTTATTAATGTAAGAGATCCTGATTGTAACCAAATGTTACTTTTTTTATCTATTATAAAGTAATCTTGCTTATCTGAATAAAATTTTAAAGCTTTAAAGTCTTTATAGGTAAAATTTTGGAGGTAAACCTTTCCAATCTCAATTAATTCAAAATTAATACTAAATAAATTCAAGATTATACAGATAATAAAAATAATAGTTAATAGTTTTTTCATAGTGTCTCCTTAAAAGAGGGGGGAAATTCCCCCCAATAAAATTAATTTTGCTTTAACACCCAGTTTTTTCGAATTCCAATTCTTTGTAAACCATTAATATCCTCATTAAAATTTGCACCATTTTTTATTGCCTTAAAATAGAGAGTATTAGAAGTTTCTTCTATAAAAGTTGGCTTATTTATCAATATTTCATATAGGGTTTTATTATTTTCAAGGGTTGAACTTTTCAAAGTTTGTACTGTATCTATATTTAATTCTGTTTTTCGAACATAAACAAAAACCAAACAATTCGACGGGGGCCATATACAATCCAATTGGAAGCCTTTCCCAACAGCTACGCCATCAAATATTAATTGCCCTGGGGTACGATTTATAATTTTATAATCTATAGAAAATTCAATGTAATAAATCTCATTCTGTTCCATAATTTTTGCGGGAGCTATAGAAGTATTTATTGCCAATATATTGATAGGCAATGGCATAATTTTTATCTCATTTCTTCCAAATTTTTTT